>DATMJE010000255.1:0-23227 GCA_035553995.1 Usitatibacter sp. | reverse complement strand
CGGCTATACGGAAGCCTGGGAACAGCCCGGCGCCCCCAAGCCCCTGACCTTTCCGCTGCAATCCATCCTGGCAGGCGAGCCGCTGCGTCGGGCCGAACGGGCGGGCAAGCTCGATTACTGGACCTATGCCATCGGCCAGATCGTGGGCGACATGAAGAGCGAGACCACTGTTCGCCAGGTCTTCGCCGATCTGCTGACGGAGTATGCCGCCGCCACGGAGCATCTGCAGGAGCTGACGCAAGAGTGAGCGCCGTGCGGTTTGCAGCGGCGCGAGGTTGAACCGGACCCGCCCTCGCCTATAAACGATGCGGGCGCGGGTGTAGCTCAATGGTAGAGCAGAAGCTTCCCAAGCTTACGACGAGGGTTCGATTCCCTTCACCCGCTCCACATGCCAGGCTCTCCGGCTGGTCGCAACCACCGCTGCCCCGTCCCGCTCCCTAGACCGCCTGCCGAGGCAATCGCCGGGGCTCATCCAGCGTCTCGCGCGCATCGCTCACGTACGCCGCCAGCTCGATGTGGATCGTGAGGCCCCGGCCGGCATTCGCGGTCGCCCAGATAAGCCCGCCGTGCGCGTCGACGATCGAGCGGCTGATGGCAAGCCCCATTCCCAGGCCGTTCGGTTTCGTGCTCACGAAGTGCGCGAAGATCTGCTCGAGGCCACCGTCCTCGACGCCGATGCCGGTATCCGAGACCTCGATCGCGACATATCCCGGGCGGCCCTCGCGCGTCCGGATGGTGATCGTGCGTGGCGCGCTCCGGTCGCCCGCGCCGATGGCGTCGCACGCGTTCATCACGACGTTCAGCACCACCTGCTCGAGCTGCACCGCGTCGCCGAATACCGGCGGCACCGCACCGAAGATCAAGCGCATCTCGATGCGCTCGGTGAGCATGGCGGCGTGCAGCAGGCGCACGACATCCTCGATGAGGCTCCTTACGTCCACGGCAACGGGCTTGACCTGCTCCTTGCGGAAGAGGGCACGCACTCGCGAGACCACGTGCGAGGCATGATCCGCGCTGGCGACGATATCCGCGAGCGCCGCCTCGACTTCCCGCTGCACCTCCTTCGCCGCGGCGGTCCGCCCGCTCTCGAGGTACTGCATCGCGGCCTGCGCATTCAGCAGGATCGCCGCCAGGGGCTGGTTGATCTCATGGGCGAGTGACGAGGTGAGCTCGCCCAACGTGGTGACCCTGAGGACGTGCGCGAGATCGTCACGCTGGCGCCGCGCTTCCATTTCGGCGCGACGCTGGCGTGCGCGCGCCACGAGCAGGCCCGCGATCAGCGCGCACTGGGCGAGGACTACCACGAGCGCCCCGAGGATGTACCAGCGATACTGCGTCCACACCGATGGCTCCTGGAAGCGGACGATGCCCTGCGCCGGAAGCCGCGTCTCGTCGAGCTTCCAGCGCCGCAGCTCGCGGGCGTCGAACATGTCGACGCGGGCCGAGGCGGCGCGGAGGGGAATGGACTCCGGGGCGGCGCCGCGCAGGATGCGCACGCCCAACGCCGCGAGATTCTGTCCCTCCTCGCGATAGCTGTAGACGTTGCCGCCCACGGCGCCCAGGCCGACGTACTGCTCGATGAACACGAATGTGGGGGCGCTGGCCCTGGCGGCGATCGTGGCCAGCGCATCGGCCGGCACGAAGCGGGTCCCGGCGCCATCGACCAGCAGGCTCACGAAGAGGACGGCGCTGTGCGCAGGAAGGTTCGAGACCCGCTCGAGGAGGTCCTCCATGCCGAGGTCGAACAGGTACTCGATGCCCACGCGGCCTTCGAACGGCGCGAGGTCGCGCTTCACGAATGGCTGCAGGTACCGATCGAACCGCGACGTTCCCCCGACGACGACGATGTTGCGTGTTTCGGGTTGCAGGCGCAGCACGAGCTCGAGCGTCGGCGCATACCTTCGCTCCAGCAGGAGGCCCGTGAAGTTGCGCGGCAATTTCTTTTCCGCGACCGTCGATGCATCGATGCCGGAGAACACGACCGGAACGCCGGGAAACAATGCATCGGCCTCGCGCAGCAGGAAATCGAGCGGCGACTCCATCACGGCGACGATGAGGTCGGGCCGCAGGCCCGCGTACTTGCCGCGATAGAAGTCGGTCGCGAGCTTCTCGAACCCGGGTTGGCCGGACCGCGAAAGGCCGATGGATTCGCTGTGGATTTCCACGTCCTTACCCAGCTCGGCGCGAAAGGCCTCGCGCAGCCCGCGATCCGTTCGCGACAGGCCCGGCAGGTCGTCCTTGTTCTCGTCGTAGAAAACGAGGACGCGCTTCGCGGGTTGATCGGCGCCGGCCACCACAGGCAAGCCGGCGGCGAACGCGCCGAGAGCCAGGAGGAAGCCGACCAGGACCGCGTTTCGCAGCACGCCCATTGGAGCTCGCACCCACGTGGAGCCCAACGTTAGCACAGGGGCCGATACACCTCGCGGCGCGGGCGAGCCGCAAGCTTAGCCCTGCGAATGGCCGGTTCCACATACCGATCTCCGGTACGGATCTGCCCCACAGGACGATTGCTGCGTGACACCGGCGCCGGTACAGTTGCGTGGCAGCCACATCGATGAATGGAGGCGGAAAGATGAAGCCTGGAATTCCGTGCAGGTGGCTCGCATCGGCGATCATCGGCTTCGCGCTCGCTGCGGGATCGGTGCTGGGCCAGGGCTTTTCGCTCGGCAACGTCTTCCAGATGATGGGCGGGATGGACACGGTGAAGAAGCTTTCGGGCAACTTCCTCGAGTCCGCGGTAAAGGACCCGCGCCTCGCGGGCGTGATGGGCAAGCTCGATCCGGGCGCTGCATCGCCCAAGCTCGCGGACCAGATGTGCGCGATGCTGGGCGGCAAGTGCAAGGCGCCGCTCACCGACCAGCAGATTGCGGCGGGATCGAGCAAGCTGGACGCCTCGCAGGTGAGCGCGCTCGGCGAACACTTCGGCTCGTCGCTCAACTCGGTGACCAGCAATCCGCTCGTGAAGGAAGGCGTGAGCAAGGCGATCGCCCCGAAGCTGGGCGGCATCGTGGGCGCGCTCCTCTGAGCCGGATCCCGGCGGGAATCCCCGCTATCCGTCCCGGTCCGCTGCTGGCGAACGGAGCATCGCCTCCACCACCTCGAGCAACCGGCTGACATCCACGTGGTAGTCGGCATCGTCGGGGCGGCGCTCGGAGCCCGCGGCCTGGATGGTGCCCTCCATGAAGCGGTGGCGGATGCCGCTCTTCTCGCACGCCCTCCTGAAGAACGGCTGCGTGCTGTGCGCGTAGAGCTCCACCACGTGGCGAAGGTTGGGCGCGAAAAGCAGGTTGGTCATCGCGGCGCCGTGGCCGCCGACGAGCATGCGCGCGTCCTTCACCCACATGATTTGCTCCAGCGGCGCCGCTTCGCCCGGCGTGAACGCCACGAATCCATGCCGCCGGACGAGCGCCTGCTCGATCTCTTCCTCATTTACGATCCGGCGCTTCGGGACGTCGCCGCGCCTGAGGAAGACACGCTCCGGTCCCGCGCCCGCGCTCGTGGACTGGATTTTGCGAGCCAGGTCGCGCAGGAAGCCATAGCGGGGCTCCAGCGGGCCCAGGCACGGGACGTATGCGTCCCGCAGGCGCAGGAAACGCCTGGGCGTCGTCCCCACGCGGAACGGCGGCAGGTCGAGCAGCTCGAAGCCGCGATTGAGCAGCGCGAGGAAGCCGGCCGTGGGAGCGTCGTTCAGGAGCACCGTCGGCATCGTGGCGCCTGCGCGCGGGAACGCGGTGAGGAGCGAGATCCGTGACAACTGGTCCATGACGAAATGCCAGTAGTTGACGCTGCCGCCGAGCACGAAGCAGTGCTCGAGATCGACGGGCGGCGGCGAGGGCAGCTGCGCGAGGAATTGCCCGGAGAAGATCTCGTCGTACTTGGACTCCTCGAACTGCGCGAACATCCTGCGGCAGGCGCGGCCTCCCGGCGCCACGGGAAACACCGTGTGCATGTCGACGACGCAATCCCGGAAGTGGAACATCCTCAGCCTGCCGTCGTGCCCGCGGGCGTAGAGGCGGCCGATATCCGGCGCGCTGCAGAATTCCTGGGGGCTCAGGTCGGCCAGCGGCATCGCCGCATTATATTGATGCGCCTCGCTATTTCGCCGCGGGCGATACCGCCGGGCCCTCCCGACCGGGGGCCGAACCGACTACGGGGGAAACGGCCTGCCGCCGGGCGGGTCACAGGCTAGTCATCAACGCAAGGAGGCCGCATGGCAAACGGACTGGTCTATCTCGGAATGGGTGCGGCTTTCATGTACTTCATGGATCCGCAGCAGGGCCGCAAGCGCCGCGCCGACCTGCGCAACCAGGCGGAAGCGGCGGCGAGGCGCGCGCGCGAGGGCCGCGACATCGTCGTGCGCGACGCCACCAATCGCGCCTACGGGGCGGTGGTCGAGGCACGGCGCTGGGTCGAGCACCGTCGCGATAGCCGCGGCCCGGTAACGGGCGACGCGAGCACCGCGAACATGACGCAGGCCGCGCACGACATGCTGCACGCCATGGACGGCCCATGGTCGCCCACCTCGCGAGCGGCTGCGGGCGCCTTCGGGGCGGGACTCGCGACCTATGGCTACTTCCGCGGCGGCCTCGCCGGGCTCGTCTACGCGGCCATCGGCGGTGGTTTGCTCGCCCGCGCCACCACCAACCGCGAGATCGGCAACCTGGTCCGCGGCCGCGGGCTGCCGGTGGAGAAGACCCTCCGCATCGATGCGCCGGTCGAAGCGGTGTATGCGTACTGGCGCAACCTCGAGAATTTCCCGCAGTGGATGACGCACGTGCGCGAGGTGCGCTACGTCGGCGGCGACCGCTACCGCTGGACGGTCGACGGGCCTGCAGGCGCGCCGGTTTCGTGGGAATCGGAGCTGCTCAACGTGGTCGAGAACCGCGAGATGACGTGGCGCAGCGTCGAAGGCTCCGCGGTCGAGCACACCGGCCGCGTGCGCTTCGAGCCCGACGGCGAGGGTACGCGCGTGCACGTGCAGCTGCGCTATGCGCCGCCGGGCGGTGCGCTCGGCCACGTCGTCGCCAAGGCCTTCGGCACCGATCCGAAGACCGCGA
The DNA here is from genome assembly GCA_035553995.1 of Usitatibacter sp. GTDB lineage: Bacteria > Pseudomonadota > Gammaproteobacteria > Burkholderiales > Usitatibacteraceae > Usitatibacter. The sequence goes on along the minus strand of DATMJE010000255.1, from coordinate 18,170 downwards.
TGGACGAAGACCTGGTGCGCTTCCGCTCGCTGGTGGAGACCGGCAAGCCGCCGCGCGACAGCGCCGTCATGCGTACGTCGGGCGGCAACGGGGCGATGCCTACGCTCTAGCGCGCGATCGCGCATTTTCGCGTTTACACTCGGGGCCATGTCGGCCCCGATTTTTCCTGCGCGCCCGGCGACGGATTTTGCCGCGCGCATCGTGCATTGGCAGCGCACGCATGGGCGTTCGGGCCTGCCGTGGCAAGGCACGCGCGACCCTTACGCGATCTGGCTTTCGGAAGTGATGCTGCAGCAGACGCAGGTCGCGACCGTGATCCCGTATTACGAGCGCTTCGTCGCGCGCTTTCCCGATGTGCGCTCGCTTGCCGCTGCGTCGATCGACGCGGTCCTGCCGCTCTGGAGCGGCCTGGGGTATTACGCCCGCGCACGCAACCTGCATCGCGCCGCGTGCGAGGTCATGGCCCGTTTCGGCGGCGTCTTTCCAACGCGCTTCGACGACCTCGTGACCCTTCCCGGCATCGGGCGCTCGACCGCCGCGGCGATCGCGGCATTCGCCGCCGGCGCGCGCCACCCCATCCTCGATGGCAACGTGAAGCGCGTGCTCGCGCGCCACGCCGGCATCGGCGGGGATCCCGGGTCCACCGGCGTGCTGTCGCAGCTATGGTCGGTCGCGGAAGCACGCACGCCGCATACCGGGATCGAGGCGTACACGCAGGGCATGATGGATCTCGGCGCCGACGTATGCTCCGTGCGCCGTCCCGCGTGCCTCGCATGCCCGGTCGCGGACGATTGCGTCGCGCGAATCGAGGGGCGCATCGGCGAGCTTCCCGGCAAGCGCGTGCGCGCGGCACGAAAACGCCGGCGCATCGGCATGCTGGTGGTGCTTTCGCAGGCGGAGGTGCTGCTCGAGAAACGCCCCGCGAGCGGCATCTGGGGCGGCCTCTGGTCGCTGCCGGAATGCGGCGCGGACGACGAGCCCCTCGCAGCGCTCGCGAGGGACTGGGGGCTCGAGGCCGAGGCGGCAAGCGCCATGGCGCCGTTCGAGCATGCGTTCACGCACTTCACGCTGGAGGTGGCGCCCTGGCGCCTCCATGTCGGGCACGCGGCGAACATGGCATTCGAGCGTCCCGCGACGTGGCTGGCACTCGCGGACATCGACGGTGCCGCGCTGCCTTCGCCGGTGCGCCGCCTGCTCGCGGGCGTGCGCGCGATGCCGGGCTGAAGCGGCTCAGATCAGCTTCTGCTGCCTCAGGAAGCGGTGCAGCACCGCGAGCCGCAGCGTGGCATCGGTCACCTCGAGCAGCTTCTGCTTCACGTCGTTCCTGAGGGGCAGGATCTCCGCCAGCCGGAAGCCGACCCAGGTCGCGTTGTCGTAGAGATACGGCTCGGCGAAGCGCTGCGTGCCGATGCCCGCGATCAGCTTGCGCAGGAACTCGGCGCAGTCGGCGAGGCCCGGCGCCTCTATCGCGTCGGCTTCGGCCTCGACGCGCTCTACTTCGGCCACGATGAGCCCGTGCTTGTCCACTTCGCTCGACACGATGCGGAAGCGCTCGGTGCCGTGGGCCACGACCTTGAGGATGCCGAGCTCCTCCATGTCGGCCTGCTCGAGCCGCGCCGCGCAGCCGACGTTCTCCGGCACGGCGGGTGTGCCGACCTCCTGGCCCTCGCGAATGAGGCACACGCCGAAGGGCGTGGATTCGCGCAGGCACGCGCGCGCCATGTCCATGTAGCGCACCTCGAAGATGCGCAGCGGCAGCAGCGTATCCGGGAAGAGCACCGTATTGAGCGGGAAGATCGGCAGCGTCTCCCGCCGGGCTGCGAGGTCGAAGAGCTTGCGGAAGACCATGTCGGCTAGCCCCGCAGGTCCCGGTGCCGCAGCAGCACGGTGTAGTCGGGCCGGAACGCCTCCGCGAGCGCGCTGGCGATGTACACCGAGCGATGCCGCCCCCCGGTGCACCCGATGGCGACCGTGATGAGCGCGCGCTGGTCGAGCACGAAGCGCGGCAGCCAGCGCCGGAGCAGCCGCTCGACCTCCTCGATGAAGAGCCGCGCCTGCGTCTCGCGCTCGAGGAACGCGGCCACCGGCGCGTCGTTGCCGGTGAGCGGGCGCAGCTGCGGATCGTAGTGCGGGTTGGGCAGGAAGCGCACGTCGAAGAGGAAATCCGCATCCAGCGCGGGCCCGTTCTTCCAGCCGAAGGATTCGAACACGAGCGTGAGGCGCGACTGGTCCGCGACCACGAGGTCCATCACCCAGCCGCGGAGCTGCTGCGGCGTGAGCACGCTGGTGTCGATGCGCTGGCCGATCTCGGCGAGCCACGCGAGCACGTCGCGCTCCTCGGCGATCGCCTCCGGCAGCGCCTGGCCCTCGCGCGACAGCGGGTGCGGCCGCCGCGTCTCGGAAAAGCGGCGCACCAGGCTCTCGTTGCTCGCGTCGAGGAAGATCACGCGCACGTCGATGCCGCGCGCCCGCTGCCGCTCGATGCTGGCCGGCAGGCGCGCCAGGCTCTCGCGGCTGCGCGCATCGGCGCTGATCGCCACCCGGGCCTCGCCCCAGGTGGAGGCGTACTCGGCGAGCGCATCGACCAGGTCCGCAGGCAGGTTGTCCACGCAGAAGAAGCCGGCGTCCTCGAGGGCCTTGAGTGCGACGCTCTTGCCCGAGCCGGACACGCCCGACAGCAGCACCAGCTGCATCAGTCGGCGGCCTCGTCGGCGCCGCCCGCCTCGGCGCGCATCGCCGCTTCCTGCCGGGCGATGAACTCGCGGGTGGAGTCGATGCCGCGCGTGATGAGGATGTGGTTGCGCACGGCCGCCTCCACCAGCACCGCGAGGTTGCGGCCGGGAGCCACGGCGAGCGTGACGGTGGGAATCTCCACGCCCAGGATGTCCTGCATCCCGGAGCGCGTGGCGAGCCGGTCGGGTGGCTCGTAGCCGCCGAGCGGCATCTCGAGGTGCACCATGAGGCGCAGCACCTTGCGCGGCCGCACCGCCGTCTCGCCGAAGATCGAGCGGATGTTGAGCACGCCCAGCCCGCGCACCTCGAGGAAGTCGCGCAGCAGCGGCGGGCAGCGGCCCTGGATGGTCTCGGGACCGATCTGCTGCAGCTCGACCACGTCGTCGGCCACGAGGCCGTGCCCGCGCGAGATGAGCTCGAGCGCCAGCTCGCTCTTGCCGATCGAGGAATCGCCGGTGATGAGCACCCCGATCTCGAGCACGTCGAGGAAGACGCCGTGCAGCGTCGTGATCTCCCCCAGCTCCTGCTGCATGAACGGGCGCAGCACGTTGATCACGTGCTGGCTGGGCTCCGTGGACGTGAGGAGCGGCGTGCCGGCCGCATCGGCGGCCTCGCGCAGCACGCGGGGCGCGGGCTGGTCGTCGCCCACGATGACGCAGATGGTGTCGCCGCCGACCACGTGCGCGGCCGTCTTCTCCCGGACCAGGTCTTCCAGCTTGTCGAGGTAATCCACCTCGGCCGGTCCCAGCACCTGCACCAGCAGGGGGTGGATGAGGTTCAGGTGGCTGATGAGGCCGACGCCGGGCTTGCGCAGCATCTCGCCGGTGAGCTCGCGCTCCTCGCCCGCGCGCCCGCCGGCCCAGGCGAGGCCGAGGCGCTCGTGGCGCCGCTCAAACAGCTGCCGAACGCTGAGCCGGGGCATAGGGCGACCACTCGGTGATCAACCGGTGCGCCGCCTGGATGTCCTCGACCCGCACGAGGCGCTCGCGCAGGTCCGGATCGCTGAACATCTGCGCCAGCTCCGAAAGGATCTCGAGGTGCGCCTCGGTGGCATGTTCGGGCACGAGCAGCGCGAACACCAGGTTCACGGGCTGCCCGTCGGGCGCCTCGAAGGCGATGGGCGTGGCGGTGCGCACGAAGGCGCACACCGGCTCCTTCAGGGTGCGGATGCGGCCGTGGGGTATGGCGACCCCGTACCCCAGGCCGGTGGAACCGAGCTTCTCGCGCTCGAAGAGGCTATCGAAGACGCGCGCACGCGGGATCTGGCGGGAATTCTCGAACAACAGGCCGATCTGCTCGAACAGGCGCTTCTTGCTGCTCACGTCCAGCCCCAGCAGGACGTGGTTGACGGGAAGCAGGCGCGCGAGCAGGTTCATGAGAGGCCGCTCAGGCCTGCGGGATGCGCTTGATGCACTGCGCGTGGCGGTCGACCGCGAAGCGCTCCTTGTGCTTGATCACCTGCCGGTCGAGCTTGTCGATGAGCTCGTCGATCGCCGCGTACATGTCGCCATCGTGCGCCTGCACGTGGATGTCCTTGCCCGAAAGGTGCACCGTGGCCTCGATCTTCTGGTCCAGCTTCTCCACGGTCATGATCACGTTGACGTCGATCACGTGGTCGAAGTGGCGCTCGATGCGCGCGAGCTTCGACACGACGTAGTCGCGGATGGCGGGCGTGATCTCGACATGGTGGCCGGTGAGGTTCAGGTTCATCGAAGAGCTCCTTTCGGTAGCGTGGCTACGGGAGACAAAGGCTTCAGATCGACTTGCGCAGGTTCGCCGGCTGGATGTGCATGGCCTCGCGATACTTGGCTACGGTGCGCCTCGCGACCTGTATTCCCTGCTGCGCGAGGATGTCGGATATGCGATGGTCGGAGAGCGGCTTGCGGCCATCCTCGGCGGCGACGAGCTGCTTTATCAGGGCACGGATGGCGGTGGCCGAACAGGCGCCGCCCGTGTCCGTCGAGACGTGGCTGCCGAAGAAATACTTGAGCTCGAATATGCCGCGCGGCGTGAGCATGAATTTCTGCGTCGTCACGCGCGAGATGGTGGACTCGTGCAGGCCGACCGCCTCGGCGATCTCGCGCAGCACCAGCGGGCGCATGGCCACCTCGCCGTGCTCGAAGAAATTCTTCTGGCGGTCGACGATGGCCTGGGTCACCCGCAGGATGGTATCGAAGCGCTGCTGCACGTTCTTGATGAGCCAGCGCGCCTCCTGGAGCTGCCCGGCGAGGTGCTTGCCGCCGTTCTCGCGCGAGGCCAGGAGGATGTCCGCGTACATCTTGTTGATGCGCAGGCGCGGCATCGCATCGCGGTTGAGCGATGCATTCCACCGCCCGGCGATCTTGCGCACCACCACGTCGGGCACGATGTAGCGCACGTCCCCGCTGCCGAAGGCGCGCCCGGGCTTGGGATCGAGCGTGAGGATGAGGCCGCGGATGTCGCGCAACTCGTCCTCGTCCACGCCCAGCACGCGCTTCAGCTTGTTGAAGTCCCGGGCGGCGAGGGCATCGAGGTGCCGGGAGACGAGCGCGATGGCCTCGTCGCGATGCTCGGTGTCGCGCGGCAGTGCCTTCAGCTGCAGCTCGAGGCACTCCGCGATGTCACGGGCGCCGACGCCGGTCGGCTCGAGGTTCTGCACATGGCGCAGCGCGATCTGCAGCTCCTCGATCTCGACGTCCGGGACGGCGGCGCAGGCCGGCTCGCGCAGCTCCTCGAGCTCGCTCTTGAGGTAGCCGTCCTCGTCGAGGTGGCCGACGATGATGGTCGCAAGCTGCCTGTCGCGCTCGGTGAGGCCGGTGAGCGCGAGTTGCTGCACGAGGTGGTCCTGGAGCGTGGGCTCGAAGGCGGCGAACTGGGTGAAATCGTCGCGGTCGTCATCCTCGCGCCGCGAGCTGCTGCCGGTGGCCGAATGCTCCTCGCCGAAGCCGTGCTCCTCGGCGAAGCTCGCCGGCTCGTCGCGCGACTCCTCGGAGGAGGATGAGGACGAAGCGACTTCCTGCGGCGTGGGGATGCCGGGCGGGGTGGGCGACGACGATTCCTCGCCCGAGCCCAGGTCCGCCCGTTCGAGCAGGGGGTTCTCCGCGAGGTAGCGCTCCAGCTCCTGGTTCAGCTCGACCGTCGACAGCTGCAACAGCCGGATGGACTGCTGCAGCTGGGGCGTGAGCGTGAGGTGCTGGGATAGCTTGAGCTGTAGGCTGTGCTTCATGCGCCGGAGGCTCCCGGAGACAGCACCGTTCCGCTAGAGCCGGAAGTTCTCTCCGAGGTACACCTTTCGGACGGCTTCATTATAGATGATCTCCTCCGGCTTCCCGAAGGCGAGGACGCTTCCCTGGTTGATGATGTACGCATGGTCGCAGATGCCCAGTGTCTCACGCACGTTGTGATCCGTGATGAGTACGCCGATGCCGCGCTCTTTCAGGAAGCGGATGATTTGCTGTATGTCAAGAACGGCGATGGGGTCCACGCCGGCGAACGGCTCGTCCAGCAGGATGAAGCGGGGGCTGGTGGCGAGCGCGCGGGCGATCTCCACCCGGCGCCGCTCGCCACCGGAAAGCGCGAGTGCGGCAGAAGACCGCAGGTGGCCGATGTGCAGGTCGTCCAGCAGCGCCTCCAGGCGCGTCTCGAGGTCCTCCTCCGGCAGCCCCTGCAGCTCGAGCACGGCGCGGATGTTCTGCTCCACCGTGAGCTTGCGGAAGATCGACGCTTCCTGCGGCAGGTACGAGAGGCCCAGGCGCGAGCGGCGGAAGATCGGCAGGTGCGTGAGCACCTGGCCGTCCAGCGTGACCGAGCCCGCGTCGATGGGGACCAGCCCCAGGATCATGTAGAAGCAGGTGGTCTTGCCGGCGCCGTTGGGGCCCAGCAGCCCGACCACCTCGCCGCTTTCGACCGTGAGCGACACATCCGAGACGACGGTGCGCTTGCGGTAGCGCTTCATCAGGCCCTCGGCCCGGAGCACCGCCGCGTTGGGCTCGGTCTGCACGAGCGTGAGGTGGGCCGGCTGCGACACGGCCACCATCACTTCGCCCCCGTGTCGGGCTTGAGCTGCGGCGCCACGGGAGCGGGCGGCTCCGCCTTGCCCGGCGCGGCCTCCTTCTTCGTGGGGATGATGATCACCTTCACGCGCGAGCCGGCGGGTGCCACCTGGCCGGGGGGCGCGCCCGTCACTTCCGCCACCTGGCGCGTCATGTCGTAGGAGATGAACTGTCCCGTGATCTCGTTCTGGTTGCTCTTCACGCGCGCGTTGTCGTAGAGCTTGAGCATGTCGCTCTTCTCGTCGAACTCGGCGCGCTGCGCGAACCCCTCCATCCATTCGTCGACGTTGTCGCGCTTCTGGCGGAAGGTGACCGGCGAGCCCGTCGCGGTGTAGTGCTTGAAGCGCTGCGCATCCTCCTTGATCACCACGCGCGCGGCGGTGATGCGCATCGTGCCCTGCGTGAGGACGACATTGCCGTCGAGCGTGATCGTGTGGGTGGCATCGTCGCCGGTGAACTTGTCGGCATTGGTGACGATCTCCTTGTCGCGATCGGCCTTCTCGGCCATGGCCGGAAGCGCAGCGAGGCACGCAAGGAGGCAGGCAAGCGGAAGGAGGCGCATCAGCGGGGTCTGGGCTTCATCGTGATCTGCACTTGATCGAGCTGCAGCGTGCGGGTCTTGTTGTTCAGCTCCAGGCCCGCCGCGTGCGTCACGCCATCGGCGCTCTCCACGACGACCGGCGCGGCGGAGCGGGCGATGCCCTCGTCGGGAATGACCAGCATCTTCTCGGTGGTGAGGCGCGCCGGCCCCGATTTGTCGTCCGCTTCACGGACCATGACCACGTTGCCCTCGATCCAGACGCGGTCGCCGCCCTCCTCGAGCAGGCCGCGATCCGCGGTGATGGTCATGCGCGGTTGCTTCGGCTCGAACGCTTCGAGCTGCACCGCCTCGAGATGCGCGGAATCGTCGTCGGGGTAATGTACCATCTTCCTCGCGGCCAGCGTATAGCGCACGAGCCCCGTATCGTCGAGCTTGCGCGCGTTGAAATTCTCAACCATCAGGTCCGGGTCGTGGCGCTTCGAGCCATCGGCGCGCGAGCCCTGCGGCTGCACCAGCTGGTTGAGCCAGAGCGTGAGGCCGACGAGCAACGCCAGCGCCGCGAGCGGCAGCCAGGTGGTCGGACGCACCATCGATCAGACCGCCGCCGGCGCCCGTGGTTGCCGCTGCGCGCGCAGCACCAGCTCGCAGAACTCGCGGACCGCGCCGCGGCCGCCCGGCGCAGCCGTCACGTAGTGGGCCGCGCCTTTTACCGCCTCCACGGCGTTGGCTACGGCCACGGCGAGACCGCAGTTGCGCATCACCGGGAGGTCGGGAAGGTCGTCGCCGACGAAGGCGCAGGCGAGCGGCTCCACGCCCAGCCGCGCCAGCAGGGCATCGAACGACGCCAGCTTGTCGGAGGCCCCCTGGATCACGTGCATGATCGACAGCTCGGCAGCGCGGCGTGCGACCGCTTCGGACGAGCGGCCGGAAAGGATGGCGGTGGCGATGCCCGCCGACTGCAGCATCTTCACGCCGTGGCCATCGAGGATATTGAAGGCCTTGAAGGCCTCGCCCTCCGCGCCGATGTAGAGCGTGCCGTCGGTCATGACGCCGTCGACATCGAAGATCGCGAGCCGCACGCCCCGAGCCCGCGCCTCCAGGTCCATCAGACTACCCCGGCGGCGAGCAGGTCGTTGAAGGTCACGACGCCGAGCAGGACGCCATCGGGCGTGGTCACCACCAGCCGCCCGCCGATGCGGTAGTTCTGCATGAGCTGCGCGGCCTCCGCGGCGAGCTTCTCCGGCCCGATGCCGCGCGGGTTTCGCGTCATCACGTCGCCCACGCGCACGTCGCGGATCACGTCGTGCTTCTGCAGCGTCCGGCGCAGGTCTCCATCGGTGAAGATGCCGAGGAGGCGATCGCCCTCGTCGACGATGGCGGTCATGCCGATGCCCTTGTTGGACATCTCGATGATCGCCTCGGGCAGCAGCGTCTCCGGCCGGTTCCTGGGCAGCTGGTCGCCCTTGCGCATGATGTCCGACACGTGCACGAGGAGCCTGCGCCCGAGCGAGCCGCCCGGATGGTGCATGGCGAAGTCCTCGCTCGCGAAGCCGCGCGCATCGAGGAGCGTGATCGCGAGCGCATCGCCGAGCGCGAGCGTCGCCGTGGTGCTGGCGGTGGGCGCGAGGTTGAGCGGGCACGCCTCCTTCTCGACGCCCGCATCGAGATGCACATCCGCTTCCTTCGCGAGGGTGGAATGCGCACGGCCGGTGATCGCGATCACCTTGGCACCGCGGCGCTTGATGAGCGGCAGCACCTTGAGGATCTCGTCCGACTCGCCGGAATAGGAGATCGCGATGACGGCGTCATCGGCGGTGATCATGCCGAGGTCCCCGTGGCTCGCTTCGCCCGGATGCATGAAGAACGCCGGGGTGCCGGTGGAAGCGAGGGTGGAGGCGATCTTGCGGCCGATGTGGCCGCTCTTGCCCATGCCGGTGACGACCACGCGGCCGCGCGTGCCGAGGATGATCTCGTGCGCACGCAGGAAGGCCTGCCCGAGGCGCCCCTGCAGCGCAAGCACCGCCTGGGCCTCGATCTCCAGCACGTTGCGCGCGAGATCGAGCAGCTGCTCCACGTTCGAGACCGCGTGGGCTTGTAGTAAATTCGACACGCGGAAATTATAAATCGAAACGATGCACGACGCTCTGAACGTCACCCTCATCCTGCTCGCATCGGCCGTCGCGGTCGTCGTGCTTTTCAGGCAGCTCGCGATCCCGCCGATCATCGGCTACCTGCTGGTGGGGGCGCTCGTGGGACCGCATGCGCTGGGTTTCGTCCCGGCGAGCGAGGACCAGCAAAGCGTTGCCGAGTTCGGCGTGGTGTTCCTCATGTTCTCCGTCGGCCTCGAGTTCAGCCTGCCGCAGCTGATGGCGATGCGCCGCACGGTGTTCGGTTTCGGCGGGGCCCAGGTGGTGGCGGTGGTGGCGCTCGGGCTCCTCGCGGTCATCGCGCTGGGGCATTCGTGGCGCGAGGGACTGGTCGTGGGCGGGGTGGTCGCCATGTCGTCGACCGCGATCATCTCCAAGATGCTGGTGGAGAAATCGCAGCTGCATTCGGCCCACGGGCGCCAGATCATGGGCGTGCTGCTCTTCCAGGACCTGGCGGTGATCCCCCTGCTGGTGCTGATTCCGGCGCTGGGCCTCACCGGGGGCGAGATCGCAGGTGCCATCGGCATCGCACTCGCCAAGGCGGCGGTCGTGCTCGCGATCGTGCTTTGGCTGGGACAGCGCCTGATGCGGCCGCTCTTCAATCTCGCCGCGCGGCAGAAGTCGTCGGAAGTGTTCGTGCTCTTCGTGCTGCTCGTGACGCTCGGGCTCGCGTGGGTCACGGCGATCGCGGGCCTGTCGCTGGCACTCGGCGCGTTCCTCGCCGGCATGCTGATCTCCGAGACCGAATACCGCTACCAGGTCGAGGACTACATCAAGCCCTTCCGCGACGTGCTGCTGGGCCTCTTCTTCGTGACGGTCGGCATGCTGCTCGACCTGCGCGCGATCGCGGAGAATTTCCTGGCGCTGGCGGCGGTGTTCGCGGTGCTGCTCGGCCTGAAGTTCGTGGTGATCTTCGGGCTCGCCCGCATTTTCGGCAACGAGAAGCCCACTGCGCTGCGTGCCGCGCTCGCGCTGGCGCCCGCGGGCGAATTCGGTTTCGTGCTGCTGGCACTCGCGCGGCGCGCCGGCGCGCTCGAGCCGGTGATGCTGCAGGTCGTGCTGGCGGCGACGCTGCTCTCGATGATGCTGGCACCGCTGGCCATGGCGCGCATGGAGCGCATCGTGCTGCACCTCGTGAGCAGCGAATGGACGCAGCGCGCGGTGGCGTTGCATTCGCTCGCGGTGCAGACCATGCGCACCAAGGCCCACGTGATCGTCTGCGGCTACGGGCGCAGCGGCCAGGCGCTCACCCATTTCCTCGAGCGCGAGAACGTTCCCGTCATCGCGCTCGATTCGGACCCGGAACGCGTGCGCGAAGCCGCCGCTGCGGGCGATTCCGTGGTGTACGGCGATGCGGCGCGGCGCGAGGTGCTGGTCGCCGCGGCGCTGTCACGGGCCAGCGCGGTGGTGGTGAGCTTTGCCGATACGCCGCGCGCGCTCACCATCCTCGCGCACGTGCGCGAGCTGCGGCCCGAAGTGCCCGTGATCGTGCGCACCTTCGACGATACGGACGTGGCGCGCCTCAAGCAGGCGGGCGCGGCCGAGGTCGTGGCCGAGGTGGTCGAAGGCTCGCTCATGCTCGCCACGCAGACGATGATGCAGCTCGGGGTGCCGTTGAATCGCGTGCTGCGGCGGCTGCGCGACGTCCGCAAGGAGCGCTACCGCGTGACCGGCAGCTTCTTCCATGGCGTGACGGACATGGACGAGGAGAGCGACACGCAGCAGCAGCAGCGGCTGCGCACCGTGGTGATCGGCGCATCGGCAGCCTGCGTGGGCCAGCCGCTGGGCAACATCAACCTGGAAGCGATGGATGTGCACGTGACGGCGGTGCGGCGCACCGGCTCGCGCGAGGTGAACCCGTCGCCGGCGACACTCGTGCACGCCGGCGACGTGCTGGTGCTGCTCGGCACGCAGCAGAACCTCGGCAAGGCCGAGATCCGCTTGCTGCAGGGGTGAAAAGACAACGCCCCGCGCGAAGGCGGGGCGTCGTAGCTGCCGTGGACGGTTCGCGTTACAGCGACATGCAGACCGTGAAGGTCGCGTCGTCGTCGGCCGGATCGATCACGACTCCGGCTCCGGACGCGGAGCCATCTTTAATGGCTTGCATGTTGCCCTTGCTGGGATCGCCGTCGTCCATCTGGATGTCGAGCTGCTTGGCGAACTTGCCCGGAATGCCCTTGGAGCAGATCTGGTAGCTGCCGCTCATGCCGGTGATGTACGGGCTCGCGGAGCTGCCGTTGCCGCTGATGCCGATGCGGCCACCGAGCGCATTCTTCGGCGTATAAGGATCCGCGTCATTGAACGTGCCGACCGTATCGGTGCCCGACATGAGGCCCGCCTTGCGGATGTGGTTCCAGAAGAGCACCGATTCGTCGGTTACCGTGGTCGAGTCCCACTTGCCCTCGATCACGCCGTCGCCCTGCTTGCCATTGGGCGTCGTCGCGAGGACGCCGCCGTTATGGGCGACCACCTGCGCGTCGTCGCCGGGCAGGGCGCGATACTTGTCCTGGTACGCGTAGATATACGTCGGAATCACGCGGAAGTCATTGGCGATGTTCTTCACCTTCGCGCTGTTGATCAGCTCCTGGCCCTTGAGGATGCCGCCGAGCAGCAGTCCGATGATGACCAGCACGATTGCGATCTCGACCAGTGTGAAGCCGGATTGTTGTGATTTCATGGTCCCTGTTCCCTCGATGTGCGATTCGATGTCACGCTAGTCGCAAGCTTCATGCCAAGCCATTTGTGTCTTTGCTGACAACGAGTTAGGGCTTTCCCCGGGTTTCTCGGGCCGACACGGCATGTTCAGGATTCCGACAGCCGCTGTCGGGATGCCGACAGGCGGCGGAATTTCATGGCGCGGCTGCGCCGCTTTCTTTATCCTCGGGCGCACCCCCTGCCGCCCCATTCTCCTTGATCGCCACCGCTCCACCCAGGACCCGCCTGGCCGACCTCCTGGTCACCGGCCGCCGCTGGGTCGTGCTCGGCATGCTGCTGTCGCTGCATGCCGCCATGATCTCGCCGCCCGGCGGGGCGCTGCAGCGCTTAATGCTGCTTTCCCATTTCGGTTTCTTCCTTGTGTGGCAGCCGTTCTTCGCCACGGAACGCGAGCTCAAGGTCTTCTCGGGGACGCTGCTGGTGGGCATCACCGCCGCGATCCTCTACTTCCTCAACGGCTGGCTGATCATCATGTGGCTGCTGGTGCTGCTGGGGATCCTCGGCGGGCGCGTGTTCATGGCGCAGTCGGGCGATCGCAGCCGCTTCTACCTGGTCGCCTTCACCTACGTCTTCATCCTGCTGCTGCTCGTCGTCGTGCCGCAGCTGGTGCTCGGGCTCCAGGAAGTCCCGGAGGCCGTCACGATCTTCGGCCGCGACTTCCTTCCCGCGATCCTCGTGCTGCTGGTGTTCCTGCCGCGGCCGCGCGAGGAGCAGGTGGCCCAGGTGTTCGATTTCTTCTACGCCGTGCTGGTGTTCCAGCTCGGCGTGGTCGTCGTGCTGGGCTCGCTGGTGATGATGCGATTCAACGGCGAGAGCTACGTGTACTCGGTGCTGGAAACGGTGCTCGGCTTCGCCACGGCGCTCCTCGTATTCGCGGCCCTGTGGAACCCGATGCGCGGCTTCGGCGGCCTGCGCACGTATTTCTCGAGCTACCTGCTGTCCGTGGGCCTGCCCTTCGAGCGCTGGATGCGGCGGCTGGCCGAGCTCGCGGAGACCGAGTCCGATGCCACGCGCTTCCTCGAGCAGGCGCTGGCGGAGATCAGCACCTTCCCATGGATGCGCGGCGGCTCGTGGCGCACGCCGGACGGCGAGGGCCGCTTCGGGGACGAAAGCGAGCATGCGTCGCGCTTCGACTATCACGACCTGGAGATCACGTTCTACAGCAAGATCCGGCTCTCGCCCGCGTTGCTGCTGCACATGCGGTTGCTTGCGCAGGTGGTGGGCGAATTCTATGAAGGCAAGCGGCGCGAGAATGCGCTGCGCCAGCACGCGTACCTGCAGGCGGTGCACGAAACGGGCGCCCGGCTCACGCACGACGTGAAGAACCTGCTGCAGTCGCTGTACACGCTCACCTCGATGGCGCCGCGAACGCCCGCCGACGGCTACATGGGGCTATTGCAGCGCCAGCTCCCGCAGCTCACCAAGCGCCTGCAGGCGACGCTCGACAAGCTGCGCAGCCCCGAAGCCCCCGTGAGCGACCTGCCCGTGGGCGCGGCCGTCTGGTGGGCCGAGGTGGCACGGCGGCTTGCCGGCTCCGAGGTGAGCATCAGCGCCCGCATCGACACCGACGGGAATGTGCCCGCGGGGCTCTTCGACAGCTTCCTCGAGAACGCGCTCGACAATGCACGCATGAAGCGCTCGCGCGAGCCCGCCATCGCGATCTCGGTGAGCTTCGTGTACGACGCGGACGTGGCCGAGCTCGCGGTGTGCGACAGCGGCACGGCGCTTCCCGAAGTCGTCACGCAGCGCCTCTTCCGCGAGCCGGTCGAGCACGGCACGGGCCTCGGCATCGGCCTCTATCACGTGGCGCGCCTCGCGAGCAGCTCGGGTTATCGGCTGAAGCTGAGCGCGAACACGCCGGGCCGCGTGTGCTTCGCCCTCGTTCGCCGCCAGGACGACTCGCTATCGCTCGCGGCCCAGGGCAAAGGCTGACAGCGCTTCGTCCAGGCCTTCGCGCCAGTCGCCGATCCGTACGCCGAAAGCCTCCTCGAGCTTTGCATTCGAGAGCACCGAGTTGGCCGGACGCCGCGCCGGAGTGGGCCATTCGGCGGTGGTGATCGGCACCACGCGCGGCGCACGAAATGCGGGGCCGGCGCGGCGCGCGGCGCCTTCGAAGATCGCCTCGGCGAAGCGGCGCCATGTGGTCTCGCCCGCGGCCGTTGCGTGATAGATGCCGGCTTTCTCGCGCAACGCCGGCCCACGCTCCAGCAGCGCGCGGGTGAGACGCCCGAGCTGCGCGCTCGAAGTCGGCGCGCCGCGCTGGTCGTCCACCACGCGCAGCTCGTCGCGCTGGGCGGCGAGCCGCAGCATCGTGAGCAGGAAGTTCCTGCCGTGCGGGCCATACACCCAGCTCGTCCGCAGGATGACGTGGTCGCATCCGGAGGCGGCGATGGCACGTTCGCCCTCCAGCTTGGTGAGGCCGTAAATGCCGAGGGGATTGGTCGCATCCGTCTCGACATAAGGGGCTGCCTTCGCGCCGTCGAAGACGTAGTCGGTCGAATAGTGGATGAGCACGGCACCGGCGCGCTTCGCTTCCTCCGCGAGCACTCCGGGGCCGGCGGCATTCACGCGCCGCGCGGCCTCCGCATCGGTCTCGGCCTGGTCCACGGCGGTGTAGGCGGCGGCGTTCACGATGGCATCGGGCCGCGCCTCGCGCACGCGCTCCAGGATCTGGTCGGGATCGGCCAGGTCGAGCGTGGTGCGATCGTGCGCGATCACGTCGGCGAAGCCCCGCAGCGCTCGCGCGACCTCGGCGCCGACCTGGCCGGCGCGGCCCGTCACCAGCACCCGCATCACTCGAATGCCTCGGCCGACGCGAGCGGAATGCCGGCGAGGTCCTTGGGCTTCAGCAGCGGCTCGCGACCTTCGAGCGGCCAATCGATGCCGAGCGCCGCGTCGTTCCACAGCAGCGTGCGCTCGTGCTCGGGCGCGTAGTAATCCGTGGCCTTGTAGAGGAACTGCGCCGATTCGGACGTGACCAGGAAGCCGTGCGCGAACCCCTCGGGGACCCACAGCATGCGATGGTTCGCTTCGGAGAGCTCGACCGCGACGCTGCGCCCGAACGTGGGCGACGAGCGGCGCAGGTCCACCGCCACGTCGAACACGGAGCCCGCGACCACGCGCACCAGCTTTCCCTGCGTCTGCCGCACCTGGTAATGCAGCCCGCGCAGCACGCCCCGCGCCGATGTCGAATGGTTGTCCTGCACGAAGCGCACGCTGCGCCCGGCGAGCTCGTCGAAGCGGCGCTGGTTCCAGCTCTCGAAGAAGTAGCCGCGTGCATCGCCGAACACCGCCGGCTCGATCACCAGGACATCGGGGATCTGCGTCGCGATCGCCTTCATCTAGAACACCTTCTCGCGCAGCACGTCGAGGAGATAGCGCCCGTACGCGTTCTTCTTCATCGGCTCGGCGAGGCGCTCGAGCTGCGCGGCGTCGATGTAGCCCATGCGGAAGGCGATCTCCTCGGGGCAGGCGATCTTGAGGCCCTGGCGCCGCTCGATGGTCTCGATGAAATGCGCCGCCTCGAGCAGGCTCTCGTGCGTGCCGGTATCGAGCCACGCGGTGCCGCGCCCCATGACCTCGACCGAGAGGCGGCCGTTCTCGAGATAGCGGCGATTCACGTCGGTGATCTCGAGCTCGCCCCGCGGCGAAGGTGCCAGCGCCGCGGCGATCTCCACCACCTCCGCATCGTAGAAATACAGGCCCGTCACCGCGTAGCGCGACTTGGGCGCGCGCGGCTTTTCCTCGATCGAGATGGCGTTGCCCTTCGCGTCGAACTCCACCACGCCGTAGCGCTCCGGGTCGTGCACCGGATAGGCGAACACGGTCGCGCAACGGTCGTTGGCCGCGGCGCGCTGCAGGCTGTCGCTCAGATCGTGCCCGTGGAAGATGTTGTCGCCGAGGATGAGGCAGCTCGGATCGCTTCCCACGAAGTCGCGGCCGACGATGAAGGCCTGCGCGAGCCCCTCCGGGCGCGGCTGCACCGCGTAGGAAAGCTGCAGGCCCCATTCGCGGCCGTCGCCCAGCAGCTCCTGGAAGCGCGGCGTGTCCTGCGGCGTGGAGATCACGAGGATCTCGCGCATGCCGGCGAGCATGAGCGTGGAAAGCGGGTAATACACCATCGGCTTGTCGTACACCGGCAGCAATTGCTTCGAGACCACGCGCGTGGCGGGATAGAGGCGCGTGCCCGAGCCGCCGGCGAGGATGATGCCCTTCCTCTTCATGCCGCGCTCCGTGCGGCGTAGTTGGTCTCCAGCCACTGGCGGTATTCGCCGCTGCGCACCTGCTGGACCCACGCCGCGTTGTCGAGATACCAGCGCACGGTGCGCTCGAGGCCGCTCGCGAACGTCTCGCGCGGCGTCCAGCCGAGCTCGGCGCGGATCTTCGAGGCGTCGATCGCATAGCGCCGGTCGTGTCCCGGGCGGTCGGCCACGAAGCGGATGAGATGGCGGTGGCTGGCTTCTCCCGGCCGCACCGCATCGAGCGCATCGCAGAGCGCATGCACCACGTCGATGTTGCGCTTCTCCGAGTTGCCGCCGATGTTGTAGGTCTCGCCCACGCGGCCGCGCTCGAGCACGGTGCGGATGGCCTCGCAATGGTCGCCCACGTACAGCCAGTCGCGCACCTGGCGGCCGTCGCCATACACCGGCAGCGGCTTGCCATCGAGCGCATTGGCGATCATGAGCGGGATCAGCTTCTCGGGAAACTGGTAGGGACCGTAATTGTTGGAGCAGTTCGTCGTGAGCGTCGGCATGCCGTAGGTGTGGTGGTACGCGCGCACCAGGTGGTCGGAGCCCGCCTTCGATGCCGAATAGGGGCTGTTCGGCGCGTACGGCGTGGTCTCGCTGAAGGCGGGGTCGTGCTCGGAAAGCGAGCCGTACACCTCGTCCGTGGAGACGTGCAGGAAGCGGAAGCGCGCGCGCGCATCGCCCTCGAGCGCCTGCCAGTAGCCGCGCACGGCCTCCAGCAGCTCGAAGGTGCCGACCACGTTGGTCTTCACGAACTCGCCCGGGCCGTGGATCGACCGGTCGACGTGGCTCTCCGCGGCGAAATGCACGATCGCGCGCGGCCGGTGCTCGGCGAGCAGCTTCTCCACCAGCGCGCGGTCGCCGATATCGCCGCGCACGAAGCGATGCCGGTCGTCGTCGGCAAGGCTTGCGAGGTTCGCGAGGTTGCCGGCGTAGGTGAGCTTGTCCAGGTTCACGACCGGCTCGCCGCTGGCGGCGATCCAGTCGAGGACGAAGTTGGAGCCGATGAAGCCGGCGCCTCCGGTGACGACGATCATGGATTTCCTTTCCCGGGCCCGGGCGCCGAGCGCTGCAGCTCGATCAGCTTGAGATATTTGTGGAACGTGTTGTTGCAGCCGACCACGACGTGCGCGAACCCGGCGCCGCCGTCGAGGAACCCGCCGCGCACCACGTAGAACTTCACGAAGCGCACCAGCGGGCTCGCGAGCAGCCGCCAATGGCTCGCGCGCACGCCCTGCGCGAAGAGCGTTTTCGCCTGCAGCGTCGTATAGCGGTTCTGCTTGCCGAGGTAGGTCGCGACGTCCTCGGCGGAGTCGTGCAGCAGGTCGCCCTCGAGCGTTCCCACGTCCGCGGTGGTGAGCACCGCTTCGTGCACCTCGTCGCTCGACCAGCTCGCGTGCGCGCGATGGAAAAGCCTGAGGCTCCAGTCGGGATAGCCCTCGCCATGCGCGAGCCAGCGGCCGAGGAAGCGGTTGCGGCGCGCCATGCGCCATGCACGGTAGCGCGGGTTCGCCATCGCCTCGCGGATGGAGCGGGCGAGCGGCTCGGTCACGCGCTCGTCGGCATCGAGGCAGAGGACCCAGTCGTGGCGCGCGATGGCGACCGCGTGGCCCTTCTGGCGCCCGAAGCCCAGCCACTCCTTCGTTTCCACGCGGGCGCCCAGGCGCCGCGCGAGCTCGGGTGTGCCGTCGGTGCTGCCGGAATCCACCAGCAGGATCTCGTCGGCGAATGCGACGCTCTCGAGGCAGGCTTGGAT
>DATMJE010000254.1:0-2713 GCA_035553995.1 Usitatibacter sp. | reverse complement strand
CGGCGGCGCGCCACGCGACGGACGCATGCAGCAGGACGAGGGGCCCATAGAACGCGGGCGTGTACGCCATGCGAACCCGCGCGATCACGGGCACCACCAGCGGCGCGTGCGCGAAGATCATGGAAAACACGAAGCCCAGCGTGAGCGCGTGCAGCGCGATGTCGTCGAGTCCTTCGATGAACGGGGCGGCGGCCCAGGCGATTCCGGAAATCGCCAGCCACACGTACCCCGCGAGCAAAGCCACCGCCGCATAGCGCGAAAAGCCGGTGGTGCGCAGCGTTCGCCTGGCGAGGTCGTAGGCCAGCAGCCATGCCGCGATCGCGGCGAGCGAGAGCCCGAACGGCACCACGCCCTCGAACCGCCAGGTGGAAACCAGCGCCGACACGAGCAATGCGCCTACGGCCGCGTGCAGGAGCGTGGCCGCGGCGGGGGGCCGCTTCATGAGCCGCGTCATCTCGAGGCGCTCGGCCGCGATCGTGAGCACCAGGAAAGTGATCCACCAGGGCAGGACGGCATCCCCGGTGCCATGCATGCCGAAGAGCACGTCGCCGAGCGCCAGTGCGGCGGCCGCGATGAGGAGCAGCATCGTGTGCTCGGCGCGCTGCCGGGCGACGATGGCGCCGCTCGCCAGCACGAACACGACGGAGCCGGCAACCCAGGCGATCCGCCCGGCGGTCTCGGCCCCGAGAAGCCAAGCGAGCGTCCCGACGCCGGTGATGGCCGGCGCGAGCCAAGCCCAAGGGCGCGCCAGGGCCACGGCCCGTTCGAGCATGATGACCGTGCCGAGGAACCCGGCGATCATCAGCGCGCCGTGATATTCGATGGCGACCAGCGGCGCAGGCGCGCCTCCGAGGCGAGCCAGGCCGCCCAGCACGCCGCTCACGAGCGCTGTGGCCGCGGCCAGCAGCAGGACGATGCGCAGCGCCGTCATTCCCAGCCCATGGCAGCGCGCGCGGCGGGGCTCATGCGCTCCGGTCCCCACGGCGGTTCCCAGCACATCTCGATCTCCACCACGGTCGCACGCCCCAGCGCCTCGCGCAGGGACTCGGCGACCTCGTCCGCGATCAGCTCCGAGACCGGGCAGGCGGCGGAGGTCATGGTCAGGCGCACCTTCACCGCGCCGGGCGCCGCATCGACGCCGTAGACCAGGCCCAGCGCCACGATGCCGAGCGCCATTTCGGGATCGACCACGCGTTCCAGGGCCGCGGTGACGGGCTCGCGCAGCGCCGGGTCGCCGGAATACGGGAAAGGTTCGGGAGTCACGGGCTCGCTCGAAAGGTCGGAGGCCAATATTCTCGCCTACGCGCTGTGCGCCAGTTCGCTGCCCGTGTCAACTTTAATCCGCCATAATTCGCGGATGGCTGCCGTAAAGCCTTCCCCCGCGCGTGTCGATCGCAAGCTGCAGTTGGGCGAGGTGCTCGATTGGCTGGTGGCCGACCGCATGGTGGACGCCGCGAGCGTGGCCCGGCTGCAGGAAGACGCGAAGGTCGGCCGCAGCGCCGCACGCCACCCTTTCGCCATCATCGCGGATGCGCGCGTCCGCTCGCTTGCCGGCAAGCCGCTCAACGGCGAATCGCTCACGGAGTGGCTCGCCGGCCGGCTCAAGCTTCCGTACTACCACATCGATCCGCTCAAGATCGACCTGAAGGGCGTGACCGAAGTCATGTCCGCGGAGTATGCCCAGCGCCGCGGCATCCTCCCCGTGGCCGTGAGCGGGCGGGAAGTGACCATCGCCACCAGCGAGCCCTTCATCACCGCGTGGGAGCGGGAGCTGGCCGACATGCTCAAGCTCTCCATCACGCGCGTGCTGGCGAACCCCACCGACATCGAGCGCTACCAGGGCGAGTTCTTCAACCTCGCGCGCAGCATGAAGCGCGCCGAATCGGTCGGCGTGCCGACTTCGGGCCTCACCAACTTCGAGCAGCTCGTGGAGCTGGGGCGCGCCGGGCGCCAGCTCGACGCGAACGACCACCACATCGTCCACCTGGTCGACTGGCTCTTCCAGTACGCCTTCGACCAGCGCGCGAGCGACATCCACCTGGAGCCGCGCCGCGACGTGGGCGTGCTGCGTTTCCGCATCGATGGCGTCCTGCACGAGGTCTACCAGGTTCCGTATCCGGTGCTGCTCGCGATGACCGCGCGCATCAAGATCCTCGGGCGCATGGACGTGGTCGAGAAGCGCCGCCCGCAGGACGGGCGGATCAAGACACGGATGCCGACGGGCGAAGAGGTCGAGTTGCGCCTGTCCACGCTTCCCACGGCGCACGGCGAAAAGCTGGTGATGCGCATCTTCGATCCCGAGGTGCTGGTGCGCGACTGGAAGGCGCTCGGCTTCTCGCAGGAGGAATACGACATCTGGCAGCGGCTGATCCGCGAGCCGGGCGGGATCCTGCTGGTGACCGGGCCCACGGGCTCGGGCAAGACGACTACGCTCTACACGACGCTGAAGCAGATCGCCACACCCGAGGTGAACGTCTGCACCATCGAGGATCCGATCGAGATGGTCGAGCCGGCGTTCAACCAGATGCAGGTGGTGAACGCGATCAACCTCGGCTTCGCCGAGGGCGTGCGCGCGCTGATGCGCCAGGACCCCGACATCATCATGATCGGCGAGATCCGCGATTTCGAAACCGCCGAGATCGCGGTCAAGGCCGCGCTGACCGGGCATCTGGTGCTCTCCACCCTGCATACCAACGATGCCCCGGCCACCATC
>DATMJE010000253.1:0-3318 GCA_035553995.1 Usitatibacter sp. | reverse complement strand
CCAGAGTCCGCCTATCACCGCGTCTTCCCCGTCGCGAAGCTCGATGACGAGCGCCCGGTATCCGCTCGGCCCCGCGCGATTCTCGTTGAATTGCACCAAAGGCGCCGTAATAGCGCGCCGCACCGCCTCATCGGCAACGTCTGAAAGACGCGTATGCAGGCCGCTCATTTGCTCCGGGGATCGAGCCTCTGCTGAAACTCCCGTAACACGTCCGCCAGCGAGGCTGCGATGACGCGGGCGGCTTCGACAGGGCGCCTCGCATCGGCCCAGTTGAAATCGTCGTATGTGTGAGTTGCTACGTGTCGAAACTTCCGGGTCTCGTTCACCGCCGGCAAAAGCGACGAAGCGAGAAGGGCCGGCCGCTTTCCGTCGATGCCCTGGCTCATACGCCTCACGACATCTGCGTGCCATTGCTCTCCCTGGGGCACGTCTTCATGGACCATGGTCATGATGCGTACCATCCCGGATTCGAGGGAGGTGTATCCCGCCTGCATGGCGTGCATGAACGCAAGCGCGAAGACCTGCTCCTGGTCTTCATCGTCAGTCCCTGATCCGCGGACATAAAGCTTTTGTGCCGTCTCGAAATGCCTTTGCGCGCTTTGAAAATCGCTGCGAACTTCGATCCACCTGTCGTCGCTCATGAAATGACCTTCATGTCGCGCTGGATGTGCTCGAGGAACCGAGGGCTCGCAGTGCGCCACGAGCGGAGGTCGACCTCGAGCTCGAGGCGTTGACAAGCGGCCTCCGCGAGATCCCATGCAGCGGACTCCTCGTGTTCCGGAAAGTCAACGAGGATATCCACGTCGCTGTCGAAGCGATGGTCCCCTCGCGCGACCGATCCGTACAGGACAAAGCGTCCGCCGTGCGCACGCGCATAGGCCGCGAGCTCTGCCTTCAGGAGCTCGCAGGATTGGCCGATCCGCGTTGCTGCAGCGGCCTTTTGTTGTGCAAGGGTCGGGAATCCAGCGCTCACAGGGCTCTCCGTGAAGCTCTATTTTGGAGTGCTTCACCGCTTCCGTCCACGAGGCTGCTCATTTCGAGCTCACCCACCCGACAACATGGCCCCAGTGCGCCAAGCACGAGTAGATCCACTCGGCTTCCAGAATGAAAACGGCCCCTCGAACTCGAGGGGCCGCGTCTTTCCTGCCAGCCCGACCTCACTCCGCCGGCATCACTCCGGAATCGTCAGCAGGTTCCCGTTGAACACGATGCTGTTCGCGGACGACGGGCTCACGGCGACCGGCGGCACGTTCGCGGCCGTGATCGGCGGTGCCGCGCCGGGCGTGCCACCGCGCGGCGTGGTGCGGATCACCTGCGAGGGCGGGATCGCGGCGCCGAACTTGAGGTTCGCGTACATGATGTCCATCGCCTCGATGAAGTAGCGATGCAGCGGCACGAGGCGCGAGTCGTACCCGGGAAGCGCCGCGTTGTCGATGAACGCGTCGAAGTGCTGCGCGTTCGTGACCTCGTAGTACACGAGCTGGCTGTGCGTATCGACCGTCTTGTTGAGCGCGTAGTACGGCCGCGAGGTGTTGTTGACGGGCACCAGCGTATCCGAACGGCCGTGCACGATGATCGTGGGCTTGCCGTGCAGGTCGCCGGTGCGCTTGGTGGCATCGACGTTGGCGCGTGCCGCGGCGGAGGTCGCGCTCGAGCCCGTGAACACATCGCGCAGGCAAAGCGCGCCATCGATGTTGAAGTCGGCCTTGCCGGTCGAGGGCGAGATCGACGCGGCGTCGAGCGCGGTGCCGCCGACGGAGTTGTTGTTGAGGATGTTGATGCCGCTCGTGGGCGGCACGCCGTTGCCGGTGCCGAAGATCTGCGCGGCCGCGGTCGCGGATAGCGGCGCAGGAACGCCGTTGGCGGGCGTACCCCCGAAGCTGTAGCCGCACAGGTTGTCGGTCACGCTCGCTTTCGCAAACGCGTTCGCATAAGTGAGCGCCACCGAGAGCGTGGCGAGCGCGTAGTGCGAAGCCTGGAAGGGGATCGAATCGGCTTCCCAGCCATTGGCGAGGAGCTTGGACAGCGCATCGTTCGCCTGCTCCGCGGTCGTGCTGCCGGAGACGAGTCCCTTGGCCGCGAGCGAGGCACAGCGATTGGCTCCGAGCGCCGCCGGAACGAAGGCCGCACCCGGCGAGCCTGCCGCAGCCGCCGATTGCGCAGCGCACGGCTGGTAGAGGTTGCCGATGGTGAAGTAATCGAGCAACGGATGCGCGAACGAAGGCACTGCGTTCGCACCGCGCTTGATGACGAGCCCTGCGGGCGCGTTCAGGTTGATCTGCGGCTCGGCGACCGCGACGCCGTCGATGAGACCGTCGGTGTCCTGCTCCGCGGCGGCGATGGCGGCGCCCGCGCCGTTCGAGACGCTCGATGCGATCACGATCGTGTTCGCCGGCACGACGCGCTGGATGCGCACGCCATTGGAGAGCGTGCCGAACTTCTCGTTGATCATGAAGAACGCGAACTGCACCGCGCGCAGCGTATCGCGTCCCCAGGTCGCCTCCGGGTTCTGCTGCGAGTGGGCGTGCTTGTACGCCCAGCGGTTCGGGAACGCGGCGTTGAAGGCGGCGAGGTCGGCGCTCGCCACGTTCGCGGTGAACTGCGAGCTGTTGCCGGCGGAGGCGGCCGGCGTGCGCTGTCCCTGGATCAGGTTCACGGCGTTGTTCGCGAGGTCGTGCGCGCCGTTGCCGGTGCCCTTGTCGGTGTAGGCGACGGCGCAGCCGTGCTTGAGTCCCCACTCGCCCGCCGTCGCGATGGCGCCGTAGACGCCGCGCGAGCCGCTCGAGGCGGCTGTCACGATGCACGCGTCGTCGGGATTGAAGGTGGCCGGGATCTGCACCATGAGGGTCACGTTCTGGCGGCCGCTGCCGTCGTCGGCATACGCGATGTCCTCTTCGCCTGCGATCTTGCCTTCGCTCGTCGTGACGACTCCGTTGGCGTCGACGTTCGGGCCGTAGAGCGTGCCGTAGCCGCCTGCCAGGGCGATGTCCACGAGCGCGCGGTAATTGTTGTAGATCGCCACGCGCCGCAACTCCGCGGCGGTGGGCGCGGCGGGGTTGGCC
The DNA here is from genome assembly GCA_035553995.1 of Usitatibacter sp. GTDB lineage: Bacteria > Pseudomonadota > Gammaproteobacteria > Burkholderiales > Usitatibacteraceae > Usitatibacter. The sequence continues at coordinate 256 of DATMJE010000253.1, read as the reverse complement.
ACAGTGGGGGCGGCACCGGCCAGGCCGGACTTGCCGAGACCCGCTGTCAGCAGGTCGTCGGACGTACCGTCATAAGTGTTCGAGATGATGGCGCCCTTGACGAAGTCCGGGCGGATGTTGGGGACGGAATTGTTGTTGTTGCTGTTGTCGACGCCGCTGTCGCCGCAGGCGGCAAGGAGCAGCGCGGTGGCGGCAAAGGCCACGTGTTTGTGAACGGTCATTTTTTCTCCCTGGGGGTTGTCGTAGGGGCAAGGCA
>DATMJE010000252.1:0-3684 GCA_035553995.1 Usitatibacter sp. | reverse complement strand
GACCGCGTCGTCGTGAGCCCGCCCGCGTCGTTGCGCGACGGGACCGCGGTCGACATCGCGAAGAAGTAGCCATGGCGGCGCGGCCGATCGTCGAGATCGCGCACCTCACCAAGGGCTACCGGCGCGGCGACCAGGTGGTGCCGGTGCTGCGCGACATCACGCTCGAGATCCCGGAAGGCGACTTCATCGCGCTGATGGGCCCCTCGGGCTCGGGCAAGTCCACGCTGCTCAACCTCATCGCCGGCATCGACAAGCCCGACAGCGGCACGCTGCTCGTGGATGGCGAGGACATCACCCGGCTGGGCGAAGCCGAGCTCGCCGATTGGCGTGCCGCGCACGTGGGCTTCATCTTCCAGTTCTACAACCTCATGCCCGTGCTGAGCGCCTTCGAGAACGTCGAGCTGCCGCTCCTGCTCACGAGCCTCGGCAAGCAGGAGCGGCGCGCACGCGCCGAGACCGCGCTGGCGCTGGTCGGGCTCGCCGACCGCATGGCCCATTTCCCCAACGAGCTCTCCGGCGGACAACAGCAGCGGGTGGCGATCGCGCGCGCGCTCGTGGCCGACCCGACCATCATCGTCGCCGACGAGCCCACGGGCGACCTCGACCGCAAGAGCGCCGAGGAGGTGCTGGGCCTGCTGCGGCGGCTCAATGCCGAGATGGGCAAGACGGTCATCATGGTGACGCACGATCCGCATGCGGTGCAGAGTGCACGGCATGTGACGCACCTCGAGAAGGGGGAGCTCAAGGTTGCCGCTGCCGCTGATTAGTTAAAAGCTGGAACACGGAGAACACGGAGAAGGCACGGAGAGCCACGGAGAAAACCAAACCCCATATGGATATACCCCAAAGACATGGCACCTTCGGCGACGATCGGATGGAGGCGCGCACCTATCATCTCCGTGCTCTCCGTGCTTCTCCGCGCTCTCCGTGTTGAGCTTCAAGGGTTTCTCCGTGTTCTCCGTGCTTCTCCGTGCTCTCCGTGTTCCGCTTTAGCCTGAGGGCGTAGCCCGCAAAAATGGGACACCTGCTGAAGCTGGTCTTCCGCAACATCTTCCGCCACAAGCTGCGCAGCTTCCTCACGATGCTGGGCCTCGTGGTGGCGATCCTCGCCTTCGGCCTGCTGCAGACCGTGGTGCAGGCGTGGTACGCGGGCGCCGACATGGCCTCGGCCACGCGCCTCATCACGCGCAACGCCACCTCGCTCGTCTTTCCCGTCCCGATCTACTACCGCGAGCGCATCCGCGCGATCGACGGCGTGAAAGCGGTCGCGGTGTCCAACTGGTTCGGCGGCATTTACAAGGACCAGTCGTTCGGCAACTTCTTTCCGCAGTTCGCGGTGGACCACGACATCTGGTTCGATCTCTTCCCCGAGTTCCGCACCAATCCGCAGGAGCTGCTCGCCTGGAAGCGCGATCGGCGCGGCGCGATGGTGGGACGCCAGCTCGCCCTCGAGCACGGCTTCAAGGTCGGCGACACCATCGCGCTCAAGGGCGCGATCTTCCCGGGCACGTGGGAATTCAGGGTGAGCGGCATCTACGAGCCCAAGGACGAGACCACCATCACGCGGCAGATGTACTTCCACTGGGACTACCTGAACGAGCGCCTGAAGCAGCTCTTCCCGAAGCGCGCGGAATACGCGGGGCTTTTCGTGGTGCAGATCACCGATGGCAGCCGCGCCGCCGAGGTGAGCCAGGCGATCGACCGCGAGTTCCGCAACTCGCTCGCGGAGACGCTCACCGAGACGGAGAAGGCGTTCCAGCTCGGCTTCGTCGCCCAGACCGAGACCATCGTGATGGCGGTGCGCATCGTGTCGTTCGTGGTGATCGTGATCATCTTCGCCGTGGTCGCGAACACCATGGCGATGACCGCGCGCGAACGGCTGGCGGAGCACGCCACGCTCAAGGCGCTGGGATTCAGTCCCTCGTTCGTGGGAGCGCTCATCGTCGGCGAATCGGTGCTGATCACGCTCATGGGCGGCATCGCCGGCATCGCGGCCACCTTCCCCGTGGCGCAGGGCTTCAAGGCGCTGCTGGGCGCGATGTTTCCCGTCTTCCACGTGACCGGCGATACCGTCGGCATGCAGCTCGCCGCGGCATTGGCCGTGGGCGTGCTCGCGAGCCTCGTGCCCTCGTATCGCGCCTCGCGCGTGCGCATCGTCGAGGGCCTGAGGCACATCGGATGAAGATCCCGCTGTCGTACATCGTGCGCAACCTGTGGACGCGCCGCGTGACCACGCTCCTCACCGCGGGCGGCATGGGACTGGTGGTCTTCGTGTTCGCCGCGGTGCTGATGCTCGACGCGGGCCTGCGCAGGACGCTCGTGGGCACCGGCAGCTACGACAATGCGCTGCTCATGCGGCAGGGCTCGCAGACGGAGATCCAGAGCATCCTGTCCCGCGACCAGGCCTCGCTCGTGGAGACCATGCCCGAGGTCGCCCGCAACGCCTCGGGCGATGCGCTCGCCTCGCGCGAGATCGTGGCGCTCATCGCGATCCCGAAGCGCGGCAGCGACAAGCCCGCCAACGTGGTGGTGCGCGGCGTCTCGCCCAACGGCGTGGGCCTGCGCCCCCAGGTGCATCTCACCCATGGCCGCATGTTCCGCCCGGGCACTTCGGAGATCGTCGCCGGCAGCGGCGTGGTCGACGGCTTCGAGGGCGTGGAGCTCGGCGCCCCGCTGCGCTTCGCCGGCCGGGAATGGATCATCGTCGGCACATTCGAAGGCGGCAAGTCCGGCTTCGATTCGGAAGTGTGGGGCGACGTGGAGCAGATGGTGCAGGCCTTCCGGCGGCAGACCTTCTCCTCCATGCTCGTGCGGCTGCGCCAGCGCGATGAGTTCGCCTCCTTCCGCGACCGCATCGCGACCGACCAGCGGCTCACGCTCGAGGTGAAGCCCGAGCCCGTCTTCTACGAGGACCAGTCGCGATCGCTGTCGCAGTTCATCAGCGTCCTCGGTGTGACGCTCTCGGCCATCTTCTCCATCGGCGCGATGATCGGCGCCATGATCACCATGTACGCGGCCGTCGCCAACCGCACCGGCGAGATCGGGACGCTGCGTGCGCTGGGCTTCCGCCGCTCGAGCATCCTCGCGGCCTTCCTCGCGGAATCGGTGCTGCTGGCGCTCCTGGGCGGCATCGTGGGGCTGTTGCTCGCCTCGTTCCTGCAGGCCTTCACCGTCACCACCATGAACTTCCAGTCGTTCAGCCAGCTCGCCTTCGGCTTCGACCTCACGCCGCGGATCGTCCTCATCACACTCGCCTTCTCCGTCGCGATGGGCATCGTGGGCGGGTTCCTGCCCAGCGTGCGCGCCGCGCGGCTGGAGATCGTCGACGCCCTGCGCGCCGCATAGAATCGCGCCATGCGCATCCTCCCCACCTATCGCATCGCCGTCCCGGAGGCGGAAAGCCGCGCGCGCGCCGAGGCGCTCGCCGCCGAGCAGAGCGTCGAGATGCCGGTCGCGGCGATCGACGACCCGCACGTGCGCGAGGAGATCGTGGCCACGGTCGAATCGATCCGCCCGAACGCCGATCGCTTCGACGTCACGCTCGGCATCGCCCCCGCGACCACCGGCCACGAAGCCTCGCAGCTCTTGAACATGCTCTTCGGCAACTGCTCGCTGCAGCCCGAGGTGGAGCTGGTCGACGTGAAGTTTCCCGAAGGCTACGAGCGTGCCTTCGGCGGTCCCCGC
>DATMJE010000251.1:0-18707 GCA_035553995.1 Usitatibacter sp. | reverse complement strand
CGTGGATGTGGGGGCTGTCGAGGCAGTTCGTGCCCAGCGATTCGAACGTGCGCCACATGCCGCTGCGGTGGCGCAGGCGGAACTCGACCGGCTCGCGCGATTGCCGCGTCTCGATCACGCGCTTGAAAGCCGACCATGCGCGGTCGCGATCGTCGCGATGCACGAGGTCGAGCACGTTGCGTCCCACGGTTTGCCCGGGATCGTAGCCCAGCAGGTGCCGCAGCGCGGGGCTCTGGTAGAGGATCACGCCATCGGCGTCGACGACCGAAATCAGGTCGAGCGAGCTTTCCGTCAGCACCCGGAAGCGCGCTTCGCTCGCCTCCAGCGCCTTCTCCGTCTCCTTGTACGCGGTGACATCGGTCACGACCGACATCACGCCGGCCACTTCGCCCAGCTGGTCGACGAAGCTCACCTTGTTGAAGAGGAGCTGGCGGCGCTCGCCGCCAGGCAGCTCGCGGCTCATCTCGTAGAGCGTCGACGCGGGACGCTCGAGCAGTATCTTGTCGCGCTCGTGGTGCTCGCGGGCGACGCGCTCGCCGAGGCGGTCGAATACCGTCTTGCCGATCCAGTCCTGGCCGTCGGAGAACCACTCCTCCCACGCGCGGTTGTAGAGGCGGTAACGGCCTTCGCGATCCTTGAACGACACCGGGTTGGGCAGCGCATCGATGAGCGCGCGCGTGAAGTGCAGGTGGCGCTGCAGCTCCGCGGTGGCGCGCTCGGCTTCGGACAGCGCCTCGTGCACGAGGTCGTCGCGCTCCTTCTGTCCCGACAGGTCGACGAACGCCCCCACGATGACGCGCGCATTGCCGCGCTCGTCCCGCGCGATGGCGCTGGTGCGGCGGACCCAGACGATGCGCCCGTCCTTGCGCACGATGCGCTTGTCCATGATCGCCGGCGGCACCTTGCCCGCGCGGATCTCGGCCAGGGACGCGGCGTCGTTCTCGATGTCCTCGGGATGCGTGGTGGCGCGGAACGTGCGGCCCACCAGGTCCTCGCAGGTGAAGCCCGAGAGCTCGCAGAAGGCGCGGTTCACGCGGAGGTATACGCCGTCGGGGGAAACGGCGGCGAGCCCCACCGCGGCGTGCTCGAAGATCTGCACGACGAGATCGAGCTCGAAGCGTGACGGCTCCCGAGCGAGCTGGGCCATTGCGGCGGTTACCGCACCTCGAGCGTGGCTCTTTGGGCGGCCTCGGCCGCCGCGCGCCCGAATGACGCACCAAAGCTGGCCCCGAGGCGCTTCGAGATGTGCTCGAAGTAGTTCTCCTCGGGCGTGAAGTCGACCATGCGCTCGGCCTTGATCACCTCGCGGGCCACGAATTCGGCGCTGCCGAGGCCGTCCGCGAGCCCGAGCTCCACGCTCTTCTGGCCGGTCCAGATGAGGCCGGAGAAGATTTCCGGCGACTCGTGCAGCCGCGCGCCGCGGCCCTGCTTCACCACGTTGATGAACTGCTGGTGGATCTCGCCCAGCATCTCCTTCGCGTGCTCGATGTCCGAAGGCTTCTGCGGCACGAAGGGATCGAGGAAATCCTTGTTTTCGCCCGCGGTGTAGGCGCGCCGCTCGACGCCCAGCTTTTCCATCGTGCCGACGAAACCGAACCCGTTCATGATCACGCCGATCGAGCCCACCAGGCTCGCCTTGTCCACGTAGATCCTGTCGGCCGCGGCGGCCACGTAATAGCCGCCCGAGGCGCAGAGATCCTGCACCACGGCATACAGCGGGATGTTGGGATACTTCTGGCGCAGGCGCCGGATCTCGTCGTTGATGTAGCCCGCCTGGACGGGGCTGCCGCCGGGGCTGTTGATGCGCAGGATCACGCCCTGGGTGTTCGGATCCTTGTAGGCGCGGTCGAGCGCCTTGATCATCTTCTCCGCCGAGGCCTTGGCCTCGATGCCGATGATGCCTTCGAGGTCGATCACCGCGGTGTGGCGCCCCGTGGCCGCGCCGAGCGCGTCCTTGTCGGGACGGCCGATCCAGCCCATCCAGGCGGCGAATATGAGGAAGAACAGCGTGAACCAGAGCAGCTTGAAGAGCGCGCTCCACTGCCGTGTGCGGCGCTGCTCATCGAGCGCCTTCAGGGCGACCTTCTCGAGAACCGAGCGTTCCCATTGCGGCGGGACAGGATCGGTCGTCATGTCGCCTCTTTCTTCCGCGTCTCGTGGGCCCGGGAAATATTGTCGAGGATCACCTGCCCGCCCCGTTCCCGGATCGCAAGCGGCTGCAGGGAAGCGCCGCGACACGGTCCCGCGACACAGAATCCAGTGCTCGGCTCGAACAGCGCACCGTGCGTCGAGCAAACCAAGTATAGCCGACTCTCATCGAAGAACTCCCCCGGCTGCCAGTCGAGCTCGGTGCCCGCATGGGGACAAATATTCACGTAGCCGTGCACCAGCCCGCAGTGGCGAATGGCGAAGCCGCGCTGGTCGGGATCGCCCTCGCGCAACGCAAAACGCACGCCCGGACCGCCGTCCAGCAGCGCCTCCGAAGCACAGATCAACCGTTCGCAATCAGCCATGCATGCAATTCGGCGACGGAATTGCAACGCGCCCTGGCCGCCCGGGTGCGCAGCAACTCCTCGTCGTGTGCGCCATACGAAACCGCGACCGCATCGACACCCGCATTGGCCGCGAGTTCGAGGTCATGCGTCGTGTCGCCTACCATCAGCGCGCGCCGCGGCTCGACGCCCGTGATGTCGAGGAGCATGAGCAGCATGTCGGGGTGCGGCTTGGCGAAACCCTCGTCGGCGCAGCGCGTCGCCTCGAACCAGCTCCTGAGGCCGGTCGCATCGAGCGCGTGCTCGAGCCCGCGGCGGGCTTTGCCCGTGGCGACCGCCAGCCGCCGCCCGCGTCCGTGGAGGTCCGCGAGCATCTCGCGCACGCCGGGAAAAAGCGGCACCTGCCTGTCGTCGGCGAGGAAATGGTGGCGATAGCGCTCCGCGAGGCGCCGCTGGCCTTCGCTGTCGAGGCCCGGCGCCACGTGCCGGAAGGAATCCTGCATGTTGAGGCCGATCACGAAGAGCGCGTCGCGCTCCGACGGGACCGGGATGCCCACGTCCGCGCAGGCTTTCTGCAGGCTCGTCGCGATGAGATGCGTCGAATCCATCAACGTGCCGTCCCAGTCGAAGACCACCAGCTCGTAGCTCATGCGGGACTGAAAAGCATGGGACACAGATGAACGCAGATGAACACAGATAAAAACGGATGGGCTCGATGCGAGCCGGGCGGATTCAACGGGCACGACACCCCGGAAAGGGTTTTATCCGTGTTCATCTGCGTTCATCCGTGTTCATCTGTGTTCCGGTGCTTTTCTCTTCACTCATCCACCGCTGTGCGAATTCATGCAGCTCCCGCGGCAGGGGTGAGACGAGCTTTACCATTTCCCCGGTGAGGGGGTGGGAAAACGCGAGCGAGGCGGCATGCAGGAACATCCGCTTCAACCCCTCGCGGCGCAGGCGCTTGTTGAGCTCGAAGTCGCCGTACTTGTCGTCGCCCAGCACCGGGTGCCCGAGATGGGCGAGGTGCACGCGGATCTGGTGCGTGCGCCCCGTGAGGAGCTCCGCTTCCAGCAGGCTGGATGCGGCGCCGCGAGACAGGCGCCGGAAGATGGTTTCGGCCTCCTGCCCATCGTCGGCGACGCGCACGTGCTTCTCGCCCTTCTCCGTGGTCCGCTTGGCGAGCGCGGCGCGCACGTGCTGCTTCTCGTTGCGGAAGCGGCCCTTCACGCCCACGAGGTAGCGCTTGTCCATGTCGCGCGAGCGCATCATCTCGTGCAGCGCGGTGAGCGCGCTGCGCTTCTTGGCGATGAGCAGCACACCCGAGGTATCGCGGTCGAGGCGGTGGACGAGCTCGAGGAAGCGCGCCTCGGGGCGCATCGAGCGCAGCGATTCGATCACCCCGTGGGCGACGCCGCTGCCCCCATGAACGGCGATGCCCGAGGGCTTGTCGAGGGCGACCAGCGCTTCGTCCTCGAACAGCACCGGCAGGCGGAAATGCGGCGCCGGAACATCGTCGTCGCGTACCGCCACACGCATCGGCGGGACACGGATGCGATCGCCGGCGGCGAGCTTGCGCGAGGCGTCGACGCGGCCGCTATTCACGCGCACCTCGCCGCTGCGGAGCACGCGGTAGACGTGGCTCTTCGGCACGCCTTTCAGGCGCGCGATGAGGTAGTTGTCGATGCGCTGGCCGGCTTCGTCCTCGCCCACTTCGATCCAGCGCACGGCCGGCGCCTCCGGCGGGACTGCTTTGCCATCCCCCGTCATTCGCGGATATACTGATATGTAGTTGATTTCCAAGCCGGTGTGGTCGTCGATTCACGGCCACCGCACAGCCGAGGGGAAAAGCCCCGGGACTCGACCAGGGTGGTGAAGACGCCATCCGTGCAGGCAAACGTCGCTCGCCTGCGAGACCAAGAGCGATGGTAAACGAATCAACGCGCTCGACGCACCAATTCCACGCTTCCGCCATTGCAGGTCCGCGCGGAGGCCAGACGAAGAAAACCAGAAATCGTCCCTCGCCGCTCACGCTACGTGACGCAAGACAGAACCGACTTCTGAAGCACCTCGTCGCCCGGGCCCCGCTGCCTCGCGGCCGGGGGGCCATCTTCCGTGTTTCGAGCGCGGGAGAAAAAATCAATGAAGCGAATGCTTTTCAATGCGACCCAGGCGGAGGAGCTGCGGGTCGCGATCGTCGATGGCCAGAAACTGATCGACCTCGACATCGAATCCGCCGGCAAGGAACAACGCAAGAGCAACATCTACAAGGGACTCATCACGCGCGTCGAGCCCTCGCTCGAGGCCGTGTTCGTGGATTACGGCGCCGAGCGCCACGGTTTCCTGCCCTTCAAGGAAATCGCCAAGCAGTACATGGTCAACGACGGCGGCGAGTTCGGCCGCTCGAAGATGTCCACGCACCTCAAGACCGGCTCCGAGCTCATCGTCCAGGTCGACAAGGACGAGCGCGGCAACAAGGGCGCGGCGCTCACCACCTATATCTCGCTCGCCGGCCGCTACCTGGTGCTGATGCCGAACAACCCGCGCGGCGGCGGGGTTTCCCGCCGTATCGAGGGCGATGACCGCACCGAGCTGCGCGAGGTCATGGACCAGCTCGACGTGCCCGAGGGCATGAGCCTCATCGCACGCACCGCGGGCATCGGCCGGTCGGTGGAGGAGCTGCAGTGGGACCTGAACTACCTCCTCCAGCTCTGGAGCGCCATCGAGACCGCCGCCGAGGAAGAGAAGGCCCCGTGCCTCATCTACCTCGAGTCGAGCCTCGTCGTCCGCGCCATCCGCGACCTCTTCCAGCCCGACATCGGCGAGATCCTGATCGACACCCCGGCCATCTACGAGCAGGCGGTGTCGTTCATGAGCACGGTGATGCCGGCCAACGTGAACAAGGTCAAGCACTACAAGGACGATATCCCGCTTTTCTCGCGCTTCCAGATCGAGCACCAGATCGAGAGCGCCTATCGCCGCGACGTGACGCTGCCCTCGGGCGGCGCCATCGTGATCGACCACACCGAGGCGCTCGTCGCCATCGACGTGAACAGCGCCCGCGCCACCCGCGGGCACGACATCGAGCAGACGGCGTTCAACACCAACCTCGAAGCCGCGGACGAAGTCGCCCGCCAGCTTCGCCTGCGGGACCTGGGCGGCCTCATCGTGATCGACTTCATCGACATGGAGAGCGCCAAGAACCAGCGCGAGGTCGAGAACCGCCTGCGCGATGCCCTCAAGCACGATCGCGCCCGGGTGCAGATCGGCAAGATCTCGCGCTTCGGCCTGCTCGAGCTGTCGCGCCAGCGCCTGCAGCCCTCGCTCGAGGAAACCACGCACACGCCCTGCCCGCGTTGCCACGGCACGGGCTACATCCGGGATACGGCCTCCACCGCCCTGCACGTGCTGCGCATCCTGCAGGAAGAGGCGATGAAGGAGAACACGGTCGCCATCCATGCGCAGGTGCCCGTGGATGTCGCCACCTACCTGCTGAACGAGAAGCGCAGCGAGATCTTCATGATCGAGACGCGGCTCAAGGTGAACGTGCTGCTCATCCCGAACCCGCATTTCGAGACGCCCAACTACCAGGTCGAGCGCCTGCGCCACGATGCGCCGGGACTCGATTCCGAGGTGCCGAGCTACGAGATGGTGATCACGCCGGTGGAAGAGCCGGTCGCCCTGCCGTCGAAAGCGGAAGCGAAGCCCGCGCGCCCGGAACCGCTGGTGAAGGGCATCCGCCCGGACCAGCCGGCACCGATGTCCGCGACGGCGGAGTCGCGGCGCGCCGCCGCGGCCGAGCCCGCGGACGAGCTGCGTCCGGGCTTCCTCGACCGCATCTTCGGCTGGCTGCGCAAGCCCGCCGAGCCCACCGCACCGCCGCCCCCGCCTGCGAAGCCGGTGCCCGCGCCCACGTCCGCCCTGGAAGATCGCGCAGCGCGCGAAGGCGGACGCGGCAAGGAAGGTCGCGGCCCGCGCGACCGTGACGAGCAGCGCGGCGAGGGACGCCGTGGCGAGACGCGTCGCGGCGAGGGCCGTGGACAGGGACAGGCTCGCGGCGAAGGCCGCACGGAACGCGGCGAAGGCCGTGGCGAGGCTCGCGGCGAAGGCCGCGGCGAGGCTCGCGGCGAACGCCGGCCGGGCCAGCCTCGCGAGGAGCGCCCGCCGCGCGAGCCGAGGGAATCGAGGGAGGCACGGGAGCCGCGTGAAACCCGCGAGGCTCGCGAGCCCCGTGAAGCTCGTGAACCGCGTGAGGGACGGGAGCCGCGTGACGTTCGCGAGCCGCGTGAATCGCGCGAGCCGCGCGAACCTCGCGAGGCCCGTGAGCCGCGCGAAGGGCGCGAGCCGCGTGAAGTGCGCGAGCCGCGTGAAGTGCGTGAATCGCGAGATGTGCGAGAGCCGCGTGAGCCGCGTGAGCCGCGCGAGGGACGGGAAGCACGCGAGCCGCGTGAACCGCGCCGTGCCCCGCGCCAGCCCGCCGAGGTCGGAGCGCCCGAAGCGGAAGTGGCCGGACTCGCCGCCACCGAATCCGTGAGCAGCACGGATCTCCAGATCCCCGGCGAGGAAGCCGGCGCCCACGAAGGTGAAGGCGGACGCCGTCGCCGCCGTCGCGGCGGACGCGGCCGCGGTGAGCGCGGTGAGGGCAGCGAGCGCGCGCCGCGGGAAGCCACGCAGGAAGACGCCAATCGCGAGCTGTTCGAGCCGTTGCAGCCGAGCCCGCGCGAAGAGCCTGCCATCGCCGCGAGCGAGCCCGAGGCGCGCCCGATCCAGCCAGAGCCCGCGCGCCGCGAGCGTTCGCATCATTCGACGCTCGCCGAGCAGCCGCAGACCGCTCACGAGGAGGAGACCGCGAAGCCCGAAGCGCCGCCGCTGCCGCCCGCCCCGCCCACGGCCATCCACGCCGTGATCCAGCACGACGACGCGGAGGAAGAGTTGCATCGCCCGGTGCGTCGCCGCCGTCGCCAGGAGCAACCGGTCGAAGCCGTGCCCGCGCCCACGTCGCTGGAGCTTGTCGAGACCCAGGTCGAGACGCCCCCGCCGGTGATGGAAGAAGACGAGCTGCCGCGGCGCACCAAGCCGCGCCGGCGCCGCAGCTCGAGCACGCCGCCCGAGCCGCTGCAGCTCGTCGAGACGCAACCCGGCGACAACCCGCAGCAGCCGCCGACGCCGTGAGCTCGCCCGCGCCCGTCGACTTCTACTTCGAGTTCTCGTCCCCGTACGGCTACATCGCGAGCCAGCTCGCGGACGGGTTCGAGCGCAGCATCGGCCGTCCGCTCGCGTGGCGGCCGATCCTGCTGGGACCGGTGTTCAAGATGACGGGCAGCGCGCCGCTGGTGAGCATCCCGCTCAAGGGCGATTACTCGAGGCGGGACTTCGGGCGCACGGCGAAGATGCACGGGGTGCCGTTCCGCGCCCCGGATGTCTTTCCGATCAACACCGTCGCAGCCGCGCGCGCGTTCTACTGGGTGCACGACCAGGAGCCGGCGAAGGCGCGCGAGCTCGCGAAGGCGCTCTACCGTGCCTACTTCACGGACAATCGCGACATCACGCCGGCAGCGACCGTCGTGGAAATCGCGCGCTCCGTCGGGCTCGATGGCGTCGCGCTTGCGACCGCACTCGAGGACCCCGCATTGAAGGAGCGCACCAAGCGCGAGGTCGATGCGGCCATCGCCCAGGGCGTCTTCGGCTCGCCCTTCTTCGTGATCGACGGCGAGCCCTTCTGGGGCGTGGACCGCATGCCGATGGCGGAACGATGGGTGAAGACCGGCGGATGGTGACGCGCCCCGCGCCCGCGAAAAAGCCGCTCCTCGGGGCGGCTTTTTTCGTTCTGTTCCTGTGCTTCGCCCTCAACATGCTGGGGCGCGGTGTCGCGGATTCGTACATCGTCTTCCTGCTGCCGCTGTCGGGCGAGTTCGGCTGGTCGCGGGCGCAGGTCTCGAGCGTGTACTCGGTGTATCTCGTGGTGACCGGGCTCGCGGGACCCATGACCGGCGTGCTCTTCGACCGCTGGGGTCCACGCGTGGTGTACCCGCTGGGCGTGCTGAGCCTCGGCGTGGGCTGCTTCCTCGCCGCCCGGCTCTCGCAGCTGTGGCAGTTCTACCTCTGCGTCGGCGTCCTCGGCGGTATCGCGGTCTCCGCGCTCGGCATGATCCCCGCCTCCAGCCTCATCCGGCGCTGGTACCGCGGCAACGTGACGACGGCGATCGCCATCGCATACGCCGGCATGGGCAGCGGCGCGCTGGTGATGGCGCCCCTGGCACAGCATCTCATCGCCTCCCAGGGATGGCGGGAGACGTGGCGCTGGATGGGGATGGTGCTGCTCGCGCTATTGCCGCTGGTGGCGCTGCTGCCGTGGAAGCGGCTCGCCGCCGGCCACCCCGACATCGTGGCGCGTCCGGCGGGCCATGCGACGGCGCCTGCGAAGCCGCGTCGGTGGGCCGGCGTGCTGCGCTCGCGCGAGTACTGGGCACTGGTGCAGGTCTTCTTCTTCACCGCGGTCGCGATGCACAACGTGATCGTGCAGATCGTGGCGTACCTGGTGGACATGGGATTCCGGCCGCTGGAGGCGGCGACGGCGTTCGGCATGCAGGGCCTGCTCTCGGTCGTCGGCATGATCAGCGCCGGCTGGCTCTCCGACCGCGTCGGCTACCGGGCGACGGCGACCACGAGCTTCGCGTTCACGTTCACGGGCGTGGTACTCCTCGCGCTGCTGGCGCTCGTGCCGGTGCACGCCGCCCTCTACGGATTCGTGCTCGTCTTCGGGCTTTCGCAGGGAGCGCGCGGGCCCATCGTCTCGAGCCTCGCCTCGAAGATCTTCCACGGCCCCGGCTTCGCGACCATCTTCGGCACCATCTTCATGTGGATGTCGATCGGCTCCGGCCTGGGCTCCCTCGCCTCCGGGCTGCTGCACGACTGGACCGGCGGCTATGTCGCGAGCTTCACGCTCTCGCTCGCCTGCATCGTGCTCGCGGCGCTGCCCTTCTGGACCACGCGCGTGCTGCACCTCGACGAGCGGGCCTAACCGTTCCTCCAGACGGAAAATCGGGACGGACCCGATTTTCCGTATGGAGGAACATAGGACGGGCCCCAACTTTAGCGCGAGCCCTGGAGGCGGAAGGCGGACGGATCGAGCTCGGCCTCGAAGCGCTCGACCCAGCGCTCGGCGGCTTCCTCGACCATGTCGAGCACGCGCTCGAAATGCTCGACGCCGCCGTAGTACGGATCGGGCACGTCCTCGCCCTTCCAGCGGGCACTGGCCTCGAGGAACATGCCGAGGCGCGCCTTCGCATCCTTCGGGGCCATGTTGCGCAGGATGCGAAGGTGGCCGCGATCCATCGCGAGGATGTAGTCGTAGCGCTCGAAATCCTCGCGCGTGACCTGGGAGGCGCGCAGCGGCGAGAGGTCGTAGCCGCGCTTGCGGGCGTGGCGGATGCTGCGCGCGTCGGGACACTCGCCGACGTGGTAATCGTGTGTCCCCGCGGACGCCACCTCGATGCGATCGGCCAACCCGCGCTTGTCGACCAGGTGCCGCAGCACGCCTTCGCCCGTGGGTGAGCGGCAGATGTTGCCGGTGCACACCACCAGCACCGCGAGTCTTTCGGCCACGCGCTAGCCCTCCCCGCCCACCGCCATCAGCCGGTCGCGCAGGACCTTGAGATCGTCGCGCAGGTGCGCGGCGCGCTCGAACTCGAGGTTCTTCGCCGCCTCGAGCATCTCCTTCTCGAGCTTGCGGATGCGCTGGTCGAGCTGCTTCTCCGACAGCGAATCGAACTTCTCCTCTTCCTTCTCGGCGCGGCGCGTCTCCTTCGCTTCCTGCGCGTCGTAGACGCCGTCGATCATGTCCTTGATGCGCTTGGAGATGCCGCGCGGCTCGATGCCGTGCTCGAGGTTGTGCGCGATCTGCTTCGCGCGCCGCCGTTCGGTCTCGCCGATCGCCACCTTCATCGAGTCGGTCATGTTGTCGGCATAGAGGATCGCGGTTCCGTTGATGTGGCGCGCCGCACGGCCGATCGTCTGGATGAGCGAGCGCCCCGAGCGCAGGAACCCTTCCTTGTCCGCGTCGAGGATCGCCACCATGGAAACCTCGGGGATGTCCAGGCCCTCGCGCAGCAGGTTGATGCCGACCAGCACGTCGAAGAGGCCCTTGCGCAGGTCGCGGATGATCTCGACGCGCTCGACCGTGTCGATGTCCGAGTGCAGGTAGCGCACCTTCACGCCGTGCTCGGCGAGGTAGTCGGTGAGGTCCTCGGCCATGCGCTTGGTGAGTGTCGTGACGAGCACGCGCTCGTTGATCTTCACGCGCTTGTTCACTTCCGAGAGCAGGTCGTCCACCTGCGACGAGGCGGGGCGAAGCACGACGACCGGGTCCACGAGGCCCGTCGGCCGCACCACCTGCTCCACCACCTGGCCCGCATGGTTCTTCTCGTATTCGGAGGGGGTGGCGGAAACGAACACGGCCTGCTTCACCTGGCGCTCGAACTCCTCGAAGCGCAGCGGCCGGTTGTCGAGCGCGGACGGCAGCCGGAAGCCGTACTCCACGAGCACGGTCTTGCGCGCCCGGTCGCCGTTGTACATGCCGCCGATCTGCGGGATGGTCACGTGGCTCTCGTCGATCACCACCAGCGCATCGCGCGGCAGGTAGTCGATGAGCGTGGGTGGCGGCTCGCCCGGCGAGCGACCGGAAAGGTGGCGCGTGTAGTTCTCGATGCCCTTGCAGAAGCCGAGCTCGTTCATCATCTCGAGGTCGAACTGCGTGCGCTGCTGCAAGCGCTGCAGCTCGAGGAGCTTGCCCTCCTTCTGGTAGAACTCGAGCCGCTCGCGCAGCTCCACCTTGATGGTCTCGATGGCGCGCAGCACCGTCGAGCGCGGCGTCACGTAGTGGCTCTTGGCGTACAGCGTGAACCGCGGGATCTTGTGCAGCAGCTCGCCGGTGAGCGGGTCGAAGAGCGTGAGGGACTCGATCTCGTCGTCCCACAGCTGGATGCGCAGCGCCTGCTCGCTGTTCTCCGCGGGGAACACGTCGATCGTATCGCCCCGGCAGCGGAACGTGCCGCGGCGGAAATCGATGTCGTTGCGCGTGTACTGCATGCCGGCCAGGCGCGCGAGGATGTCACGCTGGGAAACCGGGTCCTTCTCGCGCAGCACCTGGCGCATGTCCTGGTAATCGTTCGGGTCGCCGATGCCGTAGATGCAGGACACCGTCGCCACGATCACCGTGTCGCGCCGCTCGAGCAGGCTCTTGGTGGCCGACAGCCGCATCTGCTCGATGTGCTCGTTGATCGAGGAATCCTTCTCGATGTAGAGGTCGCGCGAGGGGACATAGGCCTCGGGCTGGTAGTAGTCGTAGTACGAGACGAAGTACTCGACCGCGTTCTCGGGAAAAAACTCGCGGAACTCCGAATAGAGCTGCGCCGCGAGCGTCTTGTTCGGCGCGATCACCAGCGCCGGCCGGCCCAGGCGCGCGATCACGTTGGCCATCGTGTACGTCTTGCCGGATCCGGTCACGCCCAGCAGCGTCTGGTAGGCGAGGCCGTCCTGGATGCCCTCGGTGAGCTTGTCGATCGCCTGCGGCTGGTCGCCGGCCGGGGCGAAGGACTGGTGGAGGCGGAAGGGACTGTTCGGGAAGGTGATGACGTCCATGCGCGTTTCTTCGGGGGAACCCGATATTTTACCGTGTCGGGAACCCCTGGAGCACGCGCTACATGGCTCTTACGGAGCGGCAAAGACCCCCACGACCGCCACCCCGGTCGTATTGCTTACGCCCTGCACGATGACCGTGTACGCGCCCGGATCGAGCGACAGCAACACGCCGGGCTCGAGCGGGCTGGCCGGCGCGAACCCGGCCGCCTGCAGGTCCGCCGCCGTGGCGCCGTCCCCCCAGTTGTCGTTGCTCGCGATGACTGCGCCGTCCGACTGCCGCACCACCGTGAGCATCGGATCGCCCAGCCCATTGGTGATGCCCGCCGGGGCCAGCGAGGGACCTGCGACGGTGAGCGCCACTTTCTGCGCCGCGCCGCCCTGCACGACGAAGCCCGCGATCATGACGTCGTTGCCGGTCAGGACCTGCGCACGCGCGGAGATATTGATGAGCGGTGTTTCCGGGCGATCGATCTCGTAGATCCCCACCACCGATACCCCCGTCGCGCCGCCGACGCCGGACACCACCGCGGTATATGCCCCGGGCGCGAGCCGGGCCAGGATCGCCGCGTCATGCGGATCGGACGGTGCGAGCCCCATCGTCTGCAACGTGGCGGCCGCGGGCGAGGTACCCCAATCGTTGTTGACGTCCATGACCTGGCCGTCGGGCAACCGGACGAGGGATATCGCCGGATCCGCCAGCGGATTCGAGATTCCGGCTGTGGACAACGATGGGCCGGTCGCGATGATCGCGACGAGCTTCGGCTCGAACCCTGTAACGATGAAGCCACCTATGAGCGCACCAGTGCCCGAACCTACATTCGCACGCGTGGAGATGTTTGCGAGCCGCGGCGCCATGGTCGCGGTCGCACCGGATACACGGAAGGTCTGGATGACCTCCGCGGCGCTCAGGGAAGGGCCGCCAGGCTGTCTCGCCGTGATCGAGCACATCCCGATGGAGACCAGCGTCACGGTCGTTCCCGACACGGTGCACACCGCCGGTGTCAAGGACTCGACGGTGACCGGGAGGCCGGACGACGAGCTCGCCGTCACACCGAAGGGCGCGTCGTTCAGGTCGTGATTCGGTATCCCGGCGAGTGTCACCGTCTGCGATGAGGACCCCGGAACACCGATCGTCGACGGTACGCCTGCGCCCAGCGTGGCACTGGTCAGCTGCAAAGAGCTGTTATCTCCCCAACACTTCGCGACTCCTGAAGTCATGAGCGCGCAGGTGACGCCCGAGTACGACGAGATCGCCGCTACGCCCGCGGCGACGCCGAGCGCGGGGCTGGGCGTGAGTTGCTCGCCTCCGGCATAGCCCTGCCCGAGCTGGCCAAGGACATTGCCGCCCCAGCATTTCACCGCGCCCCCGGCGGTCAGTCCGCAGGTGTGAAAGCTGCCCGGCGCGACGCCTGACATGTCAGCCGAACCGACCACATCGACGGGCGAGCTTCGCGGCTGCAGCGTGCCGTCGCCGATTTGCCCCACCTCGTTGACGCCCCAGCACTTCAAGCCGGGAGCGTTTGTCACGGCACAAGCCACGCTGCCCGAACCAGCTGCAATCCGCACGACGCCGCTGGAAAGCCCCGCGACGTCGGTGGCGACGTTGCCGATCGACAGGCCCCAACACTTCACCCCGCCGCCCTGCGTGAGCGCGCATGTGCGGTTGCCGCCGGCCGATACCGCCGCGATACCTGTCGACAGGGACGGCACGTCCGTCGGGACCAGCCGTTCGGTCAACGTCCCGTCGCCCAACTGTCCGTTGAAGTTCCGCCCCCAACATTTCACGCCGCCCGTCGCGGTCAGCGCGCAGGTGTGCGCGTCCCCGGCAGACAAGGCGACGACCTCCGGGCCAAGTCCGACGACATCGACCGGCACGTTGCGGTCCACGGTGCTTCCGTCCCCGAGCTGTCCCAGCTCGTTCCCGCCCCAGCATTTGACGCCGCCGGCAGTCATGAGCGCGCAAGTGTGCTGGCCGCCGGCCGCGATCGCCTTGACACCCGCCGTGAGTCCCAAAACATCGGCCGGCGTCTCCCGCGAGACGGTGTTGCTGCCGTCCCCGAGCTCGCCCCGTTCGTCGCGGCCCCAACATTTGACCCCGCCGCTGCCCAGCAAGGCGCATACGAAGGACTGCCCGACCGCGATCGCGCCGACATTCGGCAAATCGCCCGCGTGCGCCTCGACTGCCAGGATGCACAGGGCCGGCCCGCAGGCTGCCGCTGCCCATCTTGCGGGCATGATCAGCCGAACAAGCAGCGCCCCGACGCTGCGGACCGATTTCATGGAAGACATGTGCATTCTGGTGCTCCGGGCTCGTTGGCGAGTACGCTACCCGAAATGGCCATCCGGAGGAACCTGCCCGCCGGAGCAGGATTCGCGTGCCTTTGCTGCGGCGCACAAAGGTAATAAAATGGAACGTAAATGCCGGTTTCAACGGGCGCCCGCCGCCGTTCGACGCCACCCTCTCAACGTCCCTCGCACTGGAGCCTTCCATGTCGTTCGTCTCGAACCGCCTGTCGGTCATCAAGCCCTCGCCCACCCTCGCCGTGTCCGCCAAGGCCGCGAAGCTCAAAGCCGAGGGCAGGGACGTGATCGCCATGGGTGCGGGCGAGCCCGATTTCGACACGCCCCAGCACATCAAGGACGCCGCCATCGCGGCGATGCAGAAGGGCCTCACGAAGTACACCGCCGCGGGCGGCACGCCGTCGCTCAAGAAGGCGATCGTGGCCAAGTTCAAGCGCGAGAACGGCCTCGACTACACCGAGAAGCAGATCCTGGTCTCCTGCGGCGGCAAGCAGACTTCCTTCAACCTCTGCATGGCTCTGCTGAACCCGGGCGACGAGGCGATCATCCCCGCGCCGTACTGGGTTTCGTACCCGGACATGGCGCAGATGGCCGACGGCAAGCCGGTCTTCATCCAGGCGGGCATCGAGCAGGGTTTCAAGATCACCCCGCCGCAGCTCGAGCGTGCCATCACGCCGAAGTCGCGCCTCATCTGGATCAACAGCCCGTCGAATCCGACCGGCGCCACGTACACCGCCGACGAGCTGCGCGCCCTCGGCGAAGTGCTGCGCAAGCACCCGCGCATCGTGATCGCGAGCGACGACATGTACGAGCACATCCTGCTCGACGGCTCGAAGTTCGTGGACATCCTCAACGTGTGCCCGGACCTCTACGACCGCACCGTGACCATGAACGGCGTCTCGAAGGCCTACTCGATGACCGGCTGGCGCATCGGCTACTGCGGCGGCCCGCAGGAGCTCATCGAGGCGATGGAGAACGTGCAGTCGCACAGCACCTCCAACCCGACCTCCATCTCGCAATACGCGGCCGAGGCGGCGTTGAACGGCGACCAGGCGTGCATCGAGCCGATGGTGAAGGCGTTCAAGGAGCGCGGCCGGTTCGTGGCCGAGGGCCTCAACCGCATCCCCGGCATCAAGTGCCTGCAACCCACGGGCGCGTTCTACGCGTTCCCCGACTGCCGCGAGGCGATCCAGAACCTGCACAAGGCGGGCAAGCTGCCGCAGCCCACGGATCTCGCGCTGTGCGATTACCTGCTTGCGCAGCCGCAGGCTGTCGCGGCGGTGCCGGGCTCGGCCTTCGGCGCCGAGGGCTACCTGCGCATCTCCTTCGCGACCTCGATGGAGAACATCAAGAAGGCCGTGGACCGCATGGCCGCCGCGGTGGAACAGGCCCGCGTAGCCGCCTGATCAGGCGAGGCGGTCGCGCAGCCGCTGGGACTGGATCTCGGCCAGGCGCGCGGCCGCCGCGGCGAAGACTTTCGTGACCGCATGCAGCAGTTGGCGGCCGGAGTCGTTGCCCGCGTAGAGCAGCTCTTCACGCGCGAGGCTGACCGCGATGCCGGCCACGTCGAGTGCGGATTCGAACGTGGCCACGCCCGCACCCGCCGGAATCTCGGCGAGGTCCGACGGCGGGATGGTCTCGAGGAAATCGCGCAGCACGCGCACCAGGTCCGCTTCGGATACGCACCTCTGCAACAGCGGGATCCAGCGATCGGGACGATGCATCAGCCATTCTGGTCCGTGACACGCCGCGGCGGAAGTCGGCAATTTCCTACACGTGCGCGTGTAAGCCCGGGACTACAGACGGCACGCGCCCGCTGGACAAGAATCCCCCGACGACAAAGGGGAACAAGCATGAACTGGGTGAAGGAGATCGAGGGCGCTCAATCCGCGGACGCGGTCCTCGATCTCGTGAACGAATTCGTCGGCGAGCAGGAGGAGGCGTTCTGGGAACGCCTGCCGAAGGTATTGCGCCCGGGCCACATCGAATCCGAGGATGAGCTTCACGTCTGGCATCACCGCATGGTCCACGAGCTCACCATCGCGAAGCATGCAACGGCCGAGCTGCAGGAAGCGTGCGTGGTCTTCCTGCGCGCCTCGGTGCGCATCCACCAGATCAACCTGCGCGAGGTCGCGCCCGGCCGCTCGTCCAACGATGGCGACCTCAGCATGGCGCCGTCGCGCCGCCGCACGCGCCGTATGTGACTAAGGTGCCGTTTCCCCGGGCCTGACGCTGGAGTAGCCTCCCCCTCAATTGCGGCGTGGCGCGCCTGGATGGAGCGCGATGCTGCCGGGAGGAAGCATGCCAGGCCCGATCAAGACCCCCGAGGAGCTGCTCGCCTACCGGCCGCTGAAGGACCTGCTCGTCGCCAAGGGCACGGCGGTCCACGCCGTCGCGCCGCACGAGCCGGTGGTGGTCGCGCTGCAGCGCATGGCCGAACGCGGCACCGGGTTCCTCGTCGTCCTCGAGGCGGCGCGCCTCGTGGGCGTGATCTCGGAGCGCGACTACGCGCGCAAGGTGGCGCTGCAGGGCCGCTCGTCGCGCGATACCGCCGTGCGCGACATCATGACCAGCCAGGTGGTCACGGTCACGCCGCGCGACACCATTCCGCGCTGCATGGCGCTCATGGACGAGCATGGCTTCCGCCACCTTCCGGTGGTGGAAGGCGATGCCGTGGTCGGCGTGCTGTCGATCCGCGACCTGCTCAAGGCGACGATCGCGCACCACGAGCGGGTCATCCGCGAGCTGGAGGTGCAGATGATGACGGTCCTCAACCCGAACACCTCGAGCTACTGAGCCATGGCCTTCATCGTCGTCCTCGCCGCACTCGTCTTCCTGATGTTCGTGGCGTACCGCGGCTACAGCGTGATCCTGTTCGCGCCGGTGGCGGCGCTGCTGGCGGTGCTCTTCACCGATCCCGCGCAGGTGCTGCCGATGTTCTCGGGCGTCTTCATGGACAAGATGGTCGGGTTCGTGAAGAACTACTTCCCGGTGTTCATGCTGGGCGCCATCTTCGGCAAGGTGATCGAGCTGTCCGGCTTCTCGAAGTCGATCGTCTCCGCCGTGATCCACATCGTGGGCGAACGGCGCGCGATGCTCTCGATCGTGGTGGTCTGCGCCATCCTCACCTACGGCGGCGTCTCGCTCTTCGTGGTCGTGTTCGCCGTGTATCCGTTCGCGGCCGAGATGTTCCGGCAGGGCAACATCCCGAAGCGCCTCATCCCCGGGACCATCGCCCTCGGCGCCTTCACGTTCACGATGGACTCGATGCCGGGCACGCCGCAGATCCAGAACATCATCCCGACCACGTTCTTCAACACCAACACCTACGCCGCCCCGTGGCTGGGCATCCTCGGCTCGATCTTCATCCTGGTCGTCGGGCTCGCATACCTCGAGTGGCGGCGGCGCGCGGCGGCGGCGAAGGCCGAGGGCTATGGCACGAACCTGCTGAACGAGCCCGAGCCCTACGAGGAGGAGCGGCTCGCCAACCCGTGGATCGCGATCCTGCCGCTGTTCGTCGTGGGCATCCTGAACAAGGTGTTCACGGTGATGATCCCGCGCTTCTACGGCGAGACCGCGACGATCGCGATTCCGGGGCACCCGATCACGATGAAGGTGAGCGCGCTCGCGGCGATCTGGGCGGTCGAGGGGGCGTTGCTCGTCGGCATCCTCACGGTGATCGCGTTCGCCTGGAAGCCGGTCATCGCGAAATTCGCGGAGGGGACCAAGGCGGCCGTCGCCGGCTCGCTGCTCGCCTCCATGAATACCGCTTCCGAATACGGCTTCGGCGGGGTGATCGCCGCCCTTCCCGGCTTCGTCGTCGTCGCCGATGCGCTGCGGGCAATCCCGAATCCGCTCGTGAACGAGGCGATCACGGTGACGACCCTCGCGGGCATCACCGGGTCAGCCTCCGGCGGCATGAGCATCGCGCTCGCCGCGATGGCCGACGATTTCATCAAGGCCGCGCAATCGGCCGGCATTCCGCTCGAGGTGTTCCACCGCGTGGCCGCCATGGCGAGCGGCGGCATGGATACGCTGCCGCACAACGGCGCCGTCATCACGCTGCTCGCGGTGACCGGCCTTACGCACCGCACTTCGTACCAGGACATCTTCGCCGTGACCGTCATCAAGACGGCTGCGGTCTTCGTGGTGATCGCCTTCTACTACCTCACCGGCCTCTACTGAGGAACACCGTTCCTTCATGCAGAAAATCGGGTCCGTCCCGATTTTCTGCGCAGAGGAAAGTCGTTCCTCGATGCGGAAAATGGGGACGGACCC
>DATMJE010000250.1:0-3557 GCA_035553995.1 Usitatibacter sp. | reverse complement strand
GTGCTGCGAGGGAACGTCCGCGATGCCGATGGCCTGCACGGCATCCAGCCGCCATCGTCCCCCGGTGCGTGCAAACAGCGCGCGCAGCAGCGGCGCGCGCACGTTCTCGAACAGTTGTCCGGCCAGGGCCTGGTGACGCTGCGCCGGATCCTTGCCCAGGTAGGCGTCGAGCTCGAAGCGGTCGCTCTCGTCGTGACGCAGCGTTTCCTGCACCAGCGATTCGAGCTTCGCCGCGAGCGCACGCTGGTAGGCCTCGGACTTGAGCTCTTCCACCGTCTTCACGTCCGGCAGCGGCGCCTGGCCGCGGGCCTCGGCGAGGAGCGACACGTAATACCCGCGACCCTGGTAGCGACCGGTGCGGCAGAGGTTGAGCACGCGGACATCCGCTTCGGGGCCGCTCTCGGGCTCGGCGAGGTATTGGCGGGCCGTGACGACGGCGGCATCCGGGATCTCGAACGGCCATTGCTGCTGCTGGTCGGTCACGATGACGGTTTTCATGAACAAGGTCGGGATAGGGAGGTCGATGGTGCTGTGACCTCGCGGAATGCGTGAAGCTCCCAGGCTCCAAAAAAACGGCAGGAGTATCCGCGGAGATGCGATATCCTTGGAGATATCATGCGTGCGGTCCTCGACACCTCCGTGCTGGTAGCGGCATTTCGCAGTCGCCGCGGCGCAAGCAATGCGATCCTGCAGCTGGTCGCGCGCGGAAAGCTGCATCCGTTGGTGACGACTGCATTGTTCCTGGAGTACGAGGAGGTGCTGCTGCGGGCCGAGCAGCGCCTGGCGACAAAGATGTCGGCCGGGGATGTGGAGAGTGCATTGGCTGCGTTTGCCGCGGCGAGCGAAGCCGTGGAAGTGCACTTTCGCTGGAGGCCGCAGCTCACCGATCCGGCGGACGAGCTGGTGCTGGAAGCGGCCGTGAACGGAAGGGCAGATGCGCTGGTGACCCATAACTTGCGGGATTTCGTGAAGGCGGCCGAGCGGTTCGAACTGCGCGTCATCACGCCCCAGGAATGCCTGAAGGAGCTGAAACGATGAGCAAAGCGTCTTATCCCTTGAAGATGCCCCAGTCGGTGAAGGCGGCGGCCGCGCGGCTCGCGAAAGCCGACGGGGTGTCGCTGAACCAGTTCATCGCGGTTGCGGTGGCGGAGAAGGTGGGTGCCATGGAAACGGCAGCCGAGTTCCTGAAGCGGCGGGCCGGAAAGGCGAAGCCGTCCGATCTGGCCAAATTCCTCCGGGGAGCTCCGAACGCGAAGCCGGTCGAAGGCGACGAGCCGTAACGCCGAAACGGCACTTCGCCGTCATACGGTAGCTTCGGAGGCGCCAGAACAGTGACCGAACCCATTCCCCACGTCTACGACATCCTCGCGCGCGCCTTTTCCCAGGAAGGCGTGCAGGCCTGCTTCGCCCTCCTCGGCGACGCGAACATGAACTGGGCCGCACGATTGTCCGCGCACGGCTGCCGCATGATCTACGTGAGGCACGAGCATTGCGCGGTCGCGGCCGCGATGGCGTACGCGCGAAAAAGTGGCGACGTCGGCGTAGCCACCGTCACGTGCGGACCGGGCCTTACGCAAATCATCACGGCGCTTCCGGCGGCCGTACGTGCGCGGCTTCCCGTGGTCGTGTTCGCCGGGGAAGCGCCGCTCAAGAGCGGCTGGTACAACCAGGAGCTCGACCAGGCGCCGCTCATCACCGCCACCGGTGCTTCCTATCATCGGCTGCACATGGTGGAGCGCATGCCGGTCGCGGTGCGCGACGCGTTCCTGGAGGCGCGGCGCCAACGCTGTCCCGTGGTGATCGGCGTGCCGTTCGATCTCCAGGCGCGGCCGTGGGAAGGACCGGTGAGCCTGCCGAAGCCCTCGCGCGAATTGTTGCCGCGCACTTCGCCCATGCCGCCGCATCCCGACGATGTCGCGGCCGCCGCGAGACTCGTTGCCGATGCCGAGCGCGTCGTCGTGCTCGCGGGCCTCGGTGCCGTGGAAGCCGGAGCGGGCGACGCTTGTCGCGCCCTGGCGGCGAAAACCGGCGGCCTCCTTGCAACGACGCTTCCCGCGCGCGGGCTCTTCCATGAGGACCCGTTCTGCATCGGCATCTCGGGCAGCTTCACACCGGAGGTCGGGCTCGAATACCTGAAGGAGGCGGACCTCGTGATTGCGGTCGGCTGCTCGCTCGCCTTCCACGCCGGTGGCGGCGGCCAGCTATGGCCGAAGGCGCGAATGCTGCAGGTCGATATCGATCCCGTCGCGGTCAACCAGGGGCAGGAGGTGGCGCGTCACCACTTGCGGGCCGACGCGCGCCTGGGGGTCGAGGCGTTGATCGAAGGATTGCCCGTTCGCCCTCGAAGCTGGCGCAGCGAAGCGATGGCGAGGCGCATCCGCGACTCGAAGCCCGACAGCCAGGCGTTCGACATCGAGCCCGGGCGGCTCGATCCGCGCCACGTGGTGGAAGCGCTGGAAGCGGCATTGCCGCGCGAATGGGAGATGGTCAATTCCGGCGGCCATTGCTCGTGGTTCTTCGCGCAGATGCCGTCGCGTCCGCAGGAGAGGTTCCTCACCATCCGCGAGTTCGGCGCGATCGGCAACGGCATCTCGTTCGCCATGGGCGTCGCGGCGGCACGCCCCGATCGAACCGTGGTGCTCTTCGACGGCGACGGCAGCCTGATGATGCACATCCAGGAGCTGGAGACCATCAAGCGCCACGGGCTCGACATCCTCATCGTCGTGATGAACGACGGTGCCTACGGCTCCGAAGTGCACAAGCTGCGCGCGGAAGGCATGCCGGAGGAGGGCGCGGTGTTCGGTTACTGCGATTTCGCGGCCATTGCCGGCGGATTCGGCCTTTCCGGGAAGAGCGTCAAGGACCTCGCGGACATTCCCGGGCTCGTGGCGGAATTCGCCGCGGGCGGCAGCGCCGCGGTCTGGGACTTCCACGTCTCGGACAAGGTGCTCTCGCCCACCATACGCCGGGCGCATCCGCAGCGAACCGCAAGATGAGGGCGCGGCGGCGTCCTGCAAGTCAAGGCATTTATTAACATATATCCCTAGGTGATCGCGCGTATCGGGCGCACCGTGGACCACGAAGACCATGAAAGCCCCCATGTACACGTCCGATCCCGATTTCGAAGCCATGAAGGACCTCACGCGCCTCTTCTGGCTCCTCGACATGGCTCCCGCCGGCGCTGAAGAAGCGCGCCAGCCCGCGATTGCGGGAATGTTCCCGCGCGAAATCGCATGAACGCGCTCGCCGCACACGGCGCCGCCATGGCGCGCGTGCAGCCGCGAGGCATGCCGTTGCCGAAGACCCACGGGTGCATCCCGTGCACGCTCGGCCCCGAAGGCGAGGGGGGGCACGGCGCGCTGCGCTATGTGATGCTCGCACCGGACAGCGGCCGCAGCTTCTTTCGTTGCCGGGAATGCGGCGAGCGTTGGGTTCGCATTGGAGGCCTCGCTTGTGCGTTCCTCTGGAGCCGCTCCCACGGCCTGGAGCGCGGCTAGAGCCCCATCTTCGCAGAGGGTTGATTAGCGAGGATAATCGAATCTCCTCACCGATCGGAT
>DATMJE010000249.1:0-33893 GCA_035553995.1 Usitatibacter sp. | reverse complement strand
CGCGGGCGCGCCGGCGATCGACACGCGCTTCATGCATTTCGTGGCGGTGTCCGCGCACCTCACCAGCGACGAATCGCGCGTCCTCGAGCGGCTGCTCACGTATGGCAGTCGCGCCGCGCAGGCGCCGCAGGGCGAGATGCTGCTGGTGATCCCGCGCTTCGGCACCGTGTCGCCGTGGTCGTCGAAGGCGACCGACATCGCCCACAACTGCGGCCTCGCGAAAGTCGTGCGCATCGAGCGCGGCGTGGCGTTCCACGCGGCGGGTACGCTATCCGCGCCGCAACGCGAAGCGCTGGTGCGCGCGATCCACGATCGCATGACGGAGACCGTCGTGGGCAGCATCGAAGAGGCGCATCGCCTGTTCGCGCACGCCACGCCGCAGCCCCTCGCCACGGTCGACCTGCAGGGCGGCGGCCGTGCCGCGCTCGAGGAAGCGAACCGGCGCATGGGCCTGGCACTCGCGCCCGACGAGATCGACTACCTCGTCGAGAACTTCGCGCGGCTCGGCCGCAATCCCACGGACGTGGAGCTCATGATGTTCGCGCAGGCGAACTCGGAGCATTGCCGCCACAAGATCTTCAACGCGTCGTGGACCGTCGACGGCGAGGCGCAGGAGCGCTCGCTCTTCGCGATGATCCGCAACACCCACCAGCGAAGCCCGCGCGGCACGGTCGTCGCGTATTCGGACAACTCGGCGGTGATGGAAGGCGCGCATGCCGAGCGCTTCTTCCCCGATGCGTCGGGCGAGTGGCGCTATCGCGGCGACCTCACGCACATCCTCATGAAGGTCGAGACGCACAACCATCCGACCGCCATCGCGCCGCATCCGGGCGCGGGCACGGGGGCCGGCGGCGAGATCCGCGACGAG
Source organism: Usitatibacter sp. (assembly GCA_035553995.1). Classification (GTDB taxonomy): domain Bacteria; phylum Pseudomonadota; class Gammaproteobacteria; order Burkholderiales; family Usitatibacteraceae; genus Usitatibacter. The sequence goes on along the minus strand of DATMJE010000249.1, from coordinate 33,025 downwards.
GGCGCCACCGGCATCGGCGGCAAGCCCAAGGCGGGGCTCACGGGGTTCTCGGTCTCGAACCTCAACATCCCCGGCGCGCGCGAGCCGTGGGAAGGCGACTACGGCAAGCCCGGCCGCATCGCCTCCGCGCTCGACATCATGGTCGAGGGGCCCATCGGCGGCGCCGCGTTCAACAACGAGTTCGGCCGTCCCAACCTCGCGGGCTACTTCCGCACCTTCGAGCTGGAAAGCGGGGGCGAGGTGCGCGGCTACCACAAGCCGATCATGCTCGCGGGCGGCTACGGCAACATCTCCGCCGCGCACACGCAGAAGAAGCCGCTCACGCGCGGCACGCTCTTCATCCAGCTCGGCGGCCCCGGGTTCCTCATCGGCCTCGGCGGCGGTGCGGCCTCTTCGATGGCCTCGGGACAGAACGTCGAGTCGCTCGACTTCGATTCGGTGCAGCGCGCGAATGCGGAGCTCGAGCGCCGTTGCCAGGAAGTGATCGACGCCTGCTGGCAGATGGGCGACGCCAATCCGATCCTCTCGATCCACGACGTGGGCGCGGGCGGGCTTTCCAACGCGTTCCCCGAGCTCGCGCATTCCGGCGGTGTCGGCGCCGCGTTCGACCTGCGCAAGGTCCCGAACGAAGAGCCCGGCATGACGCCGATGCAGATCTGGTCCAACGAGTCCCAGGAGCGCTACGTGCTCGCGATCGATGCCGCGCGCCTCGAGGACTTCGAGCGCATCTGCGAGCGCGAGCGCTGCCTCTTCGCGGTGGTCGGCCACGCCCGGGATGACGACGAGCTCGTGGTCGACGATCCGCTCTTCCAAAACCGGCCCGTGGACATGCCCCTCGAGGTCCTGCTCGGGAAACCGCCGCGCATGCACCGCGATGTTCGGCGCCGCGATCGCGCGTTGCAGGCTCTCGCGTTGCAGGGCGTCGATCTCAGGGACGCGGCCTACCGCGTGCTGCGCCTGCCGAGCGTCGCGGACAAGACCTTCCTCGTCACCATCGGCGACCGCACGGTGGGCGGCATGACGGCGCGCGACCAGATGGTGGGCCCCTGGCAGGTGCCCGTGGCCGATTGCGCCGTGACGACACTCGGCTATCACACGTATGCGGGCGAAGCGATGGCGATCGGGGAGCGCACGCCGCTGGCGCTCATCGACGGTCCCGCGTCGGGCCGCATGGCGGTGGGCGAAGCGATCACGAACATCGCCGCCGCTGCCATCGCGCAGATCGGCGACATCAAGCTTTCCGCCAACTGGATGTGCGCGGCGGGCCACCCCGGCGAGGACGCGGCGCTCTTCGATACCGTGCGCGCCGTGGGCATGGAGCTTTGCCCCGCGCTCGGCATCTCGATTCCCGTCGGCAAGGACTCGATGTCCATGCGCACCACGTGGCGCGACGGCGGCCGCGAGAAAGCGGTCACCGCGCCGCTGTCGCTCATCGTTTCCGCCTTCGCGCCGGTGACCGACGTGCGCCGCACGATGACGCCGCAGCTTCGCACCGATGCCGGCGAGACGGAGCTGGTGCTGGTCGACCTCGGCAACGGCCGCAATCGCCTCGGCGGCTCGGCGCTGGCGCAGGTGCTCGGGCAGGTGGGCAACGAGGCCCCGGATGTGGACGAGCCCGCGCGCCTCGCGCATTTCTTCGCGGCGGTGCAGGCGCTGAATGCCGAGGGCCGCATCCTCGCCTACCACGACCGCTCCGATGGCGGGCTCTTCGCGACCGTCTGCGAGATGGCGTTCGCGGCCCGCGCGGGTGTCACGCTCTACCTCGACAACCTCGCCTTCGACGAGAAGCAGCTCGATGTCGACGGCCACGAGCGCCAGACGGACGTGCTCGCGGGCAACCTGTCGGACCGCATCCTCGCCGCGCTCTTCAACGAGGAGCTGGGTGCCGTGCTGCAGGTGCGCCGCGGCGATCGCGATGCGGTCATGCAGCGCCTGCGCGCCTCGGGCCTGTCGCGCGAATCGCACGTGATCGGCCATCCCAATCGCGATGGGGAAGTTCGGCTCATCGTGAACGGCAAGCCCGTCTTCGCCGAGAAGCGCTCGGCGCTGCATCGCGCGTGGTCGTCGGTCACGCACCACATCCAGCGGCTGCGCGACAACCCCGTCGCGGCGGACCAGGAATACGCTCGCCTGCTCGACGAGTCGGATCCTGGACTCAACGCGCGCCTCACGTTCGATCCCGCCGAGGACATCGCCGCGCCCTTCATCGCAACGGGAGCGCGGCCGAAAGTAGCCATCCTGCGCGAGCAGGGCGTGAACGGCCAGATGGAGATGGCCGCGTCCTTCGACCGCGCGGGCTTCGCCGCGTACGACGTGCACATGAGCGACATCCTCGAGGGCCGCGTCTCGCTCGCGGGCTTCCGGGGCTTCGCCGCCTGCGGGGGATTCAGCTACGGCGACGTGCTCGGTGCCGGCGAGGGCTGGGCGAAATCGATCCTCTTCAATGCGCGCGCCCGCGACGAGTTCGAGCGCTTCTTCCGGCGCGACGATTCGTTCGCGCTCGGCGCCTGCAACGGCTGCCAGATGATGTCCAACCTGAAGGAGATCATCCCGGGTGCGGCGAACTGGCCGCACTTCGAGCGCAACCTCTCCGAGCAGTACGAGGCGCGGCTCACGCTGGTCGAGGTGCGCAAGTCGCCCTCGATCCTCTTCGCCGGCATGGAGGGCAGCCGCATCCCGATCGTGACCGCCCACGGCGAGGGTCGCGCAGTCTTCCGCGATGCGAAGTCGATGGAGGCGTGCCAGTACCTGGTGGGCGCGCGCTTCGTCGACAATCGCGGCCGGGTGACCGAGAGCTATCCCTTCAACGCCAACGGCTCACCCGAGGGCATCACGGCGGTCACCACGCCCGACGGCCGCTTCACCATCCTCATGCCCCATCCCGAGCGCGTCTTCCGCACCGTGCTGCTCTCGTGGCATCCCGAGGGCTGGCCCGACGACTCGCCGTGGATGCGCATGTTCCGCAACGCCCGCGCCTGGGTCGGCTGAGCGGCCCGCAGCGGTGTCGTCCCGGCGCAGGCCGGGACCCAATTTCCCGTCGTCCCCCGCGCGCGCTCCGTCGTCCCGGCGCAGGCCGGGACCCAATCTCCGGTTCACCACCCACACTGCCATCCCGAGGACGATCGCCGCGATCGCCCATCGCATGGCACTCGCCATCGACGCCGCATCCATCGCCGGCATGCCGAACTTCCTCAGGTCCGCGAATCGCTCGAGCATCCAGTGCCACGCCGTATGCGCGATGAGCGCCGACAGCACGATCACGCCGAGGCGCTCGTCGATGCGCCTGAGCACGAAGTCGAGCACCGGCACGAGGACCAGCAGCACCGCGACCTGCCCCAGCTCCACGCCGACGTTGAACGCGACCAGCGCCGTCACGAGGTGCGTGCCCGCGAACTGCAGCGACTCGCGCAGCGCGAAGGCGAAGCCGAAGCCATGCACGAGGCCGAAAGCGAATGCCACGATCCAGCGGCGTTGCGCGCTGCTGCCGAAGATGTTCTCGATCGCGAGGTAGAAGACCGATGCCGCGATGAGCGTCTCCACGAGCGGCGGGAACCACAGGCCTTCCGGTGCGATGCCCGCGGCCACCGTCGCGAGCGTGATCGAGTGCGCGATGGTGAAGGCGGTCGCGATGATCACCAGGGGCTTGAGCCTGCGGAACGGGATCACCAGGCACGCGATGAAGAGCAGGTGGTCGATGCCGCCGAGGATGTGCAGGAAGCCCTCGCGCACGAAGCGCAGTGCCGCCTGGTGCCAACGGGGATCGAGCACGACCCGCCCCGGATCGCCATGCAGCTCGAACGCGCGCTCCGCACCGCCCGGCGGCAGGAACCGCACCGTGGTCGCGACGCGTTCGCCCAGCCGCTCGAGGTGCGGGCGAATGGCGAAATCCGAGCGCTCGGAGGCGATCGGGTATTCGAGCTGCGCATCGAGGAGCTGCTGGCTCCAGAAGACCTCCGAGGTTTCCGGGATGGGTGCCGCGTGCACGTGCGCGAGCGCCTGTGCGTAGTCGCCGAACGAGCGGTCCGATGCGAGCGAGATGCGCACCGCGGTCACCGCCGGGTTCGCAAGCCGTGCGCCGTTTTCGGTGACCTCGAGGTTGTCCCCGATCCATAGCATTGCCGCGGTGCGCAGCGCGGGCTCCGCACGCGCCAGGTCCACGTAGCCCGGGCCGCGCAGCGGCACGTCCACATCCTGCATCGCCGCGAGCGGCACGCGCACGAGGAGCGTGAGGTGGTCGCGCTCCGGCTTCACGAACGCGACGATGCGCACGTCGGTGGGAATGTCGTGTGCGCGAACCAGCGTCGCCACGGCGAGCAGCAGCGCGCAGAGCGCGAATTGCAAACGGCCCATGGGGGCATACAATGCCACGAAACCTGCGGGCCCCGACAACGACACGAGGAGCAATTCCATGCGCTTTCCGCGCCGCAACGTGGTGGTCGTGGCAGTCGCCGCGGCGATCGTCGTGATCCTCGCCGCCTGCCAGGCGGTCCTGCAGAAGCAGGCCGATGCGGGCTCGGGAATGGCGCCGCGCTTCGAGGTCGATCCGTTGTGGCCCAAGCCCCTGCCCAATCACTGGCTGCTCGGGCGCGTGGTGGGCGTCTGGGCCGACGACCAGGACAACGTCTGGATCGTGCACACCGGCAACGGCCACCTCGACGCGAACGAGCGGGCGCTCGACAACAAGGTGGGCGAGTGCTGCACGGCCGCACCCCCGGTCCTCGCCTTCGACCCGTCCGGCAACCTCGTGCACTCGTGGGGCGGGCCGGCCGCGGGGCTCGAGTGGCCGCAATCGATCCACGGCATCCATGTCGACTACAAGGGCAACGTCTGGATCGGGGGCAACGGCGAGAAGGACGCGCAGATCCTCAAGTTGACGAAGGAAGGCAAGCTGCTCATGCAGGTGGGCAAGTTCGCCAAAAGCGGCGGCAGCAACGACATGAACAACTTCGGGCGCGTCGCCAAGATCTGGGTGGACCCGCAGGCCAACGAGGCTTACGTCGCGGATGGCTACGGCAACAAGCGCGTGGCGGTGCTCGACGCGGATAGCGGAAAGATGAAGCGCTACTGGGGCGCCTACGGCAACAAGCCCGACGACGCGGATCTCGGCAAGTACGATCCGGCAGCGCCGCCGCCGAAGCAGTTCCGCAACCCGGTGCATTGCATCGAGCGCAGCAGCGACGGGCTCGTGTACGTGTGCGACCGCCAGGCCGACCGCGTGCAGGTCTTCAGGCCCGACGGAACGTTCGTGAAGGAGGCCTGGTTCGCGAAGCAGACGCTCGGCTCCGGCTCCACGTGGGACATCGCGTTCTCGCGCGACCCGCAGCAGACGTTCATCTTCCTCGCCGACGGCACCAACGAGAAGGTGCGCGTCGTGCTGCGCGATTCGCTCACCGAGGTCACGAGCTTCGGCGACGGCGGCCGCCAGCCGGGCCAGTTCTTCGGCGTGCACAGCATCGCGACCGACTCGAAGGGCAACGTCTACACGACCGAGACCTACGAGGGCAAGCGCCTGCAGAAATTCCTCTACAAGGGCATGGGCCCCGTCGCGCGCGACCAGGGCGTGCTCTGGCCGCGCAGCTGACGGGTACCGCGCTGGCCGCGATTCATTGCACGCGGATGGGCGCTGCGGCGATCGCGGGCGCCGGGGAACTGCTGCGCGCCTTCTTCGCAGCGGACACGCATTACCTCGACGTCGCGTCGGTTTATGGCGATGCCGGGCCCGTGGCGCTTCGACGCGCGCTCGAGCTCTTCGTCGCGCGCCCGGAGCTGGGCTTCGTGTGGATGGCGTGGCGCGGCGACGAGATCGTCGGCTGCTGCGTCGTCTGCTACGCGATCTCCACCTCGCGCGGCGGGCTCGTCGCCAAGCTCGACGACGTGAACGTGAAGCCCGGGCTGGAGGGCCGCGGCATCGGCACCGCGATGATGGAGGCGCTCAAGGAGGAGCTGCGCCGCGAGGATGTGAGCCGCATCGACACCGCCGCGCATTTCGACAATCCCGGCGCACGCCGCTTCTACGAGCGCCACGGCTTCGCGAGCCTGCGCGAAGAGCGCATGAGCTGCCTGCTGGGGTGACGCAGGCAAATTGGGTCCCGGGCCATCGCCGCAACTGCGGCGCCCGGGACGACGCTCAGCGCCGCCGCAAGCCGAGCAGCGGCACCTCGCGCAGCGCGAGGCCGGTCACGCTCGCGCCGAAGGCGACGTTGTCCGCATCGCCCGTTCCCGGGAACACCTCGCCCAGCACGCCGAAGCTGAGCACGCGATAGTCCGCGGGATCCGCCGAGACCTGCGGCAGCGGCCCGGCGCGCAACGTCTCCAGCGCCGCACGGAAATTGGCGGGCGTGATCCGCGCGACGAACGTGCGCGCATCGCTCCACGGCTGCTCGAGCTGCGTGACGGGGCCCACGCCGGCATACGTGACGTAGCGCACGGGCCGGCCCGTGGCATCGGTCGTGGCGAGCGGGCTGGTCATGAAAGCCACGTGCCCGTCGGAAAGGATCGACTCGACACCGCTGCCGCCGACGCCGGCGGGCCGGTTGTCGAACAGCGCCACGAGCTGCGCGATCGCCACACCGCTGGTGGCGTCCTGCAGGTAGCAGAAGAAGCTGAGCTGGGCCGTGCCCTCGACGATCACCGGCAGGCGCTGGTTGCGCAGCGTCGGCAGCCGCACCGTCGCCTCGATGGCGAGCGATGCGCCGTTGCGGAAAGCGGGCAGCGGCGTGGAGAAATCGCGCGCGATGCTGGCACTCGGGCCTTCGCCGACGAGCGCGGCGTGATGCGGGAAGCTCGCGGTGTCGATGAGGAAGCCCGCGCCGCCGCAGCCGAGCTGGAAGGCATTGGCCGCGGCGGGCGGCGGGGCGTCGCGAAAGCCGCGCTGCGCGGCCGGCGGGACCTCGAGCCCGGTCGCACGTCCCACGTCCCAGGTGACGGCGTTGGCGACCTGCTGCTGGAGCTCGACGGTTCCCGGATCTCCCATGTGCTGCACGCGCAGGTACGTGCGGTCCACCGGAGCCGGATCGGACTCGACCACCATGTCGGCGGGCGAGGCGCAATCGGCCGCGGAAAGCGCGTGGCCGCGCGCGAGGGCGGACTGTGCGTGCGCCGGCGGGACGGCGATCGCGAGGAGGGCGCAAGCAAGCGCCCGTCGCGGACTCATTCCTCGTCGTCCCATTTCTTCGCCGGGGGGAAGGCGGGGTCCGCGTCCTGCAGCGCCACGCGGATGGCGCGGCAGATGCGCGCTTCGCGGGCGGCGCGGGCCGAGCCCAGTCCGAGCGTCACGAAGGGAAGGCCGAGCACGCAGAGCACCGTGAAGAACGGCAGCAGGAAGCGCTCCGCCCCTTCGCCCGGCTGGCGCAGCACCCACACGCTCGCGGCGACCAGCCCGAGCATTGCCACCGACAGCAGCTGCAGCATCCGCTGTACGCGCCTGGAGGGCGGGAAATCGGCCTGCAGGACCGTGGTGCCGTTCTCGTCGAGCCACGTGCGGCCGAAATCGCCCGCATCGCGCACGCGCTCGAGGGCACGGGCGAGGCGCCGCTCGGATTCCTCGCGCCCGTGGCGGCTTTCGAAGCGCTCGGTGCGGTGCGCGACCAGTTCGCGCGCGCTGCGTCGCGTCTCGGACATTCCCCCAGTTTAACGGCCGCCGGGCGGCGTCAGTGGGGCGCGCCGCTCAGCGTGAAATGGAAGGTTGCGCCCTCGCCGGGACGCGCTTCGGCCCAGACCTCGCCGCCATGGCGCTCGACGATGCGCTTCACGGTGGCGAGCCCGATGCCGTGCCCGTCGAACTCCGTGCCGTGGTGCAGCTTCACGAACGGCGTGAAGAGCTTCTCCGCGCGGGCCATGTCGAAGCCGACCCCGTTGTCGCGGACGTGGAAGACGGCCTGCCCGGCGACGGTGGTCGAGCCGATCTCGATGCGCGCCTCGGCCCGCAGGCGCGTGAATTTCCAGGCGTTGGAGAGCAGGTTGTCGAGCGCCATGGCGAGCAGCGCTTCGTCCGCCCATGCTTCCATGCCCTCCTCCATTTGAACGAGGACAACCCGCCCCGGCGAGCGTAGCTTGGCCTGGTCGACGAGGCGCCGCACGACGGCGCTCACGTCCACCCGCCTGCGGCTCATGTGGTTGCGGCCGCTCCTGGACAAGCCGAGGAGACCCTCGATGATGGTGTCCATGCGGTTGACCTGGCTCGATACGCGCATCAGCAGGCGGCGCGTGCCTTCGTCGAGGGACCCGCCGCGCATCTTCTCGAAGAGGCGGCAGAAGGACTCGATCGACCGCAGCGAAGTTTGCAGCCCCTGCGACGTGGACTGCACGAACGCGTCCAGCTCCTCGTTGGCGCGCTCCAGGGCGCGCACCGCATCATCACGCTCCCGGGCGCGGCGCAGCACGTCCGGCTCCATGGCGTCGAAACGGTGGAGCACGTACCGGACGCTCCCGTCCCCCGCGGGCACGGGGATGTTGAAGCCGTCGCCCATGCGCGTGGTGAGCACTCGCTCGAGCGCCGCACGCGAGCTCGCGGCACCCGTCTGCCCGGGGCCTGCCGCGCTTTCGGGAAACACGTCGAAGAAGGGCCGGCCCACGATGGCTTCGCGGGCCACGCGCGCCGCGGCGAGGTACGCATCGCTCGCGTCCACGACGGTGAAGCTCGCGTCGGCCCGCAGCGCGAGCACGAGCGCGGGCGAGCTGCGGAACAGCAGCTCGAAATCGGTTGCCTCGTTTTCGGCACCCGCGGATTTCCTTTCGCGGCCACGCAGGGAAGTTGGCATCGGCTCGTGTGCGCCCGGCATTTGCCCCGACGGGGGGTCTTCTCCGCCCATTAGCATGAGTTAACCCACTTGCAGTGTCAATTAACGTGAGTTAAAAAGAGCATGGCAGGTGCAGCAGCGCGCGCGCACGAGACCCACGCGCACCCCGGAACAACACACATCCAAGAGGACAACCACCATGAACGAGATCAAATTCGCGGGCGACTTCAACCAGCCGGTCGAAGGCCAGATCGAGCAGCTTCGCAATGCGGCCGCCTCGGCAGCGGCCACGGACGGCCTGCGCGTGCTGCGCGACATGGAGATGGGCTGGGTCGCGGGCGGCGACGCCAACACCACCTGGGTGTGACTGCGCGCCGGCCGCGGCCGGCTCAGCGCGCGAGCGCTGCCTTGCGCAACGCGGCCGCAGCCTGCTCGCCGGCTCCGACGGCCGGCAGCGTGGCCTCGCGGCTGAGCGGGCGCACGCCCATCGCCTCGAGCTGCTGGCGGGTGGCCTCGGCCTCCGCCCAGAGCGCATCGGCCGTCTGGCGCGCCGCATCGAGCTGCTTGCGCACGCGGTAGAGCTGGAAGAGGGTGGCCATCGCGAGCTGCTTCAGCGCGGGCGCGCGCCCCTTCTCGGAGGCCGCCTCGTAGAGCGCCCCCGTGCCCGACTCGTTGCCCTCGGCGGCCTGGGTGACGGCACGCACGAGCGCCATCTCGCGACCGGCAGCCGTGGCTTTTCCGCCCGAGGCGGTGCGCCCCTTTTCCGCCAGCGAAGCGGCGATCTTCTGCGCCGCGGAGGAGAAACCGCCCAGCGTGAGCAGGCAGGCGATCATCGCGCCGTCGGTCGGCGACTCGGCGGCGATGCGGGCCGCGGCCCCGTCGTCGTACAGCATCTTCGCGTAGGCGAAGTCGCCCTTGAGGAGCGCGCGCCACAGCAGGCGCGACTGCGCGCGGTGCGCCGTGAGCTTCGCATCCATCGCGACACCCTTCAGCTTGATGCCGGCTTCCCACAGGTAGCCATAGGGCCCCAGGAAGGAGCCCATGGCTCCGAGCGCGGTGTAGAGATCCTCGGCGAGCGCCATCTCGCCGAAGCCGTGTCCCACCGGGATCGAAGGTGGCGGCGGAGCCCCATCGGCGGCAACGGCGCGCGGCGGCGGCAGCGGCGACTCCTCGCGCGTGCGATTCATGTACCAGATCACCGCCTCCGTCTTGTTGCGCACGCCGATGGCGCGATAGAGGTTGTGCAGGTACACGCGCATGGTGCCCTCGCTGTAGCCCAGCTGCTCGGCCAGCACCCGCGCCGAAGCGCCCTGCGCCAGCAGCTCGAGCATCCGTTCGCTGCGTGTATCCATCGTCGTCGCCTTGTTCATATGAAACCCCTGTCTTCCTGGAGGGCCGTGACCAGTTGCTGGAAATTTTCCATGCCGGAATCCGCGGCCCGGTCGAGTCCCAGGTCGTCGGTTTCGGCGCGGATCATTGACTCGAAGCAATCGACCAGCTCCGGGTCGAAGCGCCGCCCGGCCTGCGCGCGCAATTCGGCCAGGGCATCGTCCATCGAGGCGCGCGCCGTGCCGTGCACGCCGCAGACGAGATCGTCGTACGCATCCGCCACGGCGCACGCGCGGGCCGCGAACGGGATGCGCTTGCCCGCGACGCGCTCGGGGTAGCCGCTGCCATCCCACGAGGCGTGGTGATAGCGCACCACTTCGCGCGCGAGGAAGATGCGCGGGTGCGCATCGTCGGAAAGGATCTCGGCGCCGGCCTTCACGTGCCGCTCGGTTATGGAGCGCTCGATCTCGGCGGAAACGCCGCGCTTCGCGAGCATTTCCTCCGGGACGGAGAGCATGCCGATATCGTGCACCTCGCAGGCGAAGCCGATCTCGAGCGACTGCAGCGGGTCCGTTCCCGCGGCCATGGCGAGCGCCTTCGCAAGGGCACCCACGCGCTTGCCGTGCCAGCCCGTGGGCTCCATGCGCATCGTGGCGGTGACGCCGAGCCGCTCGAGCGCGCTCCAGCCGTCGGGCCGTGCACGGGGAGCCAGGCGCGAGATGAGGCGGGCGCGCGCCTGTCCCGCCTGCTGCTCGACCGCGGTGCGCGAACGGTCCGTGAGGCTCGCGAGCTCGATGTGGCGGCGGGCGGCCTCGACCGCGGGGCCGTAGACGTGGTCCATGATCTCGTCCACGCGCAGCAACGCGCGCTCCGAATGGCCCGCCATCTCTTCGGCGCGCGCCACGCAGGCGAGCGTCTCGCGCAGCGCCGCCGGCACTTCACGGGCGGCGGCCAGCGCGTTGTCCAGGCGGGTGAGGGCGACATCCGTATCGCCGCGCGCGAGGTCGTAGACCGCTCGCGCGATGGTTGCGGCGATGGCGGCCCGCGGCGTGCGCAGGCCCTGCGCGAGGATGCTCGCCTCGACCACGAAGGGCTCGGCATCCTCCACGCGCCCCACCGCGACCAGCAGCCGCACGAGGTTGCGGCGCAGGCGCAGCAAATTCATCGGATCTTCGTTCTCCGATTCCGCCTGCAGGGCGAGATAGGCGGACACCAGGCCTTCCTCGTAGGCGCCGGTCTCGAACTGGCATTGCGCGAGGTTCGACAACGCGGAGTGGCGCGCCGTGGGCCGGCCCGGGATGCCCTCGAGGATCGCGAGCGCGCGCTGGTAGCAGCGCGAGGCCATCTCGTAGTTCGCCGCCACGCCCATCGCGAGGCCGATGTTGCTCCAGATGCCGCTCGAGCCCAGCCGATCGTCCTTGGCGGCGCGCAATGCCTCGACGAAATGCTCGATGGCGGTCACCACGTCGCCGATATCGGCATAGAGCAGCCCGCACGCCGATGCGGCACGCTTCACGACCAGCGTGTCTTCCTCCTGCCTGCCGCGCGCGAGCAGTGCATGCGCGAGCACGAGCGCCTCGCGCGAGCGGCCGTTCACGTGCAGGAGGCGGCAGATGCGCACCGCGACGTCGGTGACCGCGTGCATCTCGCGGGCATCGAGCGGCGACTGCACATGCTCGATCACCGGCTCGAGCACGCGCGCGAGCTCCGCCGGCTCGCTCGCGGCAAGGTGTCCTTCCAGCGACTGGAGGATTTCCAGCGTCTGGTCGGCGGCGTCGGCGCCCTTGGCGAGGGGCATCCGTAAATCCCGGTTCAAGGTTAACGCGAGTTATTGTACCTGCGGCGAAAAAAAAGACATCCCCCGTTCGTCGGCGGAATGACTTTTGGCGCACAAAAAAAAGGCAGCCCGCGGGGGCTGCCTTCCGGAATAAACGGCCGCGCGGGCCGGAAACGATTACCGATGAAACCGGCGCCGCACCCGCGGCACCGGCGCCCGGCGCGCGAAAGCGGGCTTAGCGCTCCTCGACCTTGGCCTTGCCGCGCAGGTCGGCGACCATCTTCTGGATCTGCTGCTGCTGGGCGCGCTGGCGCAGCTGCTCCTTCAGCTCCGAGAACTCGGGCACCTTCAGCGGGCGCACGTCGTCGACGCGGATCACGTGCCAGCCGAAGTCGGTCTTCACCGGCTCCTTGGAGATCGCGCCCTTCGGCTGCGCCTGGACGGCGTCGGCGAACGGCTTCACGTAGCGCGCGGGCGGGCCCCAGTCGAGGTCGCCGCCGTTGTCCTTGGAGCCCGTGTCCTTCGACTTCTCCTTCGCGATCTTCGCGAAGTCGCCGGGATTCTTGTTGAGCTGCTCGATGATCGCCTTGGCGTCGGCCTCGCTGTCGACCAGGATGTGGCTCACCTTGTACTCGTTGGTGCCCATCGAGCCCTTGAACTGGTCGTACTGCTGCTGCAGCTCGGCGTCGGTGATCGGGTGCTGCTTCATCTCGTTGTCGAAGAGGGCGCGCACGAGCACGGCCTGGCGCGCCATGTCGACCTGGGCCTGGACGTCGGAGTTCTTGTCGAGGCCGCGCTTGATCGCAGCCTGGGCGAGGATCTCGCGATTCACGAGCTCTTCCTTCACCGCCTGCTGGCGCTCCGGCGAGTCGGCCTGGCCCTGCGCGGTGAGCTCCTTGTTCATCACTTCCACGCGCGACTGCGGGATGGTCACCCCGTTCACGACGAGCTTGGTGTTCGCGCTGCCGGCGGCCGGCTTGGCGGCGGCCTTCGAGGCGGCGGCCTTGCTGTCGCTCGGAGCGGCCTTGCTGTCGCCCTTCCCGGCCTTGTCCTGCGCCCCGGCCGCGAATGCGAAGGTGCCCGCCACGAGGGCGACGGCGAGGTTCCTGACGGTACGTTGCATGAACTGTTTCCTTTACGAATAAAAAGTCACTGCTGCTCGGGCGCGAACGCCTCGATCCTGAGGGCGTGGATGTCCCGTTTCATGAGGTCGCCCAACGCCTCATAAACCATTCGATGCCTCGCGACCGGACTCTTGCCGCGAAACGCTTCCGAAACGATGGTGAGCTGCCAGTGGCTGCCACCGGAGGGGCGGGCGCCGGCGTGGCCCGCATGCTGCACGCTTTCATCGCGCAAATCCACCGTGAGCGGCTGGAGGGCGGCGAGACGCTCGCGCATCGCCACCTCGACCGGATGCATCACGGCAGCACCTGCATCTCAGGTCTCCGTCTTGGCCGGGTCCGGCTTGGGCGGATCCTCGGGCAGGTGACGCGAGATCCACGCCGCCTGGGCGAGGACGAAGGCGAGCATGAGGCCCATGCCGCCGAAGAGCTTGAAGTTCACCCACACGTCCGTCGAGAACGTGAAGGCGACCCACAGGTTGAGCGCGCCCTTGAAGAGGAAGAACACGCCCCAGGCGATGGCGAGCTTGGTCCACACCGGCTCGGGCAGCTCGATGCCCTCCGCCATGACGGCCTTCACCAGGTTCTGCTTGAAGAGGAGCGAGCCCAGGAACACCACCCCAGCGAGCCAGTAGAGGACCGTGGGCTTCCACTTGATGAAGGTCTCGTCGCGCAGCAGGAGCGTGGCGCCGCCGAAGACGAGGATCACGCCGAGGCTCACCCACTGCATGCCCGTCACGCGCTTGCCGCGCAGCAGCACCCAGCCGATCTGCAGCACGGTGGCGATGATGGCGGTACCCGTGGCGACGAAGATGTCGCTGAACTTGTACGCCACGAAAAAGAGGATGACGGGGAAAAAATCGAACAGGAACTTCAAGAGGGGACCGCCAATGATGAGGCCAGCCTTCGATTATCCCAGAAATTCGCCCTTCCCCGCACTTTCCCCGGGGACTGCGACAATGCGCCGCTCCAGCGCGTCCCGGACCCCCGGAGCGATCCCGGGAGCCAGGGCGAGGGCGAGCGCCTGACCGAAGAAGGTGCCCGCCTCGTCCGGCAGGGCCCCCTGCAGCGCGTCGAAGGCGAATTCCATCATCTTCGGGTCCTCGGTCCGGATCGCGGTGATGGCGAGGTTGGCGTGCAGCAGCCGCCACGGCCGCTCGGGATTGGAGCGCTCGAGGTCCGGGGCGAGCCGCGGGGCGACACTCGCGATCACCCCCTGCATGAGGCCGAACACCGCCGCGAGCTCCTGCGGCGTTCGTGCGGCGTTGGAGCGCTGCGCGAGGGCGTTCACCACGGGTTCCACGGGATCCAGCGCGATGTCGTGGCGCAGCGCCCAGATGGCGGCCCCGAGTGTGATGTCGGCCACAGCCGCCTGGAGGGCGGGCGGTGCATCCTGTGCCATCCGGGCGAGCGCGGAGAGCGTGGCCGCCAGCACGTCCGCCGCGTCTTCGAGCGGCAGGGCGCCGGCACCGCCATAGTGGCGGTCGAGCGAGTCGAGCGTGCGCAGCCAGCGCTCGGCCTCGGCGGCATGGGGCAGCCCCGCCGGGCGGATCTCGGCCGCGAAGCGGCGCAGCATGGCGGCCGTGGCGAGCTGGCCCTCGTCGCCGAAAAGGATCGGTTGCATACCCAATTTTGCTATAATTTTTGGTGCCTCCCGAATCTTTCCCGTTTGGAAAACTTTGATTTGCATAACCATTCGACCCGTTCGGATGGTTTGCTGTCCCCCACCCAGCTGATCGAGCTCGCGTCCCGCACGGGCGTGGATGCCATCGCGCTCACGGACCACGACACCGTCGAAGGCCTGGAGGAGGCGCAATCGGCGGCGCAGGCCCTGGGCGTCGGCTTCGTCCCGGGGGTCGAGATCTCCGTGAGCTGGGGGCAGACTACGCTCCATATCGTCGGCCTGCGGGTCGATCCGCATTCGCGCGTGCTGCGCGAGGGGCTGGATTCGATCCGCGCCGGCCGCGTGGGGCGCGCACGCAGGATCGGCGAGGCGCTGGCGCGCATGGGCTTCGCGAATACGTTCGAGGGCGCGCTCGAGCTGGCCGGAGACGAGCGCATCGTGAGCCGCACGCATTTCGCGCGCTATCTCGCGGAGAGCGGCGTGGTGAAGGATACGCAGGCCGCGTTCGACAAGTGGCTTGCGAAGGGCAGGCCCGCATTCGTGCCGCATCACTGGGCCTCGCTGGACGATGCGGTGAAGTGGATCGTCGCCGCCGGCGGCACGGCGGTGGTCGCGCATCCGGGGCGCTACGATCTCAAGCCGATGATGCGCGACGAGATGCTGCAGCAATTCCGCGCCGCCGGCGGACGCGCGATCGAGGTCGTGACGGGCAGCCACCGCCCCGAGCAGTATTCGGCGTGGCAGCGCGTGGCGCTGGAGCACGGCTTCCTCGCCTCGCGGGGCGCCGATTACCACGGCCCGGGCGAGAGCCCGTGCGAGCCGGGAAAGCTGCCGGCACTGCACGCTTCGCTCACGCCGGTGTGGTCGGCCTGGACCCACTAGCGGGCCTGCGCATCACCAGAGCAAACAGGCAGTTCGACGCGCCGCAGGAGGCGCGAGCACACCAGATGGCGCAGTTCTTCACGGTCCATCCGGATAATCCGCAGCCGCGGCTCATCCGGGCCGCGGTCGACATCATCCGGCGGGGCGGCGTGGTCGCTTACCCCACGGACTCGTGCTACGCGCTCGGCTGCCACATCGGCGACAAGGCCGCGATGGAACGGCTGCGGCGGATCCGCGACGTGGACGAGCGCCACCATTTCACGCTCATGTGCCGCAGCCTTTCGGAGGTGTCATTGTTCGCGAAGGTGGATAACCTGCAATACCGGCTGATCCGCGCCAACACGCCGGGCCGCTACACGTTCATCCTTCGCGCCACGCGCGACGTGCCGCGGCGGCTGCTCACGCCGCGCCATACCATCGGCGTGCGCATCCCGGCGCACCCCGTGCCCATGGCGATGCTCGAGCAGCTCGACGAGCCGCTGCTTTCCACCACGCTCATCCTGCCCGCGCACGGCGTGGCGCTGAACGATGCCGAGGAGATCCGCCACCACCTCGAGCACCACGTGGACCTGGTGATCGATTCCGGCGCCTGCGACGGCGAGGTGACCACGGTGGTCGACCTCTCGGGCGAAGCGCCGAAGCTGGTGCGCGAGGGCGCCGGCGATACCCGCCCCTTCGGCTTCGTGAAGGCGGCGCTGCATTGATGGATCCGACCAACATCCTGATCAAGATCCTCGTCTACGCATTCCCCGTGATTTTCGCGATTACCCTGCACGAGGCGGCGCACGGCTACGTGGCACGCCATTTCGGCGATTCCACCGCGTACATGCTGGGGCGCGTGAGCCTCAACCCCGTGCGCCACATCGATCCCATCGGGACCATCGTGCTGCCGATCGTGACGCTGCTGCTCTCCGGCTTCATGTTCGGCTGGGCGAAGCCGGTGCCGGTCAATTTCCAGAACCTGCGCCATCCCAAGCGCGATTCGCTGTGGGTGGCGGCCGCGGGCCCCGCCTCGAACCTCGCGCAGGCGCTCATCTGGGCCGCGGTCGCACGCGTGCTGGCGGAGGTGATCTCGCCCACCGGGCTCGCGGGCGGCTTCTGGCTCGCCGTGGCCGAGGCGGGCGTGGTGGTGAACGTGGCGTTCGCCATCCTGAACCTGGTGCCGTTGCTGCCGCTCGACGGCGGCCGCATGCTGGCGAGCATCCTGCCCGGCCGCCTGTCGTACCAGTACTCGCGCCTCGAGCCTTACGGCATGATCATCCTCATCCTGCTGATCGTGACACCCGTGCTGGGCCGCGTGCTGAACCCGCTTGTGCTCGGCACGCTGCGCGCCATCTACTCCCTCTTCGGCCTCCAATAGCGACCACGATGTTCCAGGACCGCGTCCTCTCCGGCATGCGCCCCACCGGCGCCATGCACCTCGGCCACTACCACGGCGCGCTCAAGAACTGGGTGCGCCTGCAGAACGAATATCCCTGCTATTTCTTCGCCGCCGACTGGCATGCGCTCACCACCCACTACGAGGACCCGGGCGTGATCGAGCAGACGGTGTGGGACATGTTCGTCGACTGGCTCTGCGCCGGAATCGACCCGACCAAATCCACGCTCTTCATCCAGTCGCGCGTGCCGCAGCATGCCGAGCTCACGATGCTGCTGTCGTTCTTCACGCCGCTGTCGTGGCTGGAGCGCGTGCCCACGTACAAGGACCTCGTCGAGCGCCACGCCGAGCACGGCCGCGACGTGCTCACGTACGGCTTCCTCGGCTATCCGCTCATGCAGGCGGCGGACATCATGATCTACCGCGCCAACAAGGTCCCCGTGGGCGAGGACCAGGTCTCGCACATCGAGCTCACGCGCGAGATCGCGCGGCGCTTCAACCACCTCTTCGGCCGCGAGAAGGGGTTCGAGGAGAAGGCCGAGGCCGCGATCCGCAAGATGGGCCCGAAGAAGGCCAAGCTCTACCGGTCGCTGCGCCAGGCGTTCCAGGAGCAGGGCGACGAGAAGGCGCTCGCCGAGGCTCAGGCCCTGGTGAACGACGTGCAGAACCTCTCGCTCGGGGACAAGGAGCGCCTCTACGGCTACATCGAGGGCGGCGGCCGCATGATCCTCGCCGAGGCCGATGCGGTGCTCACGGAAACGCCCAAGCTCCTCGGGCTCGACGGCCAGAAGATGTCGAAGAGCTACGACAATGCGATCATGTTGCGGGAGACGCCCGAGGCCGTCACCCAGAAGATCCGCAGGATGCAGACGGATCCCGCGCGCGTGCGCCGCACCGACCCGGGCGAGCCCGAGCGCTGCCCGGTGTGGAACCTGCACCAGGTCTACTCCGACGAGAACACGAAGGACTGGGTGCTGCAGGGTTGCCGCACCGCCGGCATCGGCTGCCTCGAGTGCAAGCAGCCCGTGATCGACGCCGTGAACGCGGAGCTGAAGCCCATCCGCGAGCGCGCCCAACGCTACGAGGAAGATCCGACGCTGGTGCGCAACATCATCCAGGACGGCTGCGAGAAGGCGAGCGACCTCGCCGACGAGACCATGCGCGACGTGCGCGCCGCCATGGGCCTGAGCTACTCATGACCGCCGTCCACCACCCGGCCCACGAGCCCCATGCCGTTTCGCAGCCGATGCTCGACCTGGCGCTGCCGCTGGCGAAGATCCGCGGCGAGCCGATGGCCGAGATGCCGCCGGATCTCTACATCCCGCCCGAGGCGCTGTCGGTGTTCCTCGAGGCTTTCGAGGGGCCGCTCGACCTCCTGCTCTGGCTCATCCGCCGCCATTCGCTCGACATCCTCGACATCCCCATGGCGGAGCTCACGCGCCAGTACATGGAGTACGTCGAGATGATGCGTTCGACGCAGCTCGAGCTCGCGGCGGAATACCTGCTCATGGCGGCGCTGATGATCGAGATCAAGTCGCGCATGCTGCTGCCGCGCCCGAAGCGCGAGGAGGTCGGCGAGCCCGAGGATCCGCGCGCGGAGCTGGTGCGGCGGCTCCTCGAATACGAGCGCATGAAGAAGGCCGCGGCGGACATCGCCGTCATCCCGGTGGCGGGCCGCGATTTCTCGCTGGTCGAGGTGCATGTCGAGCAGTCGCTGGTGGAGCGGCTGCCCGGCGTGGAGATGCGCGACCTCGCCGAGGCGTGGCGCTCCATCCTCGCGCGGGCGCGGCTCACCAAGCACCACCGCATCAGCCGCGAAGAGCTCTCGGTGCGCGCCCACATGAGCCGCATCCTCAAGCACCTCGCGCCGGGGCAGTTCGTCGAGTTCTGCGACCTCTTCGAGCCGGCGCGCGGCGTGCCGCTGCTGGTCGTGAGCTTCCTGGCGCTCCTCGAGCTCACGCGCGAATCGCTCATCGAGCTGTCGCAGAAGAGCCCCTTCGATCCCATCTACGTGAAGCTCAGGTCGGAGCGCGCCGCTCTGACGATCGCCTGAGGCATGCATGCCATGAACGACGACCAGGAACACGCCCATCCGCTCGACGGGGAGCTCGAGGCGCAGGTGCCCGCGCAGCCGGAGCCCGCCCCCGTGGCTGAAATCGCGCGGCCCGAGCTCGACATCGCCCATGTGAAGCGCGTGCTGGAAGCGGCATTGCTCTCGTCGCCGGAGCCGCTCGGCGTGCAGCAGCTGAAGCGGCTCTTCGCGGGGCAGGTCGACGCGGACAACATCCGCAAGGTGCTGGACGAGCTGCGCGGCGAATGGAGCGAGCGCTCGATCGAGCTCACCAGCGTCGCTTCCGGCTGGCGCTTCCGCGTGAAGCCCGAATACCAGCAGTTCATCGACCGCATCGCGAGCGAGAAGCCGCCGCGCTATTCGCGCGCCGTGCTGGAGACGCTCGCGATCATCGCCTATCGCCAGCCGGTCACGCGCGGCGATATCGAGGAGATCCGCGGAGTCGCCGTTTCCCCGCCCACATTGAAGGCGCTCGAGGAGCGCGGATGGATCGAAGCCGTCGGCCATCGCGAGACCCCCGGACGCCCCGCCCTTTTCGCGACCACGCGAAAATTCCTCGACGACCTGAACCTGAGGTCGCTCGAGGAGCTCCCGCCGCTCGAGGACCTGCAGTCCGCCCTCGCGCCGGCACCGACCCTCGCCCCGATCGACGCGGCTTCCACGCCGCCCGAGCCGGCCGAAGCGGAAGAGGACGAATCCGCCCCGGCCGAGCGCCCAGACACGATCGACGCCAGCGAGCCCACCCCCGAAGACAGTGATCCACAGGAGCCTGAAGCCCATGCGGGACAAGCCTGACAAGAATTTTCGCCTGGAGTGGCCGGGCGGCATCGTGCCGGAATGGGCACGCCCGAAGCAGAACCTCAACAAGCGTCGCGGCGGGAAGGCGGCGCGCGGCGCCGGCGCCAAGCGCGAGCGCCTGCAGAAGGTGATGGCGCAGTCGGGCTACGGCTCGCGCCGCAACGTCGAGATCCTGATCGCGCAGGGCCACCTCACGATCAACGGCCAGGTCGCCAAGCTGGGCGATTCGGTGGGGCCCGGAGACAAGGTGAAGCTCGACGGCAAGCTCATCTCGCTGCGCTACGGCGAGCCGCTGCCGCGCGTGCTGCTGTACCACAAGCCCACCGGCGAGATCGTCACGCGCGACGATCCCGAGGAGCGCCCGACGGTGTTCGAGAAGCTGCCCAAGGTGACCGGCGGCCGCTGGGTCTCGGTGGGACGCCTCGACTTCAACACCGAGGGCCTGCTCATCTTCACCACCAACGGCGACCTCGCCAACCGCCTCACGCATCCGCGCTTCGAGGTGGAGCGCGAATACGCCGTGCGCCTCATGGGCGAGCTCACCGAGGAGCAGAAGGAAAAGCTGCTCGCCGGTGTCGACATCGAGGGCGAGCTGTGCCGCTTCGATTCCATCGAGGACCGCGGCGGCGAAGGCTCCAACCACTGGTACCACGTGGTGCTGCGCGAGGGAAAGAACCGCGAGGTGCGCCGCATGATGGAGGCGATGGGGCTCATGGTGAGCCGCCTCATGCGCGTGCGCTTCGGCAACGTGCAGATGCCGGGCTTCCTCAAGCGCGGCCAGATGCGCGAGCTGGACGAGACCCAGATCCACGAGCTGCTCGCCTTCGCCGGCACGGACGAGCCGCAGGAAGACACGGGCGAAGACCAGTACGTCGAGGACGAGCACGACAACATCGGCAACCGCATCGCCGACACGCCGCGCGAGCGCGCCGCGGCGGCGGAGCCCGACGACGACTACGGCAACCGCATCGCGCACCAGCACCATATGCGCGAGGCGCAGCGCGCCCAGCACGAAGCCGATGGCAATCGCATCACGCACCATGCCCCCGCGCCGGAGCGGCCGCCGAAACAGGGGCAGCAGCGCCGGCCCAGCGGCGGCAAGCCGTTCGGGTTCGGCAAGAAACGCGGTCCGCAGGGGCATCCCGTGCAGGGCCAGCCGGGGCAGGGACATGCGCCGGCGCACGCGCAGGGCCAGGGCCGCGTGGAGGGCCAGGGCCGCGTGGAGGGCCAAGGGCAGGGGCACGGCCAGGGCCAGGGCAAGCATAAGCAGCATCGCAAGCCGGGCCAGCCGCGCCCGCAGGGTGGGCAGGCGGGTGCCGCGCGCGCCCACGGCCACGGCCCGCAACCGGAGGGCCAGCAGCCGGGCACGCCCCCGGCGGCGGCCGCCCAGAAGCCCGCCCGGAACCGCCGCAACAAGAACCGCAATCGCGCCCGCGGCGCGCAGCAGGGGCACGGCGAGCAGCAGCCGGCGACGAACGGAAATCACGAGCCCGTGTGATCGCCGCGGGCTTTGTCCCGCGGCAATAGACACGGGGGACCGGCGCGCATAATCGGGCGTTTGCGGCGCCCCTGCCGCCTCCTGGAAGCGGCCTGATGCAGCGCTACTTCGACCGGGGCATGCTGGCGGTGCTCGGTCTCCTGCTGGCGGTCACGATCGCCAACGGGGTGGTCGCGTACCACCACATCCGCGAGCTCTACGAGACCCGGGTGCGCGTGGCCCTCTCGCGCCAGGAACAGCTCCACCTGCAGCAACTGCTCACTTCCGCGCTCGATGCGGAGACTGCCGTGCGCGGCTTCGTGGTGACCGGCGACTCGTCCCACCTGGAACCGTACGACGCGGCGCTTGGCCGGGTGGGCTCGCAGCTCGAGCAGATCGCCGAGCTCGCGGCCGGGGATCCCGCGGCCCTCCAGCTCTTGCCGCAGCTGCGTGCGCGGCTCGCGGCGCACCTGGACGAGCTTGCAGCGATCCTCGCGATACGCCGCGAGGAGGGCCTCGAAGCGGCCACGGCCGCGATCCGCACCGGCCGCGGGAGCGCCAGGATGGACGGCCTGCGCGAGTCCGTGGGCCTGCTGCATGCGCTGGAGATGCGGCGCCTCGACCAGGCGTCGACCGCTTCCGTGGCGAGCCTCGACATCGCGCGGGCGTCTGCCGCCTTCGCCGCGCTGCTCGCGCTCCTGATGCTTGCGGCGCTCGCCTACCAGACGCGGCGCAACCTGCTGGCGCGCAATCGCGCGTCGCGGGTGCTGGGCGAGCAGAAGGAGCTCTTCCGCACCACGCTCGCGAGCCTCGGCGAGGCGGTCGTCACCTGCGACACGACCGGCCGCGTGACCTTTCTCAACGGCGCCGCGGTGCTGCTCACCGGCTGGAGCGCCGCGCGGGCCATCGGGCAGCCGATCGCCGATATCGTCCGCGTGGTGGACGACGGCTCCCATCGTCCGCTCGACAATTCCGCGGAGCTGGCACTTTGCGGCGTGACGGTGGCGGTCGCGCATCGCGGGTCGCTCATCGCACGTGGCGCCGCCCCGGAACGCCCGATCGAGGACAGCGCCGCGCCGCTCTACGATGCCGCGGGCCGGATCTCCGGCGCGGTGCTGGTGTTCCGCGACATCACCGAGCGCCAGCGCAGCGAGGATGCCCTGCGCGAGGCCGACCGGCGCAAGGACGAGTTCCTCGCCGTGCTCGCGCACGAGCTGCGCAATCCGCTGGCACCCTTGCGCAACGGGCTGCAGATCGTGCGCCGCAACGGCAACCACGCCACCGAGCAGGTGTGGGGCATGATGGAGCGGCAGGTGGCGCAGATGGTGCGGCTGATCGACGACCTGCTCGACGTCTCCCGCATCACGCGCGGCAAGATCGAGCTGCGGCGCGGGCCCGTCGACATCTCGCAGGTGCTCGAGGCCGCCATCGAGATGAGCTCTCCCCTGGTCGCGCGCTATCGCCAGGAAGTCGAGGTCGAGGTGCAGCCGGACCTGCCGCAGATCGAGGCCGACCGCGCGCGCCTGGTCCAGGTCGTGAGCAACCTGGTGACCAACTCCGCCAAGTACAGCGAGCCCGGCGGGCATATCCGCGTGAGCGCGCGCATGGTCGCGGGACAGCTGCACATCCTGGTGAAGGACACGGGCGTGGGAATTCCGCCCGAGATGCTCGAGCGCATCTTCGAGATGTTCACGCAGGTCGACCGCGCGCTCGAGCGCACGCGTGGCGGTCTCGGCATCGGCCTCACGCTGGTGCGGCGGCTGGTCGAGCTGCACGGCGGCAGCATCCTCGCGCGCAGCGCGGGCGTGGGACAGGGCAGCGAGTTCGAGATCGTGCTTCCGGTCCAGCCGGTACGCGTCCTGTCCGCGCCCGCGGAAGACGCCGACGAGCCCTCCGCGGCTGCGCGACGCGTCGAGCCGGCGCGCCTCGAGCCGTAGAGGGAGACTCCGCACCAGTACGCAGGGCTTCCCCGGCGCAACCACGCCGCATTGCATCGCGTGCGGCGAATTCCGCCCCGATGTAGTCTTGCCGATATGGGCATGCCGGACATGAACGGATACGACGCGGCCCGCATCATCCCCAGGCGCAACACGCATGCGTAGCGCGCGGGCGCTCGCCATGGCGGTCGCGGTCGCGGGCTTCGCCATGCTGCTCGCCTCCGGACCCGGCACGCGGCTGGGATTGTGGCCCTGGCAGGCGGGGCTGTCGCTGCTGAAATGGGCCACCTATACCGCGATGGCGGCGGGCGTGGCCGGGCTGGTGTTGCTGGCGATGCATCTCACGCCGCGCTGGCGGGCGCTCGGGCCTGCGTTGCCCGCGGCCGTGGTCGTCATCGCGCTCGCGACGATGGCGATGCCGCTGTGGATGCTGTCGGTGGCGAAGAAGGTGCCGCCGATCCACGACATCACCACCGATACCGAGCAGCCCCCGCCCTTCGTCGCCCTGCTGGGCGAACGCCGCGCGGCTCCCAACGGCGCCGATTACGGCGGCCCCGCGGTCGCCGCGCAGCAGAAGCAGGGTTATCCGGAGATCGCGCCGCTGCGCCTGTCGCAGGCACCCGCCGATGCGCTCGAGCACGCGGCCCAGGTTGCGCGCGGCATGGGCTGGCAGATCGCGGCCGTCGACCCGGCGGAGGGGCGGCTGGAAGCCACCGCGACCACGGGATGGATGGGATTCAAGGACGACATCGTCGTGCGCATCCGTCCCGACGGCTCGGGCAGCCGCGTGGACGTGCGCAGCGTCTCGCGCGTGGGCCGCAGCGACGTGGGCGCCAACGCGAAGCGCATCCGGGAATTCCTGGGGAAGCTCTGAGCTCCGCTCGCGAAGCTCGCGTAAGATTCCCGGCTTTCGCATCCCGGAAGCCGCCATGACCGCCGACCGCGACATCGTCGCCACGCTGGAGAAAGTCACCACCGCCACCATCACCACGCTGCTCATCAAGAAGGGGCTGCGCAACGTGTGGATGCGCGGCACGCGGCCGCTGAATCCCGGGCAGCCGCGCCTGGTGGGCAAGGCGTTCACGTTGCGCTTCGTGCCCGCGCGCGAGGATCTCGCGACACCGGAGTCGTGGTCCAAGCCCATCTCCACGCGTGCCGCGATCGAGGCGATGCCCGGGGGCTGCATCTGTGTCGCCGATGCGCGCGGCGTGACCGATGCGGGCATCTTCGGCGACATCCTCTGCGCGCGCATGAGGAAGCGCGGCGTGGCGGCACTCGTGACCGACGGCGTCATGCGCGACGTGGCCGGCGTGCGCGCGACGAAGCTGCCGGTGTGGTGCCAGGGTGCGGCCGCACCACCCTCCGTCGGCGGGCTCACTTTCGTCAACTGGGGAGAGCCCATCGGCTGCGGCGGCGTGGCGGTGTTTCCCGACGACTGGGTCGTGGTCGACGACGATGGCGCCGTCCTCATTCCCGCCGCGCTCATCGGGGAGATCGTCGCCGCGGCACCCGAGCAGGAGCGGCTCGAGGCGTGGATCATGGAGGAGGTCGAGCGCGGGCACGTGCTGCCCGGGCTTTATCCTCCGAATGCCGAGAACAAGGCTCGCTACGAGCAATCCAAATCGAAAACCTGAACCCTGAAAGCGAAGCACGGAGAGCACGGAGAAGTCACGGAGAGCACGGAGAAAAGCAACAACTGGTGGATATTTACAAATACGGACTCGGGCACGCATTTCACAGTGATCGGTTTTCTCCGTGTCCTCCGTGACTTCTCCGTGCTCTCCGTGTTCAGCTTTGGTCTTCCAGGCAGAAGAGCGAATGAAACTGACGAGCGAAGCGAAGGGCGTCTACGTCATAGCGCCCACTCCTTTCCATGCGGACGGCCGCATCGACGAAGCCTCCATCGACCGCATGACGGATTTCTTCATCGGGGCGGGCGTGGACGGCATGACCGTGCTGGGCCAGCTCGGCGAGGCGCCGAAGATGGCGCACGAGGAATCGGTCGGCATCGTGAAGCGCGTGCTGCAGCGCGTGAAGTTCCCGGTCATCGTGGGCGTGTCGGCCCCGGGCTTCGCGGCGATGCGCGCGCTCACGCAGGACGTGATGGCGCTGGGTGCCGCGGGTGTGATGATCGCGCCGCCCAATACGCTGCGCACCGACGACTCGATCGTGCAGTACTACCGCCAGGCCTCGGAAGCGATCGGCACCGACGTGCCGTTCGTGATCCAGGACTATCCGCTCACCTTCTCGGTGGTGATGACGCCGGGCGTGATCCGCCGCATCGTGATGGACAATCCCGCCTGCCAGGTGCTCAAGCACGAGGACTGGCCGGGCCTGGACAAGATCTCCGCGCTGCGCGGCTTCGAGCGCGACGGCTCGATGCGCCATGTCTCGATCCTCACGGGCAACAATGCTCTCTTCCTCGACTTCGAGATGGAGCGCGGTGCCGATGGCGCCAACACCGGGTACTGCTTTCCCGACATGCTGGTGGACGTGGTGCGCCTCTCGGCCGCGGGACGCCGCGACGAGGCGCACGATCTCTTCGATGCGCACCTGCCGCTCATCCGCTACGAGCAGCAGCCGGGCCCCGGGCTCGCGGTGCGCAAGTACGTGATGATGCGGCGCGGCATCATCGCTTCCGACACGCTGCGCAAGCCCGGCGCGGCACTCTCGGCCACCGCGCGTGCCGAGGTCGATTACCTGCTGGGCAGGGTGGCGCGCGTGGACGCACGCGCAAAAGTGTGAGGTGACCATGGACGCTGCGGTGAACCCCCTCCTGCCCGAATGGGCCGGGCCCCACGGCGGACTGCCGCCCTTCGACCGGGTGCAGGCCGCGCATTTCGCGCCCGCGCTCGAGGCGGCGATGTCCGAGCAGCTCGCGGCGATCGATCGCATCGCGGGCGACCCGGAGGCGCCCACCTTCGACAACACCATCGCGGCGCTCGAGCGCTCCGACCGCGCGTTCAATCGCGTGTTCGCGATCTACTGCGTGTTCGGCTCGACGATGAAGACGCCGGAGCTGCAGGCCGTCGAACGCGACATGGCGCCGAAGCTCGCCGCATTCCGCGACCGCATCATCCAGAATGGCAAGCTCTTCGCTCGCATCGCGGCCGTCCATGCGCAGGCCGAGGGCCTCGCGCCCGAGCAGCGCCGCCTCGCGTGGATGAAATACACCGACTTCGTGCGCAGCGGCGCGCGCCTCACCGGTGCGGCGCGCGAGCGCCTGGGCGCGATCAACCAGCGCCTCGCCTCGCTCTATACGCGCTTCAGCCAGAACGTGCTCGCCGATGAATCGAACCGCATGCTGCTGCTCGAGCGCATCGAGGACCTCGCCGGGATGCCCGAATCCGCGGTTTCGGGGGCGGCGGCGGCCGCGGCGGAGCGCGGCCATCCGGGCCAGTGGGCCATCCTCAACACGCGCTCGAGCGTGGAGCCGTTCCTCGCGCATGCGGCACGGCGCGACCTGCGCGAGCGCGTATGGCGCACGTTCGTCGGACGTGGCGACGAGGGCGAGACCGACAACAAGCCGGTGATCGCCGAGATCCTCGCGTTGCGCCACGAGCGCGCGAACCTGCTCGGCTACCCCACGCATGCGCACTGGCGCCTCGAGAAGAGCATGGCCAGGACGCCGGAGCGTGCGATGGCGCTCATGGAAGCGGTGTGGAAGCCCGCGGTGGCACGCGCGCGCGAAGAGGTCGCCGACATGCAGGCGGTCGCGGACCGCGAAGGTGCCGGCATCACCATCGAGCCGTGGGATTACCGCTACTACGCGGAGAAGGTCCGCCGCGCGAGGTACGACTTCGACGACAACGAGGTGAAGCCCTACCTGCAGCTTGAGAACCTGCGCGACGGCATGTTCTGGGTCGCGGGGGAGCTGCTGGGCCTGCGCTTCGAGCCGCTGTCCGACGTGCCGGTGTACCACCCGGATGTGCGTGTCTGGGAAGTCACGCGAGATGGCCGCCATGTGGGCCTCTTCTACTTCGATCCGTACGCCCGCCGCGGCAAGGCTTCGGGCGCATGGATGAACGCCTATCGCGCGCAGGAGCGCTTCGACGGCGAGGTCACCACCATCGTCTCGAACAACGCGAACTTCGTGAAGCCGCAGCCCGGCGAGCCGGTGCTGGTGAGCTGGCACGACGCGGTCACGCTCTTCCACGAGTTCGGCCACGCGCTGCACGGGCTGAGCTCCGACGTGGCCTATCCCTCGCTCGCCGGCACCTCGGTGGACCGCGATTACGTCGAGTTCCCGTCGCAGCTGCTGGAGCACTGGCTGCGCACGCCGCAGGTGCTCGACCGCTTCGCGCGCCACTGCCGCACCGGCCAGCCGATGCCCCGCGAGCTGCTCGCGAAGCTGGAACGCGCGGCGCGCTTCAACCAGGGCTTCGACACCGTCGAGTACCTCGCGAGCGCCATCGTCGACATGCGCATGCACCTCGACCCCGGCAAGGTGGGCGACGTCGCGGAGTTCGAGCGCGCGGCGCTCGAGGAGCTGGGCATGCCGCGCGAGATCGCGATGCGCCATCGCCTGCCGCATTTCAACCACCTCTTCTCGAGCGATGGCTACTCCGCGGGCTACTACAGCTACCTGTGGGCGGACACGCTCACCGCGGATGCCTTCGAGGCCTTCATGGAAGGCGAGGGTCCGTTCGACCGCGCGGTCGCAAGGCGCCTGCTGGAATGCGTGCTCTCGCGCGGCAACACGCAGGATGCGCAGGACGCCTATCGCGCCTTCCGCGGACGCGATGCCGGGATCGAGGCGCTGATGCGCAAGCGCGGGTTCGCCGCGCGGGCGTAGCGTAGCGGGTTCGCCGCGCGCGTGGCGGATTCGAAAGCGCCTACTCGGCCGGGCTGGGCGGCTGTTTCTGCGTGAGCGCCACGTAGCGGCCCGTCGCGGTTCCCTGGCGCGCCGGATCGTTGGCGATGTGCGTGCGCACGCGCTCGGCGAGCTTGCGCACGCGGTCGTCGCGAATGCCGTGCTGCTCGAGGGTGGCTTCGGTCCTGAACAGGTACTCGGCGCTCGAGCCGTACTTGCCGCGCGCGGTCGCGATCGCCTGCACCATCGTCTCCAGCGGCAGCTTCCCGGTGTAGCCGGTGCATCTGCGATTGACCACGAATCCCAATGCCTCGAAGCGATCGGCGCCCGAACGGCACTCGAGCCAGCGCGGGATGTACGAGCCCATGGACATCTCGCGCCGCCACAGGTTGGAGAGCTGCATGCGCGCCGTGGCCGGCCGCAGGCGGAAGGCGATGCCGCGGCAGCTCCCGCCGCGTTCGAGGGTGAGGACGAGGCCCGGCTGCTCGGGCGTGCCCCGGTTGATGCGCGACCAGAGGCAGAACTCGCGGTGGTAGCCGAAGATGGTCGCGACGTGGTGCACGTCGTAGTCGAACTCGGGATTCCACATGAGCGAGCCGTAGCCGAAGATCCAGATGTCGGCGCGCGCGTGCTCCGCGAGCATTCTTTCGAGCGATTCCTCCAGCGCCTCCCCGGAAAGGCGCTCGGCTTCGACCATCCTGCAGTCGTAAGGCGGCCGCGTCATGGGGCGAGGCGCGCCACCTGCCAGGCGCCGCCGTCGTCGCGCGTGTAGGCGACGCGATCGTGCAGGCGGCTCATGCGGCCCTGCCAGAACTCCATGTGGTCGGGCAGCAGCCGGTAGCCGCCCCAGTGCGGCGGGCGCGGCGGATGCTCGCCGTAGCTCGCGGTGAGCTCGGCCCAGCGGCGCTCGAGCCACTCGCGGTTCTCGATGCGCTCGCTCTGCGGCGAGGCCCACGCGCCGATGCGCGAGCCGAGCGGGCGCGTGGCGTAGTACGCGGCGGATTCCTCGGCGCTGACCTTCTCGCAGCGGCCCTCGATGCGCACCTGCCGCTCGAGCTCCTTCCACAGGAAGGTCATCGCCGCGCTCGGGTTCGCCTCGAGCTCGCGGCCCTTGCGGCTGGCGTAGTTGGTGTAGAAGACGAAGCCGCGCGCGTCCACGCCCTTCAGCAGGCAGATGCGCGCGGACGGGCGCCGGCGCACGTCGTCGATGGTGGCGAGCGTCATCGCGGTCGGTTCCGGCACCTGCGCGTGGATGGCCTCGACCATCCAGATGCCGAACTGGCGGATGGGATCGCGGTCGACGTCGCGCTCCTCCAGCGTCTTGAGCGCGTAGTCCTTGCGCAGGCCGGCGAGGCTCGCCGCGATGGCGGCGGGGTCGGCGTCGGTCATGGGGCGGCGTCCTCGTAGTTGGAGACCTCGACGAGGTTGCCGTCGGGATCGCGCAGGTAGATGGACTGCATCGGCCCGAGCGCGCCCGTCTTGGGCACCGGGCCCTCGACGATCGCGACACCGCACGCCTTCACGTGCTCGATCACCTCCGCGAGCGGCGTGGTGGCGATGAAGCACAGGTCGATCGCGCCGGGGACGGGCTTCAACGCCTTGGGCTCGTACTCGCGGCCCGCCTGGTGGAGGTTGATCTTCTGCCGCCCGAAGGCGAGCGCGCGACGCCCGCCGGCGAAGGTGACCGGCGTCATCCCCAGCACGCGCTCGTAGAACTCGAGCGTGCGCTCCACGTCCCAGGCGGTGATGACGATGTGGTCGAGGCGATCGATGGCGATGGCCATGGGCCCATTATTTCACGCGCCGGGAAGTTGCTCCCGGCCGAGTGTGAAGACGAACCCCGGGCCCGCGCTCGTGGCCGGCCATTCGAAGGGCAGTTGCGGGTACGCGCGCTCGAGCGCCTTGCGGTTGTGGCCGATCTCCACCACCAGCCTGCCGCCGGGCTTCAGGTGGCGCTTCGCCTGGGCGAGGATCGTGCGCGTATGGTCGAGGCCGTCCCGGCCGCTCGCGAGCGCCATCTGCGGCTCCTGGCGGTATTCGTCGGGCAGCGTGCGCATCGAGGCAGCCTTCACATAGGGCGGATTCGAGACGATGAGGTCGTAGGCGCGGCCCCCGAGCGCTGCGAAGAGATCCGACTTCACCAGGTGCACGCGCCCCTCCAGCCCGTAGCTCGCGACGTTGATCCTCGCCACCGCGAGCGCGTCGTCCGACAGGTCGGCCGCATCCACCTGCGCCTCCCCGAACGCCAGCGCCGCCAGGATCGCGAGGCACCCCGATCCCGTGCACAGGTCGAGCACCGAAAATGGGGACGTACCCCATTTCCCATCTGGCGGAACGCCATTCCGCGATGCGGGAAATGGGGTACGTCCCGGTTTCAGCAGGAGCTCGGCGATGAAGGAGCGCGGGACGATCACGCGCTCGTCGACGTGGAAGCGGTGCGGACCGAGCCAGGCTTCCTTCAGCAGGTAGGCGGCGGGCTTGCGGGTGCGGATGCGGCGGTCGATGAGCGCGCGCGCCTTGCGCCATTGCGTGGCGTCGAGCGGCTCGTCCAGGTGCGGATCGAGCTCATGCAGCGGATGGCCCAGCGCGTGGAGGATGAGCCACGCGGCCTCGTCGAGGGCGTTGGTGGTGCCGTGCCCGTACGAAAGCCCGGCGTCCCCGAACCGTTCGACCGATTGCTCCAGCAGCGCGCGCAGCGTCCGGCGCGCGGTCATCGAAGGCCGAGCAGCTCCAGCATCGCGAGCCGGTAGATCTCCGCGAGCGGCTCGATCTCCTCGATCGCCACCGCCTCGTTGATCTTGTGGATCGAGCGGTTGCACGGCCCGAACTCGGCCACCTCGGGACAGATGTCGAAGATGAAGCGGCCGTCGGAGGTGCCGCCGGTGCAGTTCACGTCGGGCGTCACGCCGGAGACTTCCTTCACCACGGCGGTGAGCGTGTGCACGAGCTTGCCGCGCCTGGTGAGGAAGGGCCGCCCGCCGACGATCCAGTCGAGGTCGTATTCGAGCTTGTGCTCGTCGAGGATCGCGCGCACGCGTGATTGCAGCGACTCCGGCGTGCTCTCGGTGGAGAAGCGGAAGTTGAAGTCCACCTGCAGCGAGCCGGGCGTGACGTTCTGCGCGCCGGTGCCCGCGTGCACGTTGGACACCTGGAACGACGTGGGCGGGAAATACTCGTTGCCGTTGTCCCATTCGGTCGTGGAGAGGTCCGCTATCGCGCGCGCGGCGAGGTGCACGGGATTCTTCACGAGCTGCGGATACGCCACGTGGCCCTGCACGCCGTGGACGACCAGCCGGCCGGTGAGCGAGCCCCGGCGCCCGTTCTTGATCGTGTCGCCGAAGCGCTGCGCGGACGAAGGCTCGCCCACGATGCAGAAGTCGATCGCCTCGCCGCGCGCCTTGAGCGCCTCCACGACACGCACGGTGCCGTCGACGGAAGGTCCTTCCTCGTCCGAGGTCACCAGCAGCGCGATCGATCCCGGATGCTCCGGATACTCGCGCACCAGCCTCTGCGCCGCGGTCACGAAGGCCGCCACCGAGGTCTTCATGTCGGCCGCTCCGCGCCCGAAGAGCTTGCCGTCGCGCTCGGTGGGCACGAAGGGATCCGTGGTCCACTTCTCCAGCGGCCCGGGCGGCACCACGTCCGTGTGCCCGGCGAGCACGACCAGGGGCCGCGCGGTGCCGTGCCGGATGAGCATGTTGGTGACCTCGCCGCACACGAACACTTCGGGGCGGAAGCCGAGCGGCACCAGGCGGTCGACGATGAGCTGCTGGCAGCCTTCGTCGGCGGGGGTGATGGACCTACGCGCGATCAGCGCCTTGGCGAGCTCCAGGGTTTCGTTCTTCAAAGCGGATCTTTCCGGTGAGGAGTTGCCAGAACATGACCCAGTCGCCCGCGAGGCTCCAGGCCGGATGGGAAAAGGTGGCCGGGCGATTCTTCTCGAAGCCGAAGTGGCCGACCCACGCGAAACCGTAGCCTGCCACCGGCACGAGCGCCAGCAGCCACCACGCACGCATCACGAACGCGAGCGCGATGAGCGCCAGCACGATGGCGCTGCCCGCGAAGTGCAGCCGCCGGCACGCGGCATTGCGATGCTCGGACAAGTAGAAGGGATAGAACTCGCGAAAGCTCGCGAAGCGCGCGCTCACGACCGGATGGCGACCCCGGGCCGCTCGCGGCGTGCGACCGTGGGCCCGACGCGATCCTCGATGTAGCGCCTCAAGGGCTCCCGCAAGCCGAGCATGAAGGAGGCTTCGGCGCACATGAAGAGCGGTCCCACGAAAAGCTGCCGCGCGTCGTCGTAGAAGGCGGGCTTCATGCCCTCGAAGCGGTGGCCGAGGAACTGTAGCGCCCACCCGGCCACGAAGGACGCGAGCGCCCAGCCCGCCACGCCCGCCGCGGAAAGGCGCGGCACCATCGCGCTCGCCGCCGCGCACAGCGCGAAGAGGAACAACGCCATGGCGATGCCGTAGCGCAGGTCCTGGCGCAGGTAGTAGATCGCGAGCGCCCCGCAGCCCACGGCCGCTCCGGTGATGGACACGCCGGCAACGTCGAGGGAGAGCGCCGTGAGCGCCAGCACCAGCGCGAACACGATCATCGGGATGCCGGCGAAATGCGTCGCGATGTTGCGCCGGTCGCGGTGGTACGCGGCGTACTGCGTGAGATTCGTTTCCAGGGTTTCCATGCCCGTCTCCCTTCGCAGCCCTTGGGTGGGTCGGCTAGAACCGCTCGTGCGGCTCCTCGCTGATCTTGAAGTCGGTGAAGGAGGGCGCACCCGGGCGCAGCGTCGCTCCCGGCGCCTTCGCGCGATCGGCCATTGCCGGCATGATGCCCGAGTTGCCGAGGAGCAGCCCCAGGTTGGTGGCGGAATCCGCGTTCGCGAGCGCCTCGTCGGTGGAGACGCGGCCCTGGCGCACGAGGCGGAAGAGGTCCTGCTCGAAGGTCTGCGAGCCCGGCGACATGGATTTCTCCATCGCCTCCTTGATCTCCCCCACCTCGCCCTTCTCGATCAGCTCCTGGATGTTGCGCGTGTTGAGGAGCACCTCGACCGCCGGCATGCGGCCACCTTCGACGGTCTTCA
>DATMJE010000248.1:0-9104 GCA_035553995.1 Usitatibacter sp. | reverse complement strand
GCACGAAGGCCCGGCAGGCTTGGAGGATCAATCCAGGAAGCCCTACAGGGCGCCCAACGCGACGTCCGTACACATCGTCGAGGCGCTGCTCAAAGTACGCGGCCATCACCCGAGCTGGGGCGCCGGCAAGCTCCTGGCGTTCGTTGCGAAGCGTCACCGCGGCTGGGACTTGCCGGCGCGATCGACGGCCAACGAGATCCTGAAGCGGCACGGCCTCGTTGCAAAGAAGCCCAATCGAAGGCGCATCGGCCATCCGGGCAAGCCGATGTTGTCCATGGACGCGCCGAACGAGTGCTGGTGTGCCGACTTCAAGGGTCAGTTCAAGACCATGAACGGAATCTATTGCTATCCCCTCACGGTGACCGACGGCTATAGCCGCTTCCTGCTGGCGTGCCATGGACTAACCTCCACCAAGGTCGAGGAAGCAAAGCCGGTCTTCACCCGAGTCTTCAAGGAGTACGGTTTACCGTCGCGTATTCGCACGGACAACGGCGTGCTCTTCGCCACCAACACGCTTGCTCGGCTGTCGCAGTTGTCCGCGTGGTGGGTGCGCCTGGGGGTGATGCCGGAACTCATCGAGCCACGCAAGCCGCAGCAGAACGGCCGCCATGAACGCATGCATCGGACTCTCAAGGCCGAGACCACTCGTCCGCCTTCCAACTCGCGCCTCGCGCAGCAACGGCAGTTCGATCACTTCCGGACGGAATTCAACCAAGAGCGCCCCCACGAAGCGCTAGGCATGAAGACGCCTGCCTCGCTCTACTGCGTATTCCGGTGATGCCGGGCCGGCATTCCGATTCGTGCCGGGCCACCGTTCCGGAGCATGCCGGGCCGGTTTGAAGCGGGCGAGCGACACTATCGGCGAGGAGCCGATTTCCGTCAACGATTCCTGGGTCGCGCCGCGGGTTTCGGCGGCGCGATCTGCTTCTGCTTTCGCATCGATTCGCCTTTGAGCGCGAGCCGGTAGCCGTTGTGCACGATCCGATCGAGGATCGCGTCGGCGAGCGTCGGATCAGCCAGGTATGCGTGCCATTGATCGACGGGAAGCTGGCTGGTGACGATGGTGGAGCTGCGGTCGTAGCGATCGTCGAGGATTTCGAGCAGGTCGCGCTTGGATTGATCCGAGAGCGGCGTGAGGCCGAAGTCATCGAGCACGAGGAGCTCGGCCTTGGCGAGCGCTGATGATCCGCACCACACCTCGGCGTTGCGTGTGACATCCGACGAGGAGGCGACGTTGCTCGGAAAGCCCAAACGTGAGGAGGCGGCTCTCGCCTTCGGCATGATCGGGGTCGTCGAAGGTAATGGCCAGCGAATCACCGAAAACCGAGGACGCCTCGTCCTGGAGTTAGAGCGCAAAGGGCTCAATGTGACTCTTTGGCGAGGCGGTCATCACGCTCGCGCATCAGCCAGTAGACCACGCCAAGCGCAAGGGTTGCTCCAGCCAGCGCCGCAATGGTGCTTGCGGCGGTAGCGCTGGAATCGAGAATGACGAACTTTCGACTCAACGCGATGAGCGCGATGAGCACCACGGTCTTGACCTGGATGATGCTCGAGCGCCGAAGAGCAACGCGAACAATCGAATGCTTGAATTCCATGGCGATGAGGAGCGTCATGATCAAGCCAAAAAGCGCCTGAAAGACGTCAGGTTCCAGTGGATCTATCGCGCCGCTAAGCAACAGCGGCAGGATGCGGATGACCAGCTGCACGAGCGCCAGGGCGATGACCACTGAGATCACGAGGCTCAGGACAACCGCAACAATCTGCTCGAAGCGCTCGTAAATGGACATGATCGGCCAATGCTCGAGTGTTTCCGCAAAGAACTTCCGCGGCGCATGGCGTTTGTTTTCCATTTGTTGCTCCGTTCTTGCGTTGCGCTCTAGCGATCTAGTTGAGCGGCCTGGCACGGCGCCCATCCCGCGTCGCCGAGCACGCGATCTACTGCGAGGACGGCCCGGCCGCGATGATCACCGGTCCGGGCGATGTACTCGAGCGTTCACGGCTCGATCACGAACGTGCCGCCCTGGTACTTCTCGGGGAGCGGGTTCGTCGCGGGCTTCTCATTCTTCAGCACGTCCCTGGCATACGCCTCGCTGTCGTCCTGCGGGTTATAGCCCAGGCGCGTTGCGTTCGAGTTGTCGTACCACGAGCGCTTGTTCCCCGACACCCCATAGACGATCTCGAAACGGATGTCGGGATGCTCGATGCCGATGGTCACGAGTTGCGCGAGGTCCCGCGGCGAGATCCAGATGGACAAGCGCCGCTTGTCGATCGGCTTCGGGTTCACGTTGCCGATGCGCATGTTGAAGACCTCCATGCCGTGCTTGTCGGAGTAGAGGCTGCCGATCGCCTCCCCGAACGCCTTCGAAACGCCGTAGCGGCTGTCGGGGCGTGGATAGACGCGATGATCGATGACCTGGTCGCGGCGGTAGAAGCCGACGGCGTGGTTGCTGGTGGCGAAGAGGATGCGCTTCACGCCGTTGCGCCGCGCCGCCTCGAAGACGTTGTACACGCCCACGATGTTGGCGGAGTGGATCTCCTTCCACGGACCTTCGACCGAGAAGCCGCCGAGGTGGATGATGGCATCGACGCCGCGGGTGATACGCAGCGCATCCTTCATTACCGAGATGTCGCCGAGCGCGAACTTTTCCCCCTTTTGGAGCTTGGCGATGCGTTTGCGGTCCGAGAGGCGCAGGTCGTAGCGGCCCGCGAGCTCGCGGCGCAGGTGCGAGCCCACGTCGCCCGCGGCTCCGGTGAGAAGGACTTTCTTCATGCTCATGCTTTCTCCTTCACCGTGATGCGCCAAAGCGTGCGCGCTTCGGAGGGATCGGGCAGCGGCGCCTTGTGCAGGAGCTGCGCGTTGTCCCAGACGATGACGTCGCCGACGCGGTAATTGTACGTGTAGCAAAAACGCGGCTGCGTGGCGTGGACCTTCAGCTCGTCGAGGAGCGCGCGAGCGGAGCCGTCGTCCATGCCCTCGATCCCGAATGAGCTTCCCGAGACGGCATAGAGCGCCTTTCGACCGGTGTGCGGATGCGGGCGCGCGAGGCGGTGGCGCACCCAGGTCACCTTCCTCTTCTGCGCCTCGTTGAGGCGGGAGGCCGCCGTGCGCGAGCCCTCTTCGAGGTCATCGCGATTGCCATAGTGGTGACGTGCGACCAGGCCCTCGATGCGTTCGCGCATGGCGGCCGGAAGCTCTTCGTAGGCGCGCGTCTGGTTCGCAAAGGTCGTCCCGGCGCGGTCGTGCGGCATCTCGAGGGCGTAGAGCATCGTGCAGCGCGCGGGAACTTCGAGGTACGAGTAATCGGAGTGGAAGTAGCTGCCGGCATCCGCGAGCCCCATCGGCTTGCCGTCGCGCACCACGTTCGAGAGCACGAGGATGTCCGGATCGGCGGGATGATGGAAGGTATCGATGACGTGCGGCTCGGGCCGCCCCCAGAGGCGTGCGAAGGCCGCGAAGGTGCGCGGGTCGATCCGCTGGCCGGGAAAAACGATGAACCCGTGCGCATGCAACGCCGCTTCCATTTGCGTGAGATCGTCCGGCCCCACCGGCCGCGACAGGTCGACACCCTCGATCCGTGCGCCGAGCACCTCGGACAGGGGCTCGGCCGAAAAGCCCCGCGCGCTCACAATCCCGCCGCGAGGAACCCGCCATCGACGCGGATGGTCTCGCCGGTCACGAACTGCGCGGCGGGCGAGGCGAGGTAGATCGCGGCGCCCACCATATCGTCGGTCTCGCCGAAGCGGCCCATCGGCCTGCGCGCCACCGCCAGCGCCTTGCGCTCGGGCGCCATCTTCTCGCGGTTGAGGTCCGTCAGCACGAATCCGGGCGCGATCGCGTTCACCCGCACGCCCCGTCCGGCCCATTCGGTGCGGCCGTGGTCGGCGATCACGCGGGCGACCATGTCCGCGAGCGCCGCGAGGTCGCGCACGTCGCAGAGACAGGCGTCGGTCGCCGGAAGCTTGGCGGGCGTGCGTCCCTCGACCAGGACTCGCGCGCCCGCCTCGCGATAGCCCACGTCGATCGCCTGGCCGATGCCGCTCGTGCCGGCGATCACCAGCGCCACCTTGCCGTCCAGGCGGAAGCGCTCCGGCGCGCTCACTTGATGAGCTCCGGCGCGACGAGGCGCGGCACGATGAGGGGGATCTGCGGCCAGATGATGATCGCGCCCAGCATGGCCAGCATCGGCACCAGCATGATCATGGTGTCCTTCAGCGCGAAGCGCACCGGCACCTTCGCCACCGAGCACGCGATCATGAGGCACAGGCCGTAGGGCGGCGTCACCAGCCCGAAGGCGAGCGACACGATGCCGATGATGGCGAAGTGGATGGGATGCATGCCCACCGAAGCGGCGAGCGGCTGCAGGATCGTGCCGAAGATGATGATCGCGGGAATCGCGTCGAGGAAGCATCCCACGACCAGGAAGACGAACGCGATGAAGAAGCCCGCCTGCGTGATGCCCATGCCCCACGTTGAGACGTTCTCCAGCAGCGCGCGCGGGATCTGGTAGTAGGCGAGCAGCCAGCCGAAGGCCGACGCCGTGCCGACACAGAAGAGCGCGACCGACGACAGGCGCCCGGTCTCCACGAACGCATCGTACAGTTTCTTCAGGTTCATCTCGCGGTAGATGAATACCGAGAGCAGCACGGTGTAGAGAACCGCGACGCATGCCGATTCCGTGGGCGTGAACCAGCCCAGCAACACCCCGCCCACGATGATGAACGCGGTGGCGAGCGCGGGCAGCGAGATCCAGGCCGAGTAGAAGAACTCCTTCAGGGTCGCGCGCGGATAGACCGGGTAGTGGTAGATCTTGGCGTAGACATGCACCGTCACCATCTGCGCCGCGGCGATGAGCAGCCCGGGCAGGAAGCCCGCCAGGTACATCGCGCCGATCGACGTCGAGATCACGCCGCCCCACACGATCATCAGGATCGAAGGCGGGATGATCACCGCGAGCACCGCCGAAACGGCCGTGATCGCGATCGAGAAGGACAGCCCGTAGCCCTCCTTCACCTGCGCGTCGATGAAGACCTTGCTCTGGCTCGCGGCGTCCGCGGTCGAGGAGCCGGAAATCCCCGCGAAGAACACCGACAGCACCACGTTGATCTGCGCGAGCGCGCCGGGGAAGTTGCCCACCATCGCCCGCGACAGGCGCACCAGCCGGTCGGTCACGCCGCCCGAGTTCATGAGGTTCGCCGTGAGCAGGTAGAACGGCACCGCGAGCAGGATGAAGGAGTTGTAGGCCTTGAAGGTCTCGTTGAAGAGCATCATCGGCGACAGCCGCGACTCCATGATCAGGCTCGGCAGGCACGCGAGACCGAGCGCGAAGGCGACCGGCACCCGCAGCAGGAAGAGCGTGAAGAACGTGCCGAAGAGCACGATCGCCGCCATGCCTGGCGTGAGCGACGCGGACATCACCGGTCGCCACCGGCTGCCAAAGCCCGCACGTCGTCCACGAACGCTTCGCCCAGGAAAAGAAGCCACGTCAATCCCGCGACGGGCCACGCGGCGAAGATGAACGTCATCGGCAGCTCGGCCAGCTCCGAGGTCTGGTCCCAGCCGAAGCGCACGAACTCCACGCCCCACCAGACGAAAACGAGCGCGAACACGAGCACGAAGACGTTCGCCACGATGCGCATCGCCGCCGCCGGCCGGGGCGCGAGATCGGGCAGGATGTCCACGACGAAATGCGTTCCTTCCCGCACCGCGATCATCGCGCCCAGCATGACCATCCAGATGAACAGGAACCGCGAGAGCTCCTCGGTCCAGATCCACGACGGAATGAGCGCGGTATAGCGGGAGACGATCTGCAACGTTACGGGGACGATCAGGATCGCCACGGTGGCCGCCATCAGCCACGTGAGCAGCCGATGGTAGCCGTCGAGCAGCTTCTTCAAGGCTACTGGATCTTGTTGATCGCGGCGTAGATCGATTCCGCCCCGATCTCCTTCGCGTACGCCTCCATGACCGGGTCGGCCAGCTTCTTCATCTGCGGGCGATCGGTGAACGGTATGCGCTTCAGCTTGCCCGCCTTTTCCATCGCCTCGAGCTTGGCCGTGTCCTCGGAGGATTCGACCTGGCGGCCGTAGGCTCCCGCCTCCTTGCCCGCCTTGAGGATCGCCGCCTGCAGGTCGGACGGCAGTCCCCTGAAGGTCTTGCCCGAGAAGCAGATCGGCCGGATGGTGATCGCGTGCTGCGTCATCGACAGGTTCGGGCCGACCTCGTAGAACTTCATCGCCTCGACGCCCGCGGCCTCGTTCTCGCCCGCGGAGATGACGCCGTTCTGGATCGCATTGTAAATCTCGTTGTACGCGATCACCGTGGGCGACATGCCGATGGCGGCGAAAGTGCGGCTCCAGATCGGGGCGCCCTGCACGCGCACCTTCAGGTTCTTCATCTCCGCGAGGTTCCTCACCGGCTTGTTCACGAAGATGTTGCGCGTGCCGCCGCCGGCGTAGCCGATCAGCATCACGTCCGCCTTCTGCGAGACCTCGTCGGCGATGGGCTTGAGCAGGTCGGCATCGAGGACCTTGTTCCAGTGATCGAGGTCGCGGAAGAGGAACGGCGCGTCGATGAAAGGCGCGGCCTTGGAGAACGTGGACATGTGGGCGGGCGAGACGATGCCGTAGTCGACCGCCTTGCCCTGGTTCATGTAGGCGAAGTAGTCCTTCTCCAGGCCCAGCTCGCTGTTCTTGTGCAGGACGAAGTTGATCGGCTTGCCGTAGTACTGCTTGACCAGTTCCTCGAACTTCACCAGCGCCTTGGTGAAGGCATGGTCGTCGGCGAATTGCACGGCGCCATGGAGCGTGACGGGCTGGGCGGTGGCAGGGAGCGCGAAGCCCACGACAAGGGCAGCGGCGAAACAGGACGACAGGAAGCCTTTGCGGTTCACGGTGTCTCCTCCAGGATTTGTTTCATACCTGCGCTACCGGAGGGATTATAGGGGCCATGCCGCTCACGGTCGACTCCGCGCTTGTCAGATGGCACGACCGGTCGCCCGCGCGGCAAGGGCGAGGAATACAACCCCGAAGCGTGGAAGCAATACGTGAAAGGCTGAACCGTTTTCAACACTGCTGCGTGATACCGTAGCCAGGTAGCGCCACTGGTTGCCAGCTTTAAGGTAGGTCACATCGCCGACCCAAAGCTCATCAGGACGGTTCGGCGTCGATTCGTGGGCAATGCTGGACACGCTGCCGAAGAAGCGCGCCGTGCCCGGCGTTCGCCGGTAGAGTGAGGCCGAGCAGGCTCGTATGCCGTGCTCGCGCATCAGCCGCTCGATTCGTCGCCGACCGATGCTCTCACCGGCCCTGCGCATCTCAGCGTGCACGCGCGGACTTCCATAGGTTTCCCGGCCGCCTTCATGAACCCTGCGGATCTTGGCGACCAATTCCTCGTCCTCGATCGACCTTTGACTCGGAGACCGGCCTCGCCAGGCGTAATAGCCGGCTGCACTCACGCCGTAGAGCCGGCACATCAGCCGGATCGAGTGCTCTTCTTTGCAGTGCTCGATGAAGGCGAAGATCTCCGCCTTCGAGCGGAAGTGAAGCCGATGGCTTTTTTTAAAAGGTCGTGCTCCACCTTCAGGCGCTCATAGTCGCGCTTGATCTGGCGCAGCTCCTTGAGCTCGGCCGCAACCGCCTTGTCGACTTCCACGCCCTTTGTCACGATCTCGCCCTCTCGAGATTGCTTGCGCCAACGCGACAACATGAACGGGTGAATGCAGAGCGATTCGGCTACGTCGCCGACTCTCACCCCCGGCATACGGCTCAACTTGACCGCCGTCGCCTTGAATTCGTCGCTATACCGATAAGTCGTTCTTGGTCCTGGTTTTGCCATGTGAACGCTCCTGAACAGTTAGTTCAGGGTGTCCACTAAACCGAAGGAATCGCCCCATCCTTTTCGATTAAGGCCGCATCGGCGCGCATCATTTCTTGGGCGCACCGCTGCGGCCCACCACCTTCCCCCGTCCGCTCGAACGTGTAGTTAGAGGTCGTGAATGTGCATCCACGTACGCGTCGAGCAGCTGCCTGATCATTCGTTGGTACTGGGTTTGGTTCTTTGCTGCATGCGCCTTGAAGAACTCCACACTTCGTTTGCTCAGGGCAATGGTGACTTTTACGCCCTCGTCCCGGAAGGCTAGTTGGTCGGGTGCCGGAAGGAAGTCGTGCACTACACGAACCTCTCCGATGGGCTCACTCGTGTACTTTGTTTTCGCGGTCATAGATTGCTTTCCCTTTGCGCCAGAATCCGGCGCCAAAGATCCGGATGACACCGCCTCGGTAGGTGAAGGGACGGTCAAGACTCCTCGATCGACACGCCCGAAGCAGAAGTACCGTCCCTCCTTCGCGCTGTGATCGAGGTCCTCGGCTATGACTCGCTTCGCATCGGCGAACGCGTATTGGGCCTCCGCAAACGATACCCCGTGCTTGCGCTGATTCTCGGCGTCCTTGGCGGAGTTCCATTCGAAGGGCGTCATGGCCATGCTGCAGCATAGCATTGATATGGCGGTTCGGCCATACCTTCATATGGCACAAAGACCGCGCTGCACGACCTCTAACGACCGAGTTCAGCGGCCTGGCACGGCGCCCATTCCGCGCCGCCGAGTGCGCAATTCATTCCGAGCACGATGCGCCCACGATGGTTCACCGTCCGCTCCAACGAATATAAGGAGACTTCCCGCACTCGAAGCGGACGAACCGCACGGCATCGAAGTGCCAAGATTGAGTTTCTCAAGATCAATCTGAAACGAGGGGGAAGTCTCGAATGAATATTACGCACGTTGGTGCCGACCTGGCAAAGAGTGTGTTTTCGGTGTGCGCGATGGGTCCGGAGGGCCGGGTGGTGGAACGCCGCGACCTCAAGCGAGACGGCTTCCTCGCGTGGCTGCAGCGGTTGCCGCAAGGCTGCATCGTGGGGATGGAGGCATGCGGCGCGGCCCACCATTGGGCGCGGCAGTTGAGCCTGCTGGGCCTGGTGCCCCGACAATTCTCGAGCGGCGGGAAGGCGCGCCTCGGTGGCATTACCCGGCGCGGGGATGCGTACGTGCGAACGCTCCTGGTCCAGGGCGCCAAATCCAGCCTGAAGCAGGCACTGAAAGCATCCCCGG
>DATMJE010000247.1:0-4752 GCA_035553995.1 Usitatibacter sp. | reverse complement strand
ACCACAAGTAGGCCAGGATGTGGCCAGTCTTGAACTCGTCGATCGTCGGTGCCTGCAGTGGATCCGGCGTAAGCGACAGGTAGATCACGAGGAGCACAAATCCCGCGCCAAGCGCGATCCACCAACGGCGCATGGATGTCGCACGCACGCCGATCACCGGCCGTAGTACTCGCGATACCACGCGACGAATCGCCGGATGCCCTCCTCGACCGGCGTAGACGGTCGGAAGCCGGTGTACTGTTCGAGCGCCGAAGTGTCCGCTTCGGTGGCCTGTATATCGCCTGCCTGCATGGGCAAAAGTTGCAGCTTGGCCTTCATCCCGAGCGCGCTTTCGAGCGCTTCGATGTAGCGCATCAGCTCGACGCGCGAATGGTTGCCGATGTTGAAGAGCTGCCAGGAAGCGCGGCTCGTGGAAGCACGCGGCGATTCGGGCTTCCAGTTCGGATCCGCCTGTGCGGGACGGTCCATCGTGCGGATGACGCCCTCCACGATGTCGTCGACGTACGTGAAGTCGCGCACCATGCGGCCCTCGTTGAACACCGGGATCGGCTCGCCCGCGAGGATGCCCTGCGTGAACTTGAAGAGCGCCATGTCCGGCCGGCCCCACGGCCCGTACACGGTGAAGAATCGCAGGCCCGTGCACGGAATGGCAAAGAGGTGCGCATAGGAATGCGCCATCGCCTCGTTGGCCTTCTTGGTCGCCGCGTAGAGTGAAGCAGGATGGTCCGTGTCGCCGTCTTCCACGAACGGCAGCCGCGCGTTGAGCCCATACACGGAGCTCGTCGAGGCGAACACGAGATGGCCCGTGCCGCGATGGCGCACGCCCTCGAGGAGATTCAGGAAGCCGACGATATTGGAGTCGACATAGGCGCGCGGATTCTCGACCGAATAGCGCACGCCCGCCTGCGCGGCGAGGTGCACGATGGCATCGAAGCGCGCACCGCGAAAGATCTCCTCCATGGTGCCCGCATCGGCGAGGTCCACCTTCGCGAAGCCGAAGTTGCGATGTTCCTCCAGCAGCGCGCGCCGCGCCTGCTTGAGCGAGACGTCGTAGTAGGGGTTCAGGTTGTCGAGGCCGATGACGTGTTCGCCGCGCTCGAGGAGGCGGCGCGCGACATGGAAGCCGATGAAGCCGGCCGCGCCGGTGACGAGGATGCGCATCGCCTTTATTTTACAGGGCCGTCAATCGGTTTCGCGCGCGGGCTCGGTGGAAGCGCGGCCCACGTATAACGACAGCCATCCGATGGCGAGCAGCACCATGAAGTACATCGCGTTGGCGGGAATCTGCAGGTTGAAGTCCACCCACGAGTGGATGAGGATCGCGGTGACGCCCATGATGCAGGCGAATGACATGCCGCGCATCGCCGGATCGCGGCGCAACCATTGGGCACGCAGGGCTGCCGCAAGCGATGCCGCCACGAAAAGTCCGAGGACGGCGAGCGCCGGCAGGCCGCTTTCGGCGGCGAACTGTGCGTAGTCGTTGTGAGCGAAGTCGTAGAAGCCGACGACGCTCGGTGGCTGGTAGCGCGGGAAGACCACATAGAAGCTGCCGGGGCCCGAGCCGAAGACCGGATAGTCCTTGATGATGCCGAGCGTGTACGCGGCGGGCTCCTCGCGCGACTCCACGTCGCCCATCGTGGTTTCCTGGATGCGCTGCGCGAGACGCTCCACGCCGAACCAGCTTCCGACGATGAGGAGATCGATTACGACGAGGCTCGCCAGCAGCACGACGGTGTTGCGCGTTGCGTGCCGCGAGAGAGCGATGCCGATCACGCCGGCAATGAGGAGCGCCGAGAAGAAACCGGTGTTGCCCATGCGCGAATGCGTGGTGGTGAGCGCGATGACGAGGATGCAAAGCGCGAGGCGCAGGACCATCTTCGGGCTCAGCACCCAGTCGAGGAGGTGCATGAAGAATCGCTTCCACGAATCGGACTTGCGATCGGATAGTCCCGCGATGAGGAGGCCGATGCCCAGGGCCAGCGTCATCTCGAGGTAGCCCGCGAAGTGGTTGCGATTCACGTAGGTGGCGCTCGCCTGGAGCCCGTGGTCGATGAAGGCGCCGAAGTACGTCCCCTGCACGCCTGCCAGATGCATGAGCACGCCGTAGATCGAAACGACAACCGCCTCGTATACGAGCACGCGGGCGAGCCTCATCACCCGCTGGCGGCTGTTCGCCAGCACCAGCACGAGGAAGAAAACACCGGCGTAGGCAAGGCCCTTCAGCAGCGCCATGCGAGCGGCATAGGGATCGACCGAGAGCGTCATGGTCGGACGCGCGATGCCCAGGACGTCGGTCAGGTGCTGCATGCGCGCCGACTCGGGCGAAAGCATGGCCACCCACGAGGGCGGCATGGGGACGATGTAAAGCGCCTGCTCGGCGAGCCACAGCGCAAGGAGGGCATATGCGGGCCACGCTTTCGCTGCCGCCGTCGGGAATGGCACCCGCCCCAACGCCCAGAGGACGAGCCATGCGATCAGGAGCGCGAAGACCGCGATCTCGAGGATCGACCAGGCCCACATGACGTTGCTCCCGATCGGGATCGGCGCCCATACCAGCACGCACAGCAACGACCAGAAGAGGATTTTGTCGGCTTTCAACGCGGGAAGTGAAAAGGCCATTCCGGCGCGTCGCCGGAATGGCCCTCGAAGATACTACGCGTGGATCAGCGCTTGCTGGTGTTGGGGCTCACGGAGCCGCCGCCACCGCCGGTGGCGCT
Source organism: Usitatibacter sp. (assembly GCA_035553995.1). Classification (GTDB taxonomy): domain Bacteria; phylum Pseudomonadota; class Gammaproteobacteria; order Burkholderiales; family Usitatibacteraceae; genus Usitatibacter. Next base: position 2,035 of record DATMJE010000247.1, on the reverse strand, counting down.
GGTCCCGGTAATCGCATTGATCCTGCCCGTGCCACTGGTCGCCCCGGAGGCCTCATTGAGGGCGACCATGAGCGTCTGCAGGTTGCCGATGAAGTCCTTCATGTCCTGGGGCAATTGGGCGAAGATGGCTTCCGCCGAGGCCTGCGTGATCTTGCCGTCGGTGCCGTACACGGCTTGTCCGGCGGGCACCTTGTGCGATTCGCTGCCCATGGTGAAGGAGATCTCCCCCGACTCGACCGATGCCGAGACTTTGCCTTTCGACGACACGATGTCCACCGTGGTACCCAGAATGCCGATGGTCGCCGCGCCGGCGCGATAGGTGACCTTGTCGGGCGACTTCTTGCCGATGAGGCCGGTGACCGCGCGCATGCCCCCGTTGACGAGCGACAGCTGGATGTTGCCGCTGCCCGATTGGGCGTTGTACTGGTATTGCGTGACCGTCATGCGCGAGTTCGCCGTGAGCGTCGCAACCTCGCCGTCCTCAAACTTGAGCACAACGCCGGAATCAGCGCCCGTCGAAACGCTGTCGCCCTGGTTCACTTCATCACCCAGCCGCAACGCCTTGGGCGCTGCGGTCCCGGATTGGACCTGGGCCGTGCCGTTCAAGGTGGTGACGACGGCGGCGCCCGCAAGCGCCAGTTGAGTCGCCAGTCCCGCGACCAGCGCCAACAAGAAGGAAATCTTTTTCATTGTATCGCTCCCCTGGTATTGCAAAGTTTTGACAAGTCCCCAGCCAATCGCGATGCATCGACGTAGTGGCAAGCCACGTCGAGCCTGCCACGCCGCTGTGCGATCTGCAGCATTGCAGCGGGGTCGCTCTTCATCCCTGCGGCCAGCATGCGGCCGATTGCTGCACGCGTTTGCGGACGCACTTCATCCAGCACTGCCAAGCCGTACAAGGCTACGATCCCTTGCACTGCGGGCTCGTTCGGCCCCAGCTGCGAGGCCCGCTCCAGCGCCACCTGAAATGTTTCTCCGGTAACGCCAGCCCGGTACTGCGCGGCCGCAAGGTTTGCCCACGTATACGGCGAAATCGGCCGCATCGCGAGGGCTTGTTTCAATTCCCGGACCTGCTCGGGACCGCTCGCTCGTTCCACATCATTCGCAAACGACAGCGCAAGAAGCTCGTGCAACTCCGGATCTGCCGGCGCCGCCTGGACGGCACGCTCGACAGCTGCTGCATCGCGCGAACCATTCGCAAGCAGGCTACCGCTCGCGGCGCTTCCAGCCGCGGTGACCGCCCAACCCAATGCCGCGATCGCAGGCACGCAAACGAGCGCGCGCCTCGCCCGCGTCATCCCTGCGCCCCGTACGTCTTGGAGTAACCGTACTTCTTGTAGCCCTTGTAGCTCTTGTAGCCGCTGTACTCGCCGTAATACTTCTCCGCCTTCTCGAGATCGAGCTGATTGAGCACAACACCAAGCACGGGCGCATTCACGCGACGCAGTTTTTTCAGCCCGTTCTGCGCGACCTGGTACGGCGTCGAATCTGCCTTCACCACGTAAATGACCGACGAGGCGAACTGCGAGAGTACCTGCGCGTCGCTCACGAGCTGGAGCGGCGCGCTGTCGATGATGACGATGTCGAACGCCTCCTTGAGCTTCGCGATGACTTCCTCGAAGCGGCGCGAGCTCAGCAGCTCGAGGGGATTCGGGGGCACCGTGCCGGCCGACAAGATATGGATGCCGGCCTTCTCATCGAAGAACACGCACTGGCTCACCTGGGCCTGACCCGCCACGAGGTCCGCCAAGCCGGGCGAGCCGCTCTTGCGGCCGACGAGCTTGCCGACTTTCGGCCGACGCAAGTCGGCGTCCACGAGCAGCACCTTCTTCACCTGCCCCAGCGCACAAGCGAGGTTGAACGAAAGCGTGGTCTTGCCTTCCGACGGCACCGAGGAGGTGATCACGACGACCTTGTGCTGCTCGTCCAGGGCGGACATCAATACGCTTGTGCGCACCGTGCGCACCGCTTCCGAGAAGGTGGACTGCGTGTCGTTGAAGAACGCGAGCTCCGACATGAAGCCCTTCTTCATGAA
>DATMJE010000246.1:0-5573 GCA_035553995.1 Usitatibacter sp. | reverse complement strand
CCGGCGCGGTCGGCGAGCTGCGCGAGAAGCGGCGCAAAGGGCGCGGAGAGGTTGAGGCGCACCGTGAGCGGATCCAGGACGTCCACGCTGCTCACGGGTGCGAGCTCCCCCTTGCGGTTGGAGCCGGGCAGCGTCTTGTGGCGCTCGATGCTGAACTTCACCGCCTCGGCGTCCATCTTCTCGCCGTCGTGGAAGGTCACGTTGGGCCGCAGCTTCATCGTGAGCGACTTGTTGTCCGGCGCCCACTGCCACGAGGTCGCGAGCTGCGGCACGATCTTCAGGTTCTCGTCGATGTCCACCAGCTTGTCGCACACGGCCGCGAACACGATGCGGCCCACGAACGTGCGCGCGAGCGTGGGATCGAGCACGTCGGGATCCTCGGCGAGGCCTACGCGCAGCGTCTGCGCGGCCGCCGGCAGGGCGAGGGCGGCGAGGGCGAGGGCGGTGGCGAGGCGTCGGATGCGCGGGGCGATTTTCACGGGCTTGTCCTTTCGGTCGGTCGGAATGCCGCCTGGAGCCGCTCCAGGCGCGTATTGCGAGGCATGGTAGCGGCATCGGGCACCAGCGCGCGAGGCCGCTCGATCTCGCGCCAGAAATGGCAGGCGACCGCGTGGGCGCCATCGGCCTCGAGCGGCGGCACCTCGCGGGCGCAAAGCTCCTGCGCATGAGGGCAGCGCGTGCGGAAACGGCAGCCCGAGGGCGGGTCGATCGGGCTTGGCACGTCGCCCTGCAGCACGATACGGTTGCGCGGGAAGCCCGGGTCGGGCACCGGGATGGCCGAGAGCAGCGCCTGCGTGTACGGATGCCGCGGCTCGGCGAAGAGGCTGCGCTTGGGCGCGATCTCCACGATGCGGCCCAGGTACATGACCGCCACCCGGTCGGCGATGTGCTTCACCACCGCGAGGTCGTGGGCGATGAAGAGGTAAGCCATCCCGAGGCGCTGCTGCAGGTCGCGCAGGAGGTTCACCACCTGCGCCTGGATCGAGACATCGAGCGCGGAGACCGGCTCGTCGCAGACCACCACGCGCGGCTCGAGCGCGATGGCGCGCGCGATGCCGATGCGTTGGCGCTGGCCGCCGGAGAACTCGTGCGGATAACGCTGCGCATGCTGCGGGGCGAGGCCCACGAGCTGCAGCAGCTCCGCCACGCGCGCCCTTCGGATGGACGGCTCGACGCCGTGCAGCATGAGCGGCTCTTCCAGCATCTGCGCCACCGTCATGCGCGGGTTGAGCGACGCATACGGGTCCTGGAAGATGATCTGCAGGCCGCGGCGGGCTGCACGGAGCTGCTGCTCGTCCAGGGCCAGCAGGTCGCGTCCCTCGAACCAGACGCCGCCGGACGTGGGCTCGAGCAGCCGCAGTGCGAGGCGCCCCGTCGTCGACTTGCCGCAGCCGGATTCGCCCACCAGCGCCAGCGTCTCGCCGGCGTCGAGCGCGAAGCTCACGTCGTCGACCGCATGCACGATGGAGCCGCCGCGGCCGAAGAAGCCCTGCCCCACGTGGAAGTGCTTCACCAGCTTTTCCCCGCGCAGGACCGGCTCGCTCATGCGGCCTTCGCATCCGCGTCGAGCGGCGCATACCAGCATGCCGCCTGCTGCGCGGGGCCGACGTCGCGCAGCGGCGGGTCGTTGTCGCGGCAATGGTCGGTTGCGAACGGGCAGCGTGGCGAGAAGCGGCAGCCGCGCGGAATCGCGAACGGGTTGGGGACCTGGCCCTCGATCGCGGGCAGCCGCGACTGCTCCAGATGCAGCTTGGGAATGGAGCCCAGCAGTCCAATGGTGTAGGGGTGCTCGGGATGCGCGAAGAGCCGCTCCACGGGCGCCTTCTCGACGATGCGCCCGGCGTACATCACGGCGACCTCCTGCGCGAGCTCGGCCACCACGCCCAGGTCGTGCGTGATGAGGATGATCGCGGTGCCGGTCTCCTCGCGCAGCAGCCGCATGAGCTCGATGATCTGCGCCTGGATCGTCACGTCGAGCGCGGTGGTGGGCTCGTCCGCGATGAGCAGCTTCGGGCGCAGCGCCAGCGCCATCGCGATCATCGCCCGCTGGCGCATGCCGCCGGAGAGCTTGTGCGGATGGTCGTCGAAGCGCCGCTCGGGCGAGGGGATGCGCACGCGCTCCAGCATCTCGATCGCCTGCTTGCGCGCCTCTGCCCGGCCGATGCGGCGATGGCGCACGATGCCTTCGACGATCTGCTCGCCGATGGTGAAGGCGGGATTGAGCGACGTCATCGGCTCCTGGAAGATCATCGAGATGCGGTTGCCGCGGACGTCGCGCATCCCGGCGGGTGCCAGCCGCGTGAGGTCCCGGCCCTCGAAGACGATGCTGCCCTGCACGCGCCCGCGCGGCGCGGGAATGAGTCCCATGATGGAAAGGGCGGTGACGCTCTTGCCGCAGCCCGACTCGCCCACGAGTCCCAGGGTGCGTCCGGGCTCCAGCGTGAAGTCGATGCCGTCCACGGCGTTGAAGGTTCCGGCATCGGTGGTGAAGGAAGTGCGCAGCTCGCGCACCTCGAGGAGCGCGCTCAAGCCTTCTCCGTGCGCAGGGCGCGCGCCGCCTGGAAGCGGGCGATGCGCTCCTCGATCACGGCGCGATCGGTGATGCCGGCGGGATCGCCTTCGCGCGGCAGGCACTCCATGAACGGCTGGAAGCGCTCGAGGCTCACGTCGTGGAGCCGGCGCAGCTCGCGCAGCGGTTCCGGGTGGTCGTCCACGCGCAGGTCGAGCACGGGATAAGGCTCGGTCGTATGGATGCGGAGGGCGGCCGCCTGCTTGCCGCGCTTGTCGCCGCCCGCGGCCTCGCCGGCCTGCATGGCGGCGATGAGGCGCTCGGCGAACGGCTGCTCTCCGTGCGCCTGGTAGGCCGCCGCGGTCGCCTCGAGCACCTGGGGCCCGGCAAGCATGTTGCCCGCCACGGAAAACCCCGGGAACGTCCGGTGGCCGCACCATTCGATGCAGCCGCGCCCCGTCCACGCCGCCGTCTCGCCGTGCGCATCGACGAGGTGGAGCTGGCGCACGTCCCGGCCCGGATCCGTGCCGGTCACGCGCTCGATGATCGCGGCAGGAGCGAGGCCTTCGGCCAGCAAGGCGAGGCCCGCGCGTGCATAGAGCGGATTGATGAGCGCCTGCGTGGAAAGCGCGCCGCGGCGGGCGAGCACCGCGGGGCAGAGCGCGCCGACCGCGAAGAAGCGGCTCGCCACGGCGACGCCCAATGCGCCCGAGCCGTCGAGCGCCACGATCGACCAGGTCATCTTTTCCCTGCGATGGGTTTCGGGTTGGAGTTTGCTTCCACTCGATTTATAACATTCCCCGCCCTGCAACCACTCCCGCGAAGAGGAACCCACCCACCGGCCCAACGTTGTACCCCCCAAGGAGAACAGGATGGCGCCTCAACCGAAGGTCCTGGCCGCGGCAGTCCTTGCCGCATTGTTCGTCACCTCCGCACACGCCCAGGGCGTTGCCCCCGGCGAACGCATCGAAGTCACCGGCACCTCGTTCAAGCGTCTCGACGCCGAGACGGCGCTTCCCGTGCAGATCCTGCGGCGCGAGGATATCGAACGCACGGGTGCCACCACGACGGAAGAGCTGCTGCGGCAGATCCCCGCGCTCACCTCCTTTGGCGCCATCACCGTCTCGCAGTCGAACGGCACCATCACCACCTCGCAAGCCACCGTGTCCCTGCGTGCCCTCGGCAGCACGCGGACCCTCGTGCTCATCAACGGCCGGCGCGTGAGCGTCTTCGGCGGCACGACGATCGTCGCCGTGGACGTGAACAGCATCCCGCTCGCCGCGATCGAGCGCATCGAGGTGCTGAAGGAGGGCGCCTCGTCGCTGTACGGCAGCGACGCGATCGCCGGGGTCGTGAACTTCATCCTGCGCACCGAGTTCCAGGGCGGCGAGTTCTCGGCCAACTATGGCGAGCCCACGATCCACGGCGGCGGCAAGGATTACGGCGGCTCCGCATTCCTCGGCTACGGCGAGCTCGCGAAGGACCGCTACAACGTGAACTTCGGCGTCACGTACCACAAGCAGGAGCGGATCCTCGGCAGCGATCGCCCCTATGCGCGCCAGTTCAACGTGGCGGAGCGCAACGACCTCTCGTCCACGATCGCCTTCCCCGGCAACATCCTCTTCGGGCCGACGTTCACGCGGCTGGCGAGCCCGGCGTTCCCGAATTGCGGGCCGACCTCGGTGGTGGTGCCGCTGCAGACGAATCCCGCCTCGAGCAACGCGTGCCGCTTCGAGAACAGCCCCTTTCTCTCCGTGCAGCCCGAGATCGAGACCAGGAGCGCGATCTTCAACCTGCGCTATGCCGTCAGCGCGCAAATGCAGGCGTTCCTCGAAGCCGAGTACACGCGCAATGACGTCCGCTACACCACGCAGCCCGTGCCGCTTTCGGAAGCCACGATCCTGCCCGCGAACAACCCGTACAACGCGTTCCTGCAGAACCTCATCAATACGCGCTATCCCAACCTGAACCCGGCCCTGCGCCGGCTGGTGTTCACCAACGGCCAGGCGCTCATCCTGCTGCCGCCGACCAGCCCCTACTTTCCGACGGCGTTCGTGGCGTCCCTGGGACTGCCGACGAACCAGCCGATCGCCTTCCGCTATCGCGATTTCGCCAACGGCCTGCGCCAGACGGACGACCAGGGCGATTCCGCGCGCGTGGTGGCGGGCGTGCGCGGTACGGTGGAGAAGTGGGATTACGACAGCGCTTTCAGCTATAGCCAGAGCAAGGCGTCGTCGAACCTGCTTTCGGGCTACCCGCTCAACTCGGCCATCCTCTCGCTGCTGGACACCGGGGTCATCAACCCCTTCGGCGCCACGACGGACCCGGCAGCGCTTGCGGCCGCGCAGGCGACCGAGTTCCACGGTGCCGTCTACAGCTCGAAGACCTCGCTCACGGGCATCGATGCGCGGGGCACGCGCGACATGTTCCCGTTGGCCGGCGGCTCCTCGGGAATCACGCTCGGCGCCGAGTTCCACCACGAGACCTTCGAGTTCAACCCGTCGCAAGCTTTCCAGATCGGCGACATCGCGGGCTTCGGCGGCAACGTCCTGCCGGTCGACAAGGACCGCAACATCACGTCCGTCTACACGGAGATGGTGTTCCCGCTCACACGGACGTTCGAGGCGGACTTTGGCCTCCGCTACGACTACTACCAGAACACCGGCTCCACCACGAACCCGAAGCTGTCGGCGCGCTGGCAGCCCACGAGCACGTTCCTCGTGCGCGGATCGGTAGGCACGGGCTTCCGTGCGCCCTCGCTCACGGATCTCTACACGCCCCAGGCCTCGAGCGTCACGGCCAACGGCACGCGCGATCCGGTGCGCTGCCCGAACCCCGCGACCGGCTCGCCCGCGGATTGCAACAACCAGTTCCCGACGATCACCGGCGGCAACCCCGACCTCACGCCGGAGAAGTCGCTGTCGCGCACGCTGGGCATCGTGATGCAGCCCGTGCCGGAGATCTCCCTGGCGGTCGACGGCTTCTGGATCCGGCTCGAGGACTCGATCGTCCCCGGCGGCCTGGGCGTGAACGTCATCCTCCAGAACGCGCAGTCCGCGCAGCA
>DATMJE010000245.1:0-13472 GCA_035553995.1 Usitatibacter sp. | reverse complement strand
CCGAGACCTGCATGTCGTTCTCGGTGAGGTATTCCCTGATGAGCTCGCGAATCGCTAAGTCGTCGTCGACGACAAGGATATGGGCTTCCACGGGGGCTTTGGTCGAGTTGGTGTTTCCCGGCATTTTAGCGCGGAAGGCCTTAGAATTCGTAAGGAATTTCATGAACACGGCCAGCCACTCGAATTCGCGACGCCTGCAGGGCGACCAGGCCGGGTCCCCCAATGCCGAATCGGTACGCCAGACGCTCGCGTACGTGGCCTTCGGCCTGGTGTACTACGCCCTTGCGGCGTATGCCGCCAACCTGCCGCTGCACGCCAAGCTGCCGCTCTTCATCTGGCCGGCGCACGGCGTGGCGCTGGGCACGCTGCTGGTGGCGCCCGTGCGCCGCTGGCCGGCCTATCTCGCCATCGTGTTCATCGCCACCGTTGCCGTCGGCATGGATATCTCGGCCGGGTGGGGAACGATCTTCGCCACCGCCGCGGTGGCCGTGGCGCAGCCGCTCTTCGTCGCCGCGGGCCTGCAGCGCCTCGCGGGCCCGCAGGTGCAGATCGCCACCATCCGCGGCCTGGCGGCCTTCCTGGTGGGCATGGTGCCGCTGGTGGCGGTGATGGCGATCCTCGACGGCATCTACTCGTACCTGCGCGTGTCGATCCCCTTCCGCCAGCAATGGTCGATCACGTTCGTCTCCACGATGCTCGGCATGCTGCTCACCTCGCCGCTCATCCTCGCGTGGAGCCGGCACGGCTGGCGCGAGGCGTTCGAGCTCGGGAAATCGCGTTTCGGGGAGATCGTCGTCCTGTACGTGGGGCTCGTCTTCACGACGCACTACGTGTTCGCATCGCGGCCGCACGTGGAGGGCTACATCCCGCCCCTCGCGTACCTGAGCGCACCCTTCCTCATCTGGGCGGCGCTGCGCTTCGGCCTGCGTGCCGCGACGCTCGGGCTGTCGATCTTCGGCTTGATCATCTACTGGCATACCGGGCAGGGCTTCGGCCCCTACGCGATCGACGGCGTGCCCGACATCAAGTCGCTGCTGCACCTGCAGGGCTACCTCGCCACCATCGTCGTGACCACGCTCTTTTCCGCGGCGCTGCAGGTCGAGCGCCAGGATGCGGGCCGCGAGACCGAGGAGTGGCGCTACCGCCACGAGCGCGTGATCCGCGCGAGCGGCAGCCTGCTCTACGACTTCGACCCGCAGACCGGCCACGTCCTCTGGGACGGCGATACGCCCGCCGTGCTCGGCACCACCAACGAGAAGATCGCGACCGGCAGGCAATGGATGCACCGGGTGCACCCCGACGACCGCGTCCGCCTGCGGGCCCAGCGCCAGGCGCTGCTCTCCAAGGCCATATCGCACATCTCCGACGAATACCGCTTCCGCCGCGACGATGGCGACTACACCACGGTGGGCGTGAACGGCTACCTCATCGGCGGGCAGGGGCACGGCCGCGCGCGCGTGATCGGCTTCGTGCGCGACGTCTCCGAGAAGGTGCGCGCCGAGCAGGAGCGCCAGCGGCTGGCGGCGCAGCTCAAGCAGGCGGAGAAGATGGAGGCCGTCGGGCACCTCGCGGGCGGCATCGCGCACGACTTCAACAACATCCTCGGGGCCATCCTGGGCTATGGCGAGCTCGCGCAGAGGCGCGCCGCCGATACGGACCTGCGGCGCTACATCGACACCATCATGGACGCGGGCAATCGCGCCAAGGCACTGGTGACGCAGATCCTTTCCTACAGCCGCGCGGAAGGCACCTCGAAGATCGCGGTCATCGTGGCGCCGATCGCGCACGAGGCCTGCGAGCTGGTGCGCGGGTCGCTGCCGCGGCCGATCGACGTGCGTTTCGTCTCCGAAGCCGATGACGCCGCCGTGATGGGCGATCCCACGCGCCTGCACCAGCTCTTCATGAACCTCTGCACCAACGCCATCCAGGCGATGAGCTCGGGCGGGACGCTCGAGGTCCGGGTGATCACCGAGCGGCTGGAAGCGCCGCTCGCGGTGCGCGGCGGAGAGATCCCCGCAGGCGAGTACGTGCGCGTCGTGGTGAAGGACACCGGCCACGGCATCTCCCCGGAGGTGATCGACCGCATCTTCGAGCCGTTCTTCACCACCAAGCCGGCGGGGCGCGGCACCGGGCTCGGGCTCGCGCTCGTGCATTCGGTGGTCGCCGAGCACCAGGGCTTCATCGACGTCGCGAGCGAGCTCGGGCGCGGCACGACCTTCACCGTCTGGATGCCGCGGGCCGAGGACCAGGCTACGGGCGCCACCACGCGCGAGGACCAACTGCCGCACGGCCAGGGCCAGGTGGTCCTCGCCGTGGACGACGAGCCCGAGGTCCTCGCGGCGCTGGAGGAGATGCTCGCCACGCTCGGCTACGAGCCCGCGGGCTTCCGCAGCAGCCGGGAGGCGCTCGAGGCGGTGCGCGCGAACCCGCGCCACTTCGAGGCGGTGGTGAGCGACGAGGTGATGCCGGAGATCACCGGCACGCAGCTCACGATGGAGCTGCGCAAGCTCGATCCCACGCTGCCGATCCTGATCGCGAGCGGCTACGGCGGGTCCGGCTTCGAGACGCGCGCGTTGTCCGCCGGCGCCAATCGTGTGCTCAAGAAGCCGTATCGCATGATCGAGATCGCCGAGGTGCTGGAAAGCTTCTTCCGCAAGCCGCCGTGAGCGCGAAACGCATTTACAAATGCAACCCCCTGATGGAACAGGGGTAACGGCGGCGTAACCCGGTTCCCTCAAAGTCAGGCATGGCCGGTCGTCTGCGGCATCCTGGAACTGGAAACATCGTGGTCGAGTCGTTGTCTCGGGCGGCCGAGGAGCTGGTGCGCGCAGGTTCGCGCGGATCGCTGGCCTGGGGGGGTTACCGGCTCGCCACGCATTTCCAGCCCATCTTCGGCGTGGAGCGCGGCGGCTCCGTAGGCTACGAGGCCTTCCTGCGCGCGTGCGCGGACGACGGGACGCCGGTCGATGGCGAACGCCTCCTCCCGCATATGTCGCCCGGGCAGGGACTCTTCCTCGACTGGGTGTGCCGTGCGCTGCACCTGCGCAACTTTTCGGCCATCGATTCGGGCGACCGCATCCTCTTCCTCAACGTGAAGCCGCGCGCCGCCGTGGCCGATGCGCGCGAGGCCCACGCGTTCGCGGACCTGGTGCGCTATTACGGCGTGGAGCCCGGGCGCCTGTGCGTGGAGATCCTCGGCGAGGATTGCCACGACGAGGGCCTGCTGCACGAGGCGGTGTGCGCGTATCGCGAGTTCGGCGCCATGGTCGCCGTGGACGACTACGGCGTGGCCCGCTCCAACCTCGACCGCGTGGTGGCGCTCGCACCCGACATCGTCAAGGTCGACCGCGCGCGCCTCGCCTCCGGCATGGGGGACGCGCGCATTCGCGGCTTCATCCCCGGGCTGGTCGGCCTGTTGCAGCAGGCGGGCTGCAAGGTCGCCATCGACGGTGTGGAGACCGCCCCGCAGGCGCTGGCCGCGATCGAGGCCGGGGCCGACTTCCTGCAGGGAAACTACTTCGCCTCGCCGGCGGTGGTCCTTGCCGACGAGAGCTTCAGCAGCCGCATGTTCGCGGAGCTCGTGCGCGTGCGCGCGCCCGCGCGCGGTCCTGTTTCGCTCGGCGGCCTCTAAGCCCCCGGCTTCTCCCCCGGCGTTCGTCGGGGGGCACCACACGGCTTGCTTGCGGTCCAATGCCTTCGCGACGCCATCCCGGCGCCGCCCGGAAGAATCAGGAGACCGTATGAGCGTCATGCCGCAAAGTCCCGGCAAAAGTCCCGGCAAACCCCAGCTGACGGACGTGAACACCTTGCGGGAGCAGGCCCGCCGCCATATCGAGGAGGGCGCCGTCACCGAGAGCTACGGCGCGAACCGCGAGAAGGTCCTGCAGCTGCTGAACGAAGCGCTCGCGACGGAGCTCATCTGCGTGCTGCGCTATCGCCACAACTACTACATGGCCCGGGGACCGGAATCGAAGAATGCTGCGGCCGAGTTCCTCGAGCACGCGACCGAAGAGCTGCAGCACGCCGACCAGATCGCCGAGCGCATCGTGCAGCTGGGAGGGGAACCGGATCTCGATCCCGCGAGCCTGAAGGGCCGCAGCCATGCCGAGTACCGCCTCGGCAAGACGGTGCAGGAGATGATCCGGGAGAACCTGGTGGCCGAGCGGATCGCGATCGACAGCTATCGCGAGATGGTGCAGTACATCGGCAACAGCGATCCGACGACGCGCCGCATGCTGGAAGAGATCCTGGCGACCGAGGAAGAGCACGCCGACGACCTGGCGGACCTCCTCCAGGCGGGGGCGAGCGGGAAGCAGTAGGGAGCTTGCGCTCCTAGCGTCGCAGGCGGCGGTCGGCTACCGCCGCGGCGGCGCGCAGCGGGAAAGTGGCCTCGGCAAGGCGGCGGGATTCGGCAAGGGAAGCTTCCAGGCGGCCCAGGAGCTGCTCGCGCCGGCCGGCGATGCGCAGCCACGGATCCTGCGTCACGCGTCCCCAGCTTTCGAGCGCCCATCCTCTGAGGGCGCGAAAATGGCCCTGGATCTTGTCGATGTTCATTCTTGCCGGCTCCCTGAAGGCTGATTGGTGCGTTGGCGGGTTACATCCAGCGGCCGCGCTCCTTGAGCGCGGAAACTTTCTGCATGCGGGCGGTCAATACAGCACGGTGGACGGCCATGCACTCGGCCGAGGCCTTCTCGGCGGAGCCCCGCGTGCAGAGGACGTCCTTCGCGAGCGGCGCGGAATCCTCGATCACGAGCACGTTGACCATGCCGACAGCGGCTTCGGCCTCGGTGGACGGGTCTTCGGCGGCAAGAGCCGTTGGCAGGCAGGCGAGGCCTATTACGAGGAATTTCTTCATGGCCGTCTCCCTTGAGTCGTTCAGTCATGATGAAGACCCCGCCTGCCCGCAGGAGTCGGACGGAAAGGGAACCCGCCTAGGAATGCGCTGAAGATCGCGTAGGAGAAGTCCTACACGCTTGATCGACGTCATGCGATGGCGCGCGCGTCGCCGCCCCCCGTCAATGCGGGGGCCAATGTGGACGTGAAAATTGGATCCCCGCGTGCGCGGGGATGAGGGCGCGTGGATCCCCGCCTGCGCGGGGATGGCGGTACCTGGATCCCCGACGGCTCGGGGATGACGTCGCCGTCGCGCTGCGCGCTCTAACGCGACGTCACTTGACGATCTCGAGGTGCTCCAGGCCCGAGCCGAGGTCGCGGTTGCGGGAGTTCTTGCTCTCGAGCTTGATCCTCAGCCGCAGGTCGTTCACGGAATCCGCATTCCGCAGCGCATCCTCGTAGGTGATCATGTCGGCCTCGAAGAGGTCGAAAAGCGCCTGGTCGAAGGTCTGCATGCCCAGCTCGCGGCTGCGTGCGATGAGCGCCTTCATCTCGTGCACCTCGCCCTTGAAGATGAGGTCCGACATGAGCGGCGAGTTGAGCATCACCTCGATCGCGGCGACGCGGCCCTTCGCCCCCTTCTTGGGGATGAGGCGCTGCGAGACGATGCCCTTCAGGTTCAACGAGAGATCCATGAGGAGCTGCGCGCGGCGCTCCTCCGGGAAGAAGTTGATGATGCGGTCGAGCGCCTGGTTGGTGGAGTTCGCGTGCAGCGTCGACATGCACAGGTGGCCCGTTTCCGCGAAGGCGATCGCGTACTCCATCGTCTCCCGTTCGCGGATCTCGCCGATCAGGATCACGTCCGGCGCCTGGCGCAGCGTGTTCTTGAGCGCCGAGAACCAGTCGTTGGTGTCGACGCCCACTTCGCGTTGCGTGATGATGCAGTTGCGATGCTCGTGCACGTACTCGACCGGATCCTCGATCGTGATGATGTGGCCGTAGCTGTTCTCGTTGCGGTGGCCGATCATCGCCGCGAGCGAGGTGGACTTGCCCGAGCCCGTGCCGCCGACGAAGATCACCAGGCCGCGCTTGGTCATCGCCACGTCCTTCAGCACCGGCGGCAGGCCCAGGTCGTCGAACTTCGGGATGGTGGTGGTGATGGTGCGCAGCACGAGGCCCACGCGGCCCTGCTGCACGAACGCATTGACGCGGAAGCGGCCGATGCCCGTCGGGCTGATGGCGAAGTTGCACTCGTTGGTCGCCTCGAACTCGGCCGCCTGCTTGTCCGTCATGATCGAGCGGGCGAGCTCCTGCGTGTGCATCGGCGAGAGGCTCTGCTGCGACACGGGCGTGACCTTGCCGTCCACCTTCATGGCGGGCGGGAAGCCGGCGGTGATGAAGAGGTCCGAGCCCTTGCGCGCCACCAGGGCGCGCAGCAGGTCGTGCATGAATTTGAGGCTTTGCTCGCGTTCCATCGATGTTTTCCTTTCAGGCGCCGGCGAAGGTGTCCTTGTTGGCGGCCTTGGAGCGCGCCTCGGGGATCGAGACGAGGTTGCGCTTCACGAGGTCCTGCAGGTTCTGGTCGAGCGTCTGCATGCCGATGGCCCCGCCGGTCTGGATCGACGAGTACATCTGCGCCACCTTGGCTTCGCGGATGAGGTTGCGGATGGCGGGTGTGCCGATCATGATCTCGTGCGCCGCCACGCGCCCGCTGCCGTCCTTGGTCTTGCAGAGCGTCTGTGAGATCACCGCGCGCAGCGACTCCGACAGCATCGCACGGATCATCTCCTTTTCCGCCGCGGGGAAGACGTCGATGATGCGGTCCACGGTCTTCGCGGCGGAAGACGTGTGCAGCGTGCCGAAGACGAGGTGGCCGGTCTCGGCCGCGGTCATCGCGAGGCGGATGGTTTCCAGGTCGCGCATCTCGCCCACGAGGATGATGTCCGGATCCTCGCGCAGGGCGCTCCTCAGCGCGTTGTTGAACGACAGCGTGTGCGGTCCCACCTCGCGCTGGTTGATCAGGCACTTCTTCGACTCGTGCACGAATTCGATCGGGTCCTCGACCGTGAGGATGTGGCCGTACTCGTTCTCGTTCACGTGGTTGACCATCGCCGCCAGCGTGGTGGATTTGCCCGAGCCCGTGGGGCCGGTCACCAGCACCAGGCCGCGCGGCTGGTTGGAGATCTCCTGGAAGATCTTCGGCGCGTTGAGCTCCTCCAGCGTGAGCACCTTCGACGGAATGGTCCGGAACACCGCGCCCGCGCCGCGGTTCTGGTTGAACGCGTTCACGCGGAAGCGCGCGAGGTTCGGGATCTCGAAGGAGAAGTCCACCTCGAGCGTCTCCTCGTAAATCTTGCGCTGGGAGTCGTTCATGATGTCGTACACCATGCCGTGCACGTCCTTGTGCTCCAGCGGCGGCACGTTGATGCGGCGCACGTCGCCGTGCACGCGGATCATCGGCGGCAGCCCCGCCGAAAGATGCAAGTCGGATGCCTTGTTCTTGACCGAGAAGGCCAGCAGCTCTGCGATATCCATGGATGTTCCGTGATGGCGCTCGTGCGCGGGGGGAAAGGGCGCTTGTGTGTGGGTTAGAATGCGCCTCGAAAAGTCGAATCGATTATGTCCACAATCGCCGCGAACCTGCAAGCCGTCCGACGGCGCATTTCCGAGGCGTTACAAGGGGATAGGCGAGAGGTGACGCTCGTTGCGGTAGCCAAGACCCAGCCTCCCGAAAGCATCCGCGAAGCGCATGCCGCCGGCTGCCAAGACTTCGGCGAAAACTATGTGCAGGAGGCCATTGCAAAGATGGCCGCTTTGCGCGATGCGCCAGCGCGGTGGCACTACATCGGGCGCCTGCAGGCCAACAAGGCGCGCGAGGTCGCGGCGCATTTCGACTGGGTCCACGGCATCGATCGCGTGCGCATCGCCGCCGCGCTGGCGAAGGCGCGCCCGGCCGCACGCGGCCCCCTGGATGTCTGCCTGCAGGTGAACATCAGCGGCGAGGCGAGCAAGGGCGGTGTCGCGCCGGGCGAGGCGCTCGCCCTCGCCCGCGAGGTGGCTCCCATGCAGGGCCTGCGGTTGCGCGGCCTGATGGGCATGGCGAGCTATACGGACGAAGTGGAAGAGCAGCGCGCCCAGTTCCGCATCCTGCGCCGCACGCTGGAGGAGATCCGCGCCGAAGGCGTTCCCATGGACACGCTCTCCATGGGAATGAGCGCGGACCTCGAGTCCGCGATCGCGGAAGGAGCGACCCTGGTGCGCATCGGCACCGCCATTTTCGGGGAGCGCACGCGCGCATGAGGATCGCATTCGTCGGCGGCGGCAACATGGCCACCGCCATCCTGGGCGGGCTTCTCGCCAGGGGCATGCAGTCGGCCGAGATGCTGGTGATCGAGCCCGACGACAGCGCGCGCCTGCGCCTCTTCTCGCAGTACGGCGTGAAGTGCGTCGGGGCGCCGGTGCCGGATCTCGCGCATGCGCATACCGTGATCTTCGCGGTGAAGCCGCAGCAGATGCGCCAGGCGGCGCACGACGTGGGCGCCGTGTGCGCCGATCCGCTCTTCGTCTCGATCGCCGCCGGCATCCGGCTGGGCGACCTGTCCCGCTGGCTCGGCGGCAAGCAACGCCTCGTGCGCGCGATGCCCAACACGCCCGCGCTGGTGCACGCGGGCATCACCGGGTTGCATGCGCCGGCCCATGTCTCCGAAGACGATTGCAACGCGGCCCAGCAGCTCCTCTCCGCGGTCGGCGCCACGGTCTGGTTCGACAAGGAAAGCGATCTCGATGCCGTGACTGCGGTTTCCGGAAGCGGTCCCGCCTATGTGTTCTACGCCATCGAGGCGCTCGAGGCCGCTGCGCGCGAGCTGGGGTTGCCGGAGGGCGCCTCGCGCTCGCTGGCGCTCTGGACCTTCGTCGGCGCGGCGAAGCTCGCGGTGGAGCGCGCGGTCGACCCCGCGACGCTCCGCGCCCAGGTCACGTCGAAGGGGGGCACCACCGAGCGGGCGCTCGAGGTCCTGGAGGCGGCGCAGGTGAAGCGCACGTTCATCGAAGCCGTGGCTGCCGCGTGCGAGCGCTCGCGCGAGCTGGGCGACGCATTCGGAAAGGACTGACCGCCCCATGATCGCGCAGGCCATCGCCTTCGTCGTGGACGCCATCGCGAGCCTGTTCATCCTGGCGGCCCTGCTGCGCTTCTGGATGCAGGCCCTGCGCGCGCCCAGCCGCAACCCGATCGCCTACTTCTCGATGGCGCTCACGGATTTCGCGGTGAAGCCGCTGCGCAGGGTGGTGCCCGGCATGTTCAAGCTGGACATGGCATCGCTGCTGGTGGCGCTCCTGTTCGAGTTCGTCCTCCAGGTGATCCTGTGGATGCTGGCGGGCGGCTCCCCGGTCGAGAATCCGGGAGCGCTCTCGGTGGTGCTGTTCTTCTCCTTCGTGAAGCTCATCCGGCTCACGATCTACATCTTCATGGGCGCCATCATCATCCAGGCGGTGCTCTCGTGGGTGAGCCCGTATCACCCGGTGGCGCCATTCTTCGACGCGCTCGCCAAGCCGCTGCTCAGGCCGGTCCAGAAGGCGATCCCGCCCATCGGCGGCGTGGACATCACGCCGGTCTTCGTCCTGATCTTCCTGCAGCTGCTGCTGATGCTGCCGGTGACGTGGCTGGAGATGGAGAGCGCGCGGATGCTTTCCCGCGCGTTGCTTTAAGCCTCTGTCGTCGTCCCGGCACTTCTTCGCAGCTTCCCTTCGCACTCCACCCCCCGTTTTCCGCGCTTCGTCGCTTTGCGCTCGCGCGGGCGGCGTCCGGCTCCTAGAGTTCGCTCACCAACAACGAGCAAGCCAACCCCCCGGAGCCGCCCAATGATCACCTTCTTCTTCGCCGCCGTGACCTTCGCCTTCTTCGCTTCCGTCGTCGCCGCCGCGGCGGTCGACATCGCCGCCGCGCACCTGAAGCTTGCGTGAACGCAAACGCCCCCGCGGGGCCGGCGATAGCCTCGATCGCATGAAACGCTTTCCTCCGGGGCGCCCGGCGAGCAGCTGGCGCAACCGCTTTCTCGAGATCGGGCGCGAGGCCCGGCCGGTCGCCTCCTCCAGGGGCGAGCGTGCCGCGGCCAGCCTGCGGCCAGGCTTCCAGGTGCCTGCCGCAGGCCGCGTCCGGGCCCGGGCGGTTGCCACCGCCACAGCCTGATCGGCTGCAAGCGCAACGGAAAAGCCGGCTCGCGCCGGCTTTTTTGTGTCAAACGTCATTCGGTAAGGGAGCACCCCTCGGCTAAACTCGATTCGACACCATCGAGCGAGCCGAGCATGGACGCGCCTGCGTCGCCCAACCGTTTCGAAGCCGAAATCGCCAGCTTTCACCGCTGGCGCGACGAGCTCACGCAGGCCGTCAACGCCTACCACGACTGGCTGGAGGCGAACCAGCAGCTCGACGTGCAGCAGTCGATCCGCTTCTACGACCTGCTGGAGAACCTCTCCAACGGCCGGCTCATGCTCGCGTTCCTGGCCGAGTTCTCCCGCGGCAAGTCGGAGCTCATCAACGCCCTTTTCTTCTCCAGCTTCCGCGAGCGGCTGCTCCCGTCGGACGTGGGCCGCACGACGATGTGCCCGACGGAGATCTTCCACGACCCGTCCGAGGAGCCGTACCTCAAGCTGCTGCCGGTCGAGACGCGCTATCGCGACGAATCGATCTCGCAGTTGAAGAACATCCCGGTCGAATGGAGCAAGGTGCGCCTGGACGTAGGCAACGCTGCCGGGATGAAGGCCGCGCTGCGGGCGCTTGCGGATACGCGGAAGGTCTACGCCCTCGAAGCGCGCATGCTGGGGCTGGCCCCCATGGCGAACGACAAGGGGGAGGTGCCCGGGGAAGAAGAGCTGGTCGAGGTGCCCGCGTGGCGCTACGCCATGATCAACTACCCGCACCCGCTGCTCACCAACGGCATCTCGATCCTGGACACGCCGGGCCTGAACGCCCTCGGCATGGAGCCCGAGCTCACGGTGAGCACGGTGCCCAATGCGCACGCGATCCTCTTCCTGCTCTCCATCGACACCGGCGTCACGAAGAGCGACCTGGAGATCTGGGAGCGCTACGTGCGCCCAGGGCTACCGCAGAAGATCGCCGTGCTGAACAAGATCGACCTCATGTGGGACGGGCTCAAGGACAGTGCCGAGGTCGAGCGCGCCGTCTCCCGCATGGTGGATACCACCGCGCAGCACCTCGACCTGCCGCGCGAGCGCATCTTCGCGCTGTCGGCGCAGAAGGCGCTGCTCGCGCGCATCCGCGACGATGACGAGCTGCTCGCCCGGAGCGGCATCCAGGAGCTCGAGCGCTTCCTCGCCGGCCACATCATCCCGATGAAGCGGCAGATCCTGTGCAAGGCCGTGCAGGACGAGATCGGCGGCATGATGGCCTCGTCGCGCGCTTCCATCGTGAGGAAGCAGCAGGCGAACCAGGCGGCGATGGCGGAGCTGAACGCGATCTCGGGCAAGAGCCGCGACGTGGTCACGAAGATCTGGGCGCGCATCACGCAGGAGAAGAACGCCTACAACGCGGCGCTCGCCGAGTACAAGGTCAACAGCGTCGCCTTCAATGCGAAGAAGGCGCGGCTCCTCGAGATGCTCAACAAGCAGCGGCTCGAGCAGGCTCTGGCGGAGAGCGCGCAATCGATCGCCGACTCGTGGACGACGGTCACGCTGCAGCGTGCGATGAACCAGCTCGTGCGCGGCATGAGCGAGGACTTCGAGGCCGTGTTCGCCGCCTCCGGGGACCTGAAGGGGCACATGCAGCGCGTCTACGACACGTTCACGGAGAAGTTCAGGTTCGAGAAGCTCGCGCTGCCGTCGCTCGATCTCGACCCCCATCGCACGAAGCTGAAGCTCCTCGTGCACGAGACCGCGGCGTTCGTGAAGGACCCGATGAACGTCCTCGGCCGCGAGAAGTCGTTCATGGTGAGGAGCTTCTACAACACCCTGGTGAAGCAGGCGCGCGCGATCTACGGCGATGCCCGCCAGCAGGCCGAGCGCTGGGTGGCGGCGGTCACGCTGCCCCTCGAGGTGCAGATCCGCGACCACAAGGCGCAGCTCCAGTCCCGCCTCGACAACCTCGCGAAGATCAACGAGAAGACCACCACCGTCAACGAGCAGATGGCCGAGCTGCGCGCGAGCGAGACCGGCCTCGCCCGGCAGCGCGACATGATCGAGGCGCTGATCCAGCGCATCACCGTGCGCGACGTGGCCGCCATCCCCGAAACCTTCCTCGCCACCGCAGCCCCGGCCGGGAAGGCGCTGCCGCCGCAGATGGTCGAGACGCTCAAGCTCGCGCGCTCGCAGGCGCCGGCGGCCGCGCCCGACGCGCCGCTGGTCCCCGACGACGTCATGGCGGAGCTCGGCAACGTGCACCGCAAGGACGATCCCGCATCGACGCAGCCGCTCTCGCCCGTGGGCGATCGCACCATGAGGGTCACGCCGCTCTCGCCCGATTTCCGCCCCGATGCGCCGCAGCCGGAGGGCAGCGCCAGCGAGCGTACCGCGGAGTCGATCCGCCGGCTGCAGGAAGCAAAGCGGATCCTGCAGCGGGCAGCGCAGAAGTAAGGCGCCCGCCCTACAGCAGGATCACGTCGTATTGCTCCTGCGAATACGCGCTCTCCACCTGCATCGAGATCGGCTTGCCGATGAAGTCGCCGAGCTGCGTGAGGCTGGATGCCTCCTCGTCGAGGAACAGGTCGATCACCTTCTGCGACGCGAGGATGCGGTATTCCTTGGCGTTGAACTGGCGGTGCGCGCGCATGATCTCGCGCAGGATCTCGTAGCCGACGGTCTGCGCGGTCTTGAGCTCCCCGCGCCCCTCGCACACCGGGCACGGCTCGCAGAGGACGTGCGCGAGCGATTCGCGCGTGCGCTTGCGCGTCATCTCCACCAGGCCGAGCTGCGAGAAGCCGTTCACCGTCACCCGTGTGCGGTCGCGTGAGAGCGCCTTCTTGAACTCGGCGAGCACCGCGTCGCGGTGCTCGGCGCTTTCCATGTCGATGAAGTCGACGATGATGATGCCGCCGAGGTTGCGCAGCCTGAGCTGGCGCGCGATCGCCTGCGCGGCCTCGAGGTTGGTCTTGAAGATGGTGTCGTCGAACGAGCGGCCGGAGACGAAGCCGCCGGTATTCACGTCGACGGTGGTGAGCGCCTCCGTCTGGTCCACGATCACGTAGCCGCCGCTCTTGAGGTCCACGCGCCGGCCGAGCGCGCGCTCGATCTCCTCCTCTATGCCGAAGAGGTCGAACAGCGGCCGCTCGCCGTTGTAATGCTCGAGGATCGGCAGGGCCCCGCGCGTGTAGCGCGACGCGAAGTCCTGCACACGCAGAAACGTCTCGCGCGAGTCGACGATGATGCGCTCCGTCGAGTCGGTGACGAGGTCGCGCAGCACACGGGTGGCGAGCGAGAGGTCCTGGTAGAGGGAAGCCTGCGGTGCCGCCGTGTGCGCCGCCTGCTGGATCTGTTTCCAGAGCGTGATGAGGTACTCGATGTCGGCGGCGAGCTCGGGCTCCGTGGCCGCTTCCGCCACGGTGCGCACGATGAAGCCGCCGGTCTCGCCGGGCGGGATCAGCGACTGCAGCTTGCCGCGCAGGTGCTCGCGTTCCGCCTCGTCCTCGATG
>DATMJE010000244.1:0-33146 GCA_035553995.1 Usitatibacter sp. | reverse complement strand
TCGCCACCTGGTCCCGATACACGAGCCGCTCGTAGAGGCGCGAGGTCTTGCCCGTGCCGAACATCACCGCGACGAGATCCAGCAGCGCCTCATCGCGCGTGCCGTACTGCGGCGTGTTCCACACGCGGTAGAGCCGTGCCTGGGGCACCCGATCCTGGGCCACGCCGCGATGCGTGCCGCTGCGCTTCGCGATCCACGCTTCCTGGCGCGACAGCGGCGGACCGGGCGGGATGTCGCCGTAGTATTTCTGCACCTTCTCGCGCGCCACTTCGGGCGTGATGTCGCCCGCGAGCACCAGCGTCACGTTGTTCGGGCCGTAGTTGGTCTTGAACCAGTCGGTCACGTCCCCCATGCTCGCCGCGTCGAGATCCTGCATCGAGCCGATGATCGTCCACGAGTAGGGGTGGCCCTTCGGGTAGGTGTTCTCGGTGAGCAGCTCGTAGGCGAGGCCGTACGGCTGGTTCTCGCGCTGCCGCTTCTCGTTCTGCACCACGCCGCGCTGCAGGTCGAGCTTCTTCTGGTCGAGCACCGCGAGCAGGTGCCCCATGCGATCGCTCTCCGCGAACAACACGTAGTCGAGCATCGACGTGGGCACGTTCTGGAAATAGTTGGTGCGGTCGTTGTTGGTGGTGCCGTTCAACGCGGTGGCGCCGATGCGCTCGATGGCCGTGATGTACGTTTCCCTGAGGTTCGCGCTGCCGCTGAACATCAGGTGCTCGAAGAGGTGCGCGAAGCCGGTCTTGCCGGGTTTCTCGTTCTTGGAGCCGACGTGGTACCAGGTGTTGACGGCGACGACCGGCGTCTTGTGGTCCTCGTGCACGAGCACGGTGAGCCCGTTCGGCAGCACGAACTTCGTGTACGGAATGTCCGGGATCGGGATGTCGGGTGGCGCGGCCATTTTCTGGGCGGCGGCGGGAAGGGCAAGGGTGAGTAGGACGGCGGCGAGACGGAAAGCCAGGCGCAACATCGTGAAGCTCCTGCAACGGTAAAGCCCTTGAGAATGGCGGCGGGCAGCGGCCGTGTCAATCGCCGACCTGCCCGGTCACGGCTTGTAACATGCCGCTTTCCCAACCGCCGGCCCGAGCCAACCGCCATGCACAAGGTCACCATCTACCACAATCCGGCCTGCGGCACGTCGCGCAACACGCTCGCGATGATCCGCGAGTCGGGGATCGAGCCTCATGTCATCGAGTACCTCAAGACGCCGCCCACGCGCGAAGAGCTGCGGGAGCTCGCGCGTGCGAGCGGCCTCGGCCTGCGCGGCCTGCTGCGGCAAAAGGGCACTCCCTACGACGAGCTGGGCCTCGACAACCCCGCGCTCACCGACGAGCAGATCCTCGACGCGATCGAGGCCCACCCCATCCTCATGAACCGGCCCATCGTGGTGACGGGCAAGGGCACGCGCCTGTGCCGTCCTTCCGAGACGGTACGCGAGATCCTGCCCGGTGCCTGACCGCCAACGCTTCTAGATGGCAACGGGCGCCGGCCCGCGGTCGATCCAGCGGTTGCGTCCCGCCTCCTTGGCGAGGTACATGCGCTTGTCGGCGAGCTCGACCAGCGCGTCGGCGCTCTCGACGAAGTCGCGCGAGCGTTCCGCCACACCGAGGCTCAGGGTGATCGGCTCGCCGTCGGGCCGCGTGCACACCGGCTTCGCAAGGATGCGTTGCGCGAGCGTCACCGCTTCGGTCAGGCCGGTGTTCGGCAGCAAGATGACGAACTCCTCGCCGCCCCAGCGAAGCAGCAGGTCGGAGCTGCGCAGCAGCGCGCGCAGCGAGGCGGCCGCGGCGGCCAGCACCTTGTCGCCGGCTTCGTGGCCGAGCTCGTCGTTCACCGCCTTGAAGTGGTCGAGGTCCGCGAAGAGCACCGCGAGCGGCGCGTCCTCGCGGCGCGCGATGCGGAACTGGATCTCGAGCAGCTCGCGCCCGCTTTCGCGCCGATGGCAGCCGGTGAGCGGATCGCGGATGGCCTGCTCCACGAGTGTCGCCATGAGGTGGAGCTGGCTCAACGACGCGATGGCCGCGACACCGCCGATGAGGACCTGCAGCCACACGGCCTCGGCCGTGATGAACGCGGAATGACCGAGGTGCGTCTGCAGTGCGACGCCCTGCGCCGCGAGGGGAATGAGCAACAGCGCCACGCACTCGACGCCGGTGAGCGGAAATGCCGCCACGCCCGCGGACATCACGTAGGGCATGAAGGAGTACGCATTGGCCATCGTGGCCGAGAGGACGTCCACGATGTGCTTGTGCAGCACTTCCAGGCTGCCGACGTAGAGCAATGCGGCGATCGCGAAGAGGCTCGCCGTGCGCCGCCGCGCCTGGCTGCGAGTGAGCGCCGCTTCGCGGCACGTCCACGCGAGGACCAGCAGGGCGGCCGTGGCGACGAGGCGCAGGCTCGCCAGCCGCATCGCAGTGGGACGATCGAAGACGATGAAGTCGCCCGGGATCCAGGTGAAGATGACCGCCGCGAGGAACAGCGCCAGCCCGCGCGTGCGCCGGACGAGGGCCTCGGAACGCCGGCGTTCCTGCAGGCCCAGCGCATGCATCGGCCAGACCAGTCGCAGAAACTTGTCGCCCATCCCGACAAGTTAGGGCGTTGGCGTAGCGCTGCCGTTGACCTCGGTCAAGGCGGGCAATGCGCCATGCGCAGCGGCTATACGAGCGTCGTTAACCTTCGCAAAGCGTTCGACGACGCAGGCGCCGCGACTGCCTTAACCCGCGTGCACCGCGAGTTGAATATTCAGCCCTATGCCAGGCGGAAGACCAGCATCGAGCGGCCGGTGACCTCGTACTCGTGGCCGATCTCGAAGCGCGTCCCGTCGGGTTCCTGCTCCATGTTGGTGTCCATGAGGAGCGTCCATGCTTCGCCCCCGGGGGCCTGGGGGAGCTTGAAGCGCACCACGTCCTGCCAGGAGTTGAACACGATGAGCAGCGTCGCGAGCTCTCCGCGGCGGCGGATGCCGGTCTCGGGCGCGCGGCCGTCGAGCAGCATGCCGAAGCAGCGCAGGTTGGGATCGGACCAATGCTCGTCGGTCTTGGGCTCGCCGTTGGCCGCGATCCACATGACGTCGCTCACCTCCAGCTCCTCGTCGTACTGGCCGGTCAGCCAGCGCACGCGGCGCAGGATGGGGTACTGGTGGCGCAACGCGATCAGCCGGCGCGTGAATTCCACGAGACGCTGGCCGCGCTCCGAGTGCTCCCAGTGGACCCAGGAGATCTCGTTATCCTGGCAGTAGGCGTTGTTGTTGCCGTTCTGCGTGCGCGCGAACTCGTCGCCGGCGACGATCATCGGCGTGCCCTGCGACAGCAGCAGCGTGGCCAGCATGTTCTTCATCTGGCGCTCGCGCAGGCCGTTGACGGCGACGTCGTCGGTCTCGCCCTCGACGCCGTGGTTCCACGAGCGGTTGTGCGAATGGCCGTCGCGGTTCTCCTCGCCATTGGCCTCATTGTGCTTGTCGTTGTAAGTGACCAGGTCGTTCAGCGTGAAGCCGTCGTGCGCCGTGATGAAGTTCACGCTGGCCCAGGGCTGGCGGCCGCGCTTGTTGAAGAGGTCCGGCGAGCCGCACAGGCGGGGTGCCAGCTCCGCCGGCGTGGCCTCGCCGCGCCAGTAGTCGCGCACGGTATCGCGGAACTTGTCGTTCCACTCGGCCCAGCCCGGCGGAAAGCCGCCCACCTGGTAGCCGCCCGGGCCGCAATCCCACGGCTCGGCGATGACCTTCACGTGGGCAAGGACGGGATCCTGCATGACGGTCTTCATGAAGCCGTTGTGCGTGTCGAAGCCGCCCGGCTCGCGCGCGAGGATGGTGCCCAGGTCGAAGCGGAAGCCGTCGACGTGCATCTCCTGGGTCCAGTAGCGCAGCGAGTCGCACACCATCTGGATCACGACGGGATGCGAGAGGTTGAGCGTGTTGCCGGTGCCGGTGTCGTTGATGTAGAAGCGCTTCTGGTCGGGAAGCAGCCGGTAGTACGAGCTGTTGTCGATGCCCTTCAGCGACAGCGTCGGGCCGCGCTCGTTGCCTTCGGCGGTGTGGTTGTAGACCACGTCGATGACCACCTCGAGCCCGGCATCGTGCAGGCGCGCCACCGTTTCCTTGAACTCCTGCAGCGTGCGCGCGGCATCCGCGGCGTAGCGCGGGTCGGGTGCGAAGAAGCCGATCGAGTTGTAGCCCCAGTAGTTGGTGAGCTTGCGCTCGAGCAGGAAGCTGTCGTTCACGAACGTGTGCACCGGCAGGAGCTCCACCGTGGTCACGCCGAGCGACTTGATGTAGCCGATGACGTCCGGATGCGAGAGCCCCTTGTACGTGCCGCGCTCGCCCTCGGGCACGGCGGGGTGCAGCTTGGTGAAGCCCTTCACGTGGGTCTCGTAGACGATCGTGCGGTCCCACGGCGTGCGCTTGCGCTGCTGCTCGCGCGCCCAGTCGAAATTGGGATCGACCACGACGCACTTCGGCATGAAGGGGGCGCTGTCGCGCTCGTCGAAGCTCAGGTCCGCGTCGGCGTGGTCGAGCTGGTAGCCGAAGACCGCCGGGTCCCACCTGATCTCGCCGATGTGCGCGCGGGCATAGGGGTCGAGCACCAGCTTGTTCGGATTGAAGCGGTGGCCTTCCTCGGGCGCGTAGGGCCCATGAACGCGATAGCCGTAGACCTGGCCGGGTCCGATGTCGGGCACGTAGCCATGCCACGTCTCGTCGCGATACTCGGGCAGGTCGATGCGGGCGGACTCGCGGCCATCCGGATCGAAGAGGCAGAGCTCGACGCGCGTGGCATTGGCGGAGAACAGGGCGAAGTTCACGCCCTTGCCGTCCCAGGTGGCGCCGCGCGGATACGGCGAGCCTTCGCGCACGAGCGCATTGATCTTGATGTCCGGAGCGTTCATGGCGGTCTCGCACGGCGTGACGATATCGTCGTGTTTTCCAGACACTCGACCGCGGTCGTGGTTCCGGTATCCCCGGGCAATCCGGGAGTAAGGAGCCGCCTACAGCAGCGATGAAATGCGCGGTCTCAACGCACGGCGTACGCCGCCACCACCACGAATAACACCGCCACCGCCTGCCAGCCCACGCGCCAGCCCATCCAGGTCACGCTGTCCTCGCCCTCATCGCCGTCGAGGACCATGCTGACGATCCCCGAGCCGAGCGAGAAGATCGTGGCTGCGATCGCGACATACACCAGCCAGTGGACGATATACACGGTTCGCTCCCCGCGCTTGGTTCATCAGTGAAGTCGATCCAAGCTTGCCGCATCTGGCCGCGCGTGAAGGATGGTCTTATGTCGCGCTTGACGGGCCGCGGATGATCCATGCCATCGCATGGCGCGATTTCAGCGAGCTATCGCTCCCGGGAAAACCGCCAGCCGCTCGTACAGACAGTCAGGAGCCGCCTGCAGCAGCAATGAAAATGCACGGGGCCGGAACTCGAGTTTCGGTGCGACGCCCGAGGGCGCCACCACCGGAACGTTCATCCGGCCCCGCTTTGCTGCTGCCCGCTTATAGGTGCGGTGGACTTCCGTGGCTCGCTGGCGCCTTTAGCTGCACGCGCCACGAGTCTCGCCCCCGCTTTGTCGCTCCCCGCACGTCTTCTTGTACGCAAACGCAGCTTGCGCCAATCGCCGCGCGTGGGATATGGGCAAAGGGCCCGGGAAATCACGCTGGCATGATCCAGCCCATGCGCGCGCGGGTTTTGCCCTCAGCGGGCGCGCGAAAACGCGGCGGCCGTGCGCCGCTCGTGCAGCACGAGCGCCACGCCGCTCGCGACGATCACCGCCATGCCGAGCGCCGAGAGCCCGTCGGGCAGATGGCCGAAGATGGCCCACCCGTACAGCGTCGCCCAGATCATGTGCAGGTACGTGAAGGGCGCCACGAGCGATGCCGGCGCGCGGAGGAAGGCGCCGATCAGCAAGCCGTGTCCCACGCCGCCGAAAAGCCCGAGCAATACGAAGAGCGCCCCGTGCCACCAGGAGATCGGCCCGGGGGAATCCGCGAAGGGTAGCGCGAGCGACAACAGCACCGTGCCCACGAGCCCCGAATAGAAGAGCGTGGTGTGCGGCGAATCGTGCGGCAGCTTGCGCGTGAGGAGCTGGTAGAGCGCGTTCGAGATCGCGGCGAGCACCAGCAGCCCCGTCGCCGGATGGAAGACCGCCGAGCCCGGCCGCACGAGGATCACGATGCCCACGAAGCCGCCGACCGCCGACAGCCATCGCGCCCGGGTGGGCTTTTCACCCAGCACCGGGCCCGAGAGCAGCACGGCGAACATCGGCGCGAGGAAGCTGATCGCCGAGCCCTCCGCGAGCGGCAGGAAGCGCAGCGCGGCGAAGAAGGAGGCCGTGGCGCTCACCAGGCACAGCGATCGCAGCAGCTGGATGCCGAGGTGGCGCGTGCGCCAGAAGCGCGGCCCCGCACGGTGCCAGGCGATCGGCGTGGCGACCACCATCTGGCCGACGTACCGCGCGAACACCACCGCGAACAACGGATGGTCGCGCACCAGGTACTTCGCCGTCGCGTCGAGCGTGCTGAAGCAGATGCCGGCGAGGAGGATGAGCGGCAGCGCGCGGCGCAGCGGGGAGTCGCGTTCCATGACGCGGTGGGCGATGTGAGGTCGGTGGGGGAGGCATATGGTACTGGGCACGGATGCAACCGCGAGATGGCGCCGATGTGCGCCGAGGTGGCAGGTGCCATCGCTCATCACGAAAAAAAAGGGGCCGGACGAATCCGGCCCCGCGTACTTCCCGAGAAAAAAATCAACCCTTGAGGCGATTGCGAACCAGCCAGTCATCCACACACGCGACGGTCTCGTCGACCACCGGGTGCACCAACCCCTTGCGCGCGGCGATCGACTGCACGAGGCGGTCGACGCGCTCGATGTGCGGCGCGCCAGCCTGCAACGCACGGGCGGCCGAGGACGGGCTCGCGAGCGACTGCGCCGCGGCGGCGTACTTCTCGAACGGCACGAGGTCGGAAGGGTCGGCGCCCAGGTGCAGGCACAGCTCCCACACCCATTCGTACACGGAGCGGGCCTGCTCGACGTCGCCGTGGACCGCATCCTTGATCGAGCGGATGCCGCCGTCCTGCAGGCAGCGATAGTTGCCGGCGAGCAGCATCGCCCACTTGGCGAGCGGCACGAAGAGCGACTCGTGCACCTTGAGCTTCACCGGCAGGTCGATCGACTCGCCGTCCACTTCGTAGCGGGCGGCCTCGATGCCGTCGGCAAGCTCGCGCAGCATGGCGTTGTGGCGCTCGCCGGCGAAGCGGGCGGCCTTGAAGTTGGTGGGCAGGCGCACCTGCAGCACGTTGCCGTCTTCCTCGGGCGGGCGGAACGCCTGCGCGTCGGGACTGCAGAGCGTGACGAGCGAGGGATCGAAGCCGTCCCACACCGAAGCGTCGGTGTAGCTCTCGAGGCAGTCGATCGCGGACACCCCCTCGATGCGCTGCAGGTAGGGCAGCGGCGGCATGTTCATGAGCGACAGGCACGGCACGCCCGAGCGGGCGGCCTTCTGCACCAGCTCGCGCACGCCGGGCAGGCGGTACTGGGGCTCCTGCATCGCCAGCACGATCAGGTCGTAGTCGGAAGGTTGCGCCGCATCCGGCGTCGTGGCATCGACGCGGCCCGCGAGGCGCTTCGACTCGACGGCGACGAGGCCTTCGCGTCCCTTCACCGGCATGCGCACGGTCGTGCCGCGCTCGTTGATCAGGTCCGCCGTGCGCGCGCGGCACACGAGCGTCGCCGAATGGCCGGCGAGCGCGAGCTTGGTGCCGAGCAGCGAGCCATACGAGGCGCCGAAGACGAGGATGTTGCGCGTAGCCATGTGCTTTTCTCCAGTTATCCGCATTTGTGCCGATCACACCACGCGAGGGGCCGCGTGCGGAATCGGTATTTCGGCGAGCAGGCCTTCGCGGAATGCGAAGGGACGTAGTCCGATCGGCGTGGCCGCTCGCCCGCAAAGGGCGTAACGGATCACCCGTAGAAACAAGGCTGTACTTTCGCAACCGGGGAGCAGGACTTGAAGAATCTGATTCACGCGGCGCGTTGGGCCGCGGCTTGTGCATGCATTGCGGCCACCGCCGCCGTCGCGGCGCCGAAGGCGGCCGTTTCCGGATGGGTGCTCGTGGACCTGGGCACGCTGGGCGGGCCCGGAAGCTACGGATCGGCCGTCAGCGACGCGGGCGTCGTGGTCGGATGCTCGGATGTGAATCCCACCGGTGTCCATGCCTTTGCCTGGCGCGACGGCCGGATGCAGGACCTGGGAACCGCGACGGAATCGCCCGAGGGCAACAGCTGTGCGCTCGCCGTGAACGAAAAAGGGCTGGTCGCCGGCCGCGCGGCCACGGGCGAGCTGGTGATCTGGAATGGCAAGTCCGTCACGCGCCTCGGCGTCCACGGCAACGTCGCCGGCATCAACGACGACGGCGTGGTCGCGGGCAGCTATTCGGATACGGGCCGCACGCGCGGGTTCATCTATCGCGAGGGCGTCCTCCACGATGTGGGCGCGCTCGGCAACGACAGCGACCCGTCGTCCAGCACCACCGCGACCGGAATCAATGCGAAGGGCGAGGTCGTGGGCAGCTCCAACGGCCGCGCCTTCCTCTACAGCGGCGGCGCGCTGCGCGACCTGGGCAGCCTCGGCGGCAACAACAGCGTGGCCAAGGGCATCAACGACCGCGGCCAGGTGGTGGGCTTCTCCGCCAATGCGCACGGCCAGCCGAGCCCGTTCTTCTACGACGGCACCATGCGCGCGCTGCCGGGCGACGCGTTCTCCGAAGCCGTCGCGATCAACAACCGCGTGCAGATCGTGGGCAGCGGCGAGGGCCGCTACGGCTTCCTCGTGGCCGATGGCCAGGTGACCGCGCTCGACCTGCTGCCGAGCGTGCGCGCGAAGGGCTGGCATCATCTCGAGCCCACCGGCCTCAACGACCACGGCTGGATCGTGGGCACCGCGATGAATGCGCAGGGCGATTCCCGCGCATTCCTGCTGATGCCGCGCTCGCTGGGCGCATGGACTCAGGCCTCGGCTTCCGCAACGGAGGCCAAGGGACGCGAATAGCGCGCGGCCATCGCCGCAAGAGGCACCGGCTTGATGCGCGGTGCCTCGCCCGCGCAGCCGAACTCGACGAAGCGGTCGCGGCAGAGCTCGCGCGCCGCCTTCTTCGCCTCCTTGAGGAAGGCGCGCGGATCGAACTCCTCGGGGTGCGTGGCCATCGCGCGGCGCATCGCACCCGTCATGGCAAGGCGGATGTCGGTGTCGATGTTCACCTTGCGCACGCCGTGGCGGATGCCTTCGCGGATCTCCTCCACCGGGACGCCGTACGTCTCGCGGATGCTTCCGCCGTTCTCGCGGATCACGTCCAGCCAGTACTGCGGCACGGATGAGGAGCCGTGCATCACGAGGTGCGTGTCGGGAATGCGCGCGTGGATCTCGCGGATGCGGTCGATGGCGAGGATGTCGCCCGTGGGCTTGCGCGAGAACTTGTAGGCGCCGTGCGAGGTGCCGATGGCGATCGCGAGTGCATCCACCCGCGTCGCCCGCACGAAGGCCTCGGCCTCGGCAGGATCGGTGAGGAGCTGCGCGTGCGAAAGCGTGCCCGCGGCGCCCGAGCCGTCCTCCTCGCCTGCCTGTCCCGACTCGAGGGAGCCCAGGCAGCCGAGCTCGCCCTCGACGGAGACGCCCACGCGGTGCGCCATGGCCACCACCTCGCGCGTGACGCGCACGTTGTATTCCCACGAGGAGGGCGTCTTCATGTCTGCCTCGAGCGAGCCGTCCATCATCACGCTCGAGAAGCCCGAGTCGATCGAGGCGGCGCACACCGCGGGGCTCGCGCCATGGTCCTGGTGCAGCACGATGGGCAGTTTCGGATAAGCCTCGATCGCCGCCTCGGCCATGCGGCGCAGGAAGGGCTCTCCCGCGTATTTGCGCGCACCGGCGGAGGCCTGCAGGATCACCGGGCTTTGCGTTTCCTCGGCGGCCTCGAGGATGGCCTGGAACTGCTCGAGGTTGTTCACGTTGAAGGCGGGCACGCCGTAACCGCGTTCGGCGGCGTGGTCCAGAACCTGGCGAAGCGAAACGAGGGGCATCGAGATCTCCCGGTCAGTGCAGCAATTGCCGTGCGAGTGCCACGACGTTGTCGACGGTGAAGCCGAAATGGGCGAGCAGCTTCGGGCCCGGCGCCGAGGCGCCGAAGCTCGCGATGCCGAGCGTCGCGGCACCGGGGCCGAGCACCGCAGCGAGTCCCGCGGGATGCCCGGCCTCCACGCCCAGCGTGGGGATGTCGTGCGGGATCACCGTCTCGCGGTAGGCATGGGGCTGGGCGGCGAAGCGCTCGGCGCAAGGCATCGACACCACGCGCACGCCGAAGCCTTCCTTGCCGAGCACCTCGGCGGCACCGGTGGCGAGCGCCACTTCGGAACCGGTCGCGACGATCACGAGCCCGAGGGGCCCGGCTTCGCGGTGCAGCACGTACCCGCCGAGCGCGATGGCCGCGGTGGTGGCGGCATCGCGGGACATCGCAGGCAATGCCTGGCGCGAGAGCACGAGCGCGCTCGGCCCGTTGCGCCGCAGGATCGCCTCGCGCCACGCGATCGCCGTCTCCTGCGCATCGCACGGGCGCCAGAGATCGAGGTTCGGGATCAGGCGTAGCGACGCCACGTGCTCGATGGGCTGGTGCGTGGGACCGTCCTCGCCCAGCGCGATCGAGTCGTGGGTGAGCACATGGATCACGCGCTGGCGCATGAGGGCGGCCATGCGGATCGCGTTGCGCGCATAGTCGGAGAACACGAGGAACGTGC
This sequence comes from Usitatibacter sp., assembly GCA_035553995.1. Classification (GTDB taxonomy): domain Bacteria; phylum Pseudomonadota; class Gammaproteobacteria; order Burkholderiales; family Usitatibacteraceae; genus Usitatibacter. The sequence continues at coordinate 22,372 of DATMJE010000244.1, read as the reverse complement.
CGCCGAACGGGATCAGCCCGCCGTGCAGCGCGATGCCGTTCATGATCGCGGCCATGCCGAACTCGCGTACGCCGTACGAGAGGTAATTGCCGCCCGCATCTTCCTTCAGCGGGCGCGCGCCGGGCCATGTCGTGAGATTGGAATGCGTGAGGTCGGCGGAGCCGCCGAAGAGCTCCGGCAGCGCGGGCGCGAGTGCGGCGATCGCTTGTTGGGAGGCCTGGCGCGTCGCGAGGCTCTCGCGGCTGCTACGCGTGTGGGCGAGGTGCGAATCGAAAGCGGCATGGAACGCCGGCGGCAGCTCGCCCGCCATGGTGCGAGCGAATTCCGCGGCGAGTTGCGGATGCGCGCGGCGATAGCGTTCGAAGAGCGCCTGCCACGCCGCCTGCTTCTCGCCGCCACGGGTGGTGGCGTCGAACGCCTGCCGGACCGCTTCGGGCACCTCGAAGGGCGCATGCGTCCACCCGAGTGCCGCGCGGGTCGCTGCCGCTTCGGCGGCGCCGAGCGGCGCGCCATGGACGTCCGCGGTGCCGGCCTTGGCCGGGCTGCCGCGCCCGATCACCGTCCGGCAGACGACGAGCGTGGGTGCATCGGGCGAGGACACTTTGCCCGAGCGAATGGCGTGCAGCGCCGCGTCGATGGCCTTCACGTCGTGGCCGTCGACCTCGATCACGTTCCAGCCGTACGCGCGGAAGCGCGCCGGCGTGTCGTCGGTGAACCAGCCGTCCACGCGGCCGTCGATGGAGATGCCGTTGCTGTCGTAGAGCGCGGTGAGCTTCGAGAGCTTGAGCGTCCCCGCGAGCGAGCACGCCTCGTGCGAGAGGCCTTCCATGAGGCAGCCGTCGCCCACGAACACATAGGTGCGATGGTCGACGACGTCGTAGCCGGGGCGGTTGAAGCGCTGCCCGAGCACACGCTCGGCGAGCGCCATGCCGACCGCGTTCGCAAGCCCCTGGCCGAGCGGGCCGGTCGTGGTCTCCACGCCGGGCGTATGGCCCACTTCCGGATGGCCCGGTGTGTGCGAGCCGAGCTGCCGAAAGCGCTTCAGCTCCTCGATCGGCAGGTCGTACCCGGACAGGTGCAGCAGCGCGTAGAGCAGCATCGAGCCGTGCCCGTTGGAGAGCACGAAGCGGTCGCGATCCGGCCACGCGGGATCGGCCGGGTTGTGCTTCAGGTGCCGCGTCCACAGCGCCACGGCGATCTCGGCCATGCCCATCGGCATGCCGGGATGCCCGGACTTCGCGCACTCGACGGCGTCGATGGCGAGCATGCGCAGGGCGTTGGCGCAGAGGCGGTCGCGCTCCAGCAGCGCGGGAGCTTCAAGGGGTTGCATCGGGGTCTCCTCAGGCGATGGCCACGAGCGCCTTGCGGCGGCGCTCCACCAGTCTCCAGACGAACGGCGTGAAGATGAGCTGCATCGCGAGGTCCATCTTCCCGCCCGGCACCACGATGGTGTTCGGGCGCGACATGAACGAGTCGTGCAGCATGTTGAGCAGGTACGGGAAGTCGATGCCGCGCGGGTCCTGGAAGCGGATCACCACGAAGCTCTCGTCGGCCGTGGGGATCTCGCGCGCGATGAACGGGTTCGAGGTGTCCACGGTCGGCACGCGCTGGAAGTTCACGTGCGTGCGCGTGAATTGCGGGCAGATGTAGTGCACGTAGTCGTCCATGCGGCGCAGGATCGTGTCCGTCACGGCCTCGGTCGAGTAGCCGCGCAACGACTTGTCGCGGTGCAGCTTCTGGATCCACTCGAGGTTGATCACCGGCACGACGCCGATCAGCAGGTCGGGATACTGCGCGACGTTCGCCTGCTCGGTCATGACCGCCCCGTGCAGGCCCTCGTAGAAGAGGAGGTCGCTGTCCGCGGGCAGGTCCTCCCACGGCGTGAACGTGCCCGGCGCCTGCTTGTACGGCAGCGCCTCGGCATCGTCGTGCAGGTACTTGCGCCGCTTGCCCGAGCCGCTCTGCGAATACTCGCGGAAGAGCGCCGCCAGCTCCTCGAAGAGGTTGGTGTCGGGACCGAAATGGCTGAAGTGGCTGCCCTTTTCCTGGGCCGCCATCATCTTGCGCATCTCGGTGCGGTCGTAGCGATGGAAGCTGTCGCCCTCGATGACCGCGGCGTCCACCGACTCGCGCCGGAAGATCTTCTCGAAAACGTGCGTGACCGAAGTCGTGCCGGCGCCGGACGAGCCGGTGATGGCGATGATGGGATGCTTCGAGGACATGGGCGCTCCTTCAGGCGGCGAGCGGTTGGCGGAAGAGGCCGCGGGACTGGAAGAGCGGCAGGTCCTGGCCCGCGATGTCCGCTTCCTCGGCGTGGTAGCGCTCGATGCGCTCGACTTCCTCGCGCGAGCCGAAGATGAGGCCCGCACGGTCGTGCAACGCATGCGGCATCACATCCAGCACGCGCATCCGGCCCGTCGAGGCGCGGCCCCAGGCCTGCTCGACGAGGAAGGCGATCGGTGCCGCGCCGAAAACCAGCTCGAGCCCCACGGGGCGCTCGCAGTGGCGCTCCAGCGGATCGAGGAAGACGCCGCCGCGCAGCAGGATGCGATGGGTCTCCGCGACGAGGGACGCGATCCAGCGCATGCCGAAGTCGCGCTCGCGGGGGCCGCTCGCGCCTTCGAGGCACTCGTCCACGTAGCGGCGCACGGGCGATTCCCAGAAGCGGCCGTTGGAGGCGTTGATGGCGAACTCCGACGTCGTCGCCGGGATGCAAAGCCCCGGATGCGTGAGCAGGAATTCGCCGATGGAGCGCTCGAGCGTGAAGCCGTGCGTGCCGTTGCCGACCGTGAGAACCAGCATCGTGGCGGGCCCGTAGATGGCGTACCCGGCGGCGACGAGCTGGGCGCCAGGCTGCAGGAAGGCTGCGGACGCGTTGGCCACGCTCACGCCTTCCGGCATGCGCAGGACCGAAAAAATGCTGCCCACGCTCGCGTTCACGTCGGCGTTCGGCGCGCCATCGAGCGCATCGAACGCGACCACGTAACCGCTGTCGTCCGCATCCTCATCCGCGCACGGGTGAAGCACGGTGCGCGATGCGCGCGCCGCGGCGTGCCCGCCCGTGGCGAGGCAGCGGCGGAAGGTTTCCTCCGCGATCGCGCCGAGCGCGTCGCGTTCGCCCGGCGCCTGCGCGAGCGCTCCGCGCGCGATCTCGCTCGCCACGCCCTTGCATGCGACGGCGATCGCGATCAGGAGGCTGTTCAGCCCGCCGGTCGCCTGCGGAAAGCGGCGCCGCTCGTCGATCAGGAACTGCGTGAGGGTCCTGCGGCCGGTTCTCATGCGGGCGTCCCCAGCATTCTCGGCAGCCTCGCCGTGGAGCGTGCGCCTTGCGACGGGGCGGCATCGGGCTCGTGGCGGGCATGCCACGCGGCAAGGTCCTTGATGGACAGCCAGCGCCGGTGCAGGAACGGATGTTCCTGGTCCCAGAGCCGACCCGGGTCGCCGAGGTGCGGCACCTGCAGGTGCGCGCCGCCGAGGTAGTCGCCGGCGAGCCATTCGCTGCGGGTGGCGATGACGTAGCACCCCGCCTCGCGCGCGGAAGCGACACCCGCGCCGGAATCCTCGAACGCGATGCATGCCTGCGGGCGCGTGCCGAGCCGCGCGACGCACTCCCGATAGATGTCGGGCGCAGGCTTCTTGTGCGCGACCATGTCGCCCGCGAGCACGGCGCTGAAGCAAAGCCGCCAGTCGCGGCCGATCACGGGCGCGAAGAGCGGCTCCAGGTTCGCGGCCGTGGTGGTGGTGGCGATCGCAAGCCGCAGGCCGCGCCGCAGCGCTTCGCCCATCAGGCGCGCGACGCCCGGGCGCCACGGCGCGCCTTCCGCCGCGAGCATCGATTCGTAGAGCGCCGTCTTGGTGGCGTGGATCGCCGCGATCTCCTCGCGCGACCGCGGCATCTCGTGCTCGGCGAGCGAGCGCTGCAGCCGCTCCTTGCCGCCGTGGATCTGCAGCAGGCGCCGGTACTCGCGCGGGTCCCAGGCGATGTCGACGCCGTGGCGCGCGAGCGCCAGGTTGAAGGCGCGGCGATGCAGGTCCTCGGTTTCGGCGACGGTGCCGTCCACGTCGAAGATCAGGGCGTCGAGCATGGGCTTCTCCTTACGAGGGTTCGCGGGATTGGAAGACGCGGCTGGCGAGGATGTCGTCCGCGGCGAGGGTCGAGAGCGCGGCGCGGTCGGCCTGGGCCAGGTTTTCGAATACGCGGCTCGCGTGGCGCAGGCGCATGCGGTCGAGCGCGTTGCGCACGCTGCGCGCGTTGGCGAAATGCGGCTGCGCCATGCGCAGGCCCAGGTAGCGCTCGAAGGCCGCGCGCGCCGCATCGTCGAACGCATAGCCCATGCGGTCGAGCATGAGCTGCGCGATGCGCAGCAGCTCCTCGCGCGTGTAGTCGGGGAAGTCCACGTGGTGCGCGATGCGCGAGGAGAAGCCGGGGTTGCATTCGAAGAACCGCGCCATGCGGTCCTTGTAGCCGGCGAGGATCACCACCAGGTCCTCGCGCTGGTTCTCCATCACCTGCAGCAGGATCTCGATCGCCTCCTGGCCGTAGTCGCGCTCGTTCTCGGGCCGGTAGAGGTAATAGGCTTCGTCGATGAAGAGCACGCCGCCCATGGCGCGCTTCAGCACCTCGCGCGTCTTCGGCGCCGTGTGGCCGATGTACTGGCCGACGAGGTCGTCGCGCGTGACCGCCACGAGGTGGCCCTTGCGCACGTATCCCAGGCGATGGAGGATGCCGGCCATCTTGAGCGCGACGGTCGTCTTGCCGGTGCCGGGATTGCCGGTGAAGGACATGTGCAGCGCGGGCGGCGTGCCGGGGAGTCCGAGGGAGGCGCGCGCGCGGTCCACGGCGAGGAGCGCCGCGACCTCGGCGATGCGCTGCTTCACCGGTGCCAGGCCCACCAGCTCGCGGTCGAGCGAATCGAGCAGCGCGCGGATTTCCGCGGCCGCGTCGACCGGGGCGACCGTCGAGGTGGCGTCGCGTGCGTTCACGTGCGGCGCTCGATCGAATAGCGCTGCAGGCGGCCGGGGCCTTCGGTGCGGACGAGGCGGAAACCGGGCTCGTTCGCGGGCCGGTTCACGACGAACGACAGGCGCACCGTCTCCCAGCCGCGCGTCGCATCGAAGGCGTTGACGCGGATGTAGTGCTCGGGAAAGGTCGCGCGGCATGCCGTGATCTCCACCATGGCGCCGGCGGCGTCGGCGAGGTCGAACATCGGCATGCCGAACATTTCCCAGTACGTGTTGCGCGGATGGATGTCATCGGTGTGCTCCACGGAGACGGCCCAGCCCTGCTGCAGGCAGTAGTCGACCTGCGCGCGGATCTGGACGTCGGTGAGGTCGGGAAGGAAGGAGAAGGCGCCCTGGGTGATTCGCATGGGTTGCTCCGCAGTTCGAAATTGGATCCCGGCCCATTGCGGCAGATGCCGCGGCCGGGATGACATCAGGCAGGGGTGAGCGTCGGCACGAAATCGCTCGTGTCGGTGCTCGCGTAGTCGAAGGTCACGTCCTTCCAGACGTCGAGGGCGGCGGCGAGCGGCTTGCAGCTGCGCGCGGCCTCGATGAGGATCGCGGGGCCTTCGGCGGCGAGGTCGCGGCCCTCGTTGCGGGCGAGGATCATCGCCTCGAGCGCGACGCGATTGGCGGTGGCTCCCGCTTCGATTCCCATCGGGTGGCCGATGGTGCCGCCGCCGAACTGCAGCACCACGTCCTCGCCGAAGAGTCCGATGAGCTGGTGCATCTGGCCCGCATGGATGCCGCCCGAAGCCACCGGCATCACCTTGCGCAGCCCCGCCCAGTCCTGCTCGAAAAAATTGCCGCGCGGCAGGTTCTCGGGCGTGACGCTCTCGCGGCACACGTCGTAGTAGCCCTGCACGGTGGGCGGATCGCCCTCGAGCTTGCCGACGGCGGTGCCCGCATGCAGGTGGTCCACGCCGGCGAGGCGGCACCACTTGGCGATCACGCGGAACGACACGCCGTGGGATTTCTGCCGCGTGTACGTTCCGTGTCCCGCGCGGTGCATGTGCAGGATCACGTCGTTGGCGCGCGCCCAGTTGGAGATCGACTGGATCGCGGTCCAGCCGATCACCAGGTCCACCATCACGATCACCGAGCCCAATTCCCTGGCGAATTCGGCGCGCTCGTACATCGCCTCCATCGTGCCGGCGGTGATGTTGAGGTAATGGCCCTTCACCTCGCCGGTCGCGGCCTGCGCGCGGTTCACCGCTTCCATGCAGTAGAGGAACCGGTCGCGCCAGTGCATGAAGGGCTGCGAGTTGATGTTCTCGTCGTCCTTCATGAAGTCGAGCCCGCCGCGCAGGCCCTCGTACACCACGCGGCCGTAGTTCTTGCCCGAGAGGCCGAGCTTGGGCTTGGTGGTCGCGCCCAGCAGCGGGCGCCCGAACTTGTCCAGCCGCTCGCGCTCGACCACGATGCCGGTGGGCGGCCCCTTGAACGTCTTCACGTACGCGACCGGGAAGCGCATGTCCTCGAGGCGCGCGGCCTTGATCGGCTTGAAGCTGAAGACGTTGCCGATGATGGACGCCGCGAGGTTGGCGATCGAGCCTTCCTCGAAGAGGTCGAGGTCGTAGGCGATCCAGCAGAAATACTGGCCGGGCGTGCCGGGCACGGGCTCGACGCGATAGGCCTTGCCGCGGTACGAGTCGCAGGCGGTGAGGCGGTCGGTCCAGACGACGGTCCACGTGGCCGTGGACGATTCGCCCGCGACGGCCGCCGCGGCTTCCACCGGGTCCACGCCTTCCTGCGGCGTCACGCGGAAGAGCGCCAGCACGTCGGTCGCCTTCGGCTCGTAGTCGGGCCGCCAGTAGCCCATCTGCGCATACTTGAGGACGCCGGCCTGGTAGCGGCGGCGGCTGTCGCGGATCTGTTGCAGTTCGGGGGCACCCATCGCGTTTCCTCCTGTTGAGGAACCGAAGATAGGCGCCGCAACACATCAGCACAATTCAGTTTTCATCGCACCATACATAAGCTATGCTGATGACATGCACCGCTACACCCTCCGGCAGCTCGAGCTCTTCGCGGCCGTCACGCGGCTGAAAAGCCTCACGCGCGCGGCGGAAGAAGCGCACCTCACGCAGCCTGCGGTCTCGATGCAGGTGCGCCAGCTCGAGGATGCGCTGGGCCTGCCGCTCTTCGAGCCCGATGGCCGCGGCATCCGCCCGACGGAGGCGGGGCGCGAATTCGCGCGCCACGTGGAGGACGTGCTCGAGCGCGTGCAGAACCTGGACGAGCTCGCGGCGCGCTGGCGCGGCGTGCGCAGCGGGCGCGTGCGCCTCGGTGTCGTTTCCACCGCGAAATACTTCGTGCCACGCCTGCTGGGCCAGTTCCTGCGCACGCATCCGGGCATCGATTTCCGCCTCACGGTGCACAACCGCGAGGAGATCCTGCGCGAGCTGCGCGACAACACCGTGGACCTCGTCATCATGGGGCGGCCGCCCGAGGGCATCGATTGCGATGCGACACCGTTCGCGCCCAACCTGCTGGGCATCCTCGCGGCACCGGAGCATCCCTTCTCGCGCCGCCGCCGCATGGATCTCGCCGATCTCGCGGCGGAGCCCTTCATCGTGCGCGAGCCGGGCAGCGGCACGCGCGCCGCGATGGAGCGCTGCTTCACGGAGCAGGGCATGAAGTTCCGCACCACGATGGAGATGGCGTCGAACGAGACCATCAAGCAGGCGGTCATCGCGCAACTCGGCCTGGGCTTCCTCTCGCTGCACACGGTGCGCACGGAGCTTGCGGCGGGGCGCATCGTGCTGCTCGACGTCGTGGGCTTGCCCGTGCGCCGCCAGTGGTACCTGGTGCGGCGCGCCTCCCGCCGGCTGGTGCCCGCCGCGGACGAGTTCGGCCGCTTCCTGCTCGAGGAAGCGGAGGCGCTGATCAACGCGGAGGGCAACCTGCTGGAGCTCTTGCCGTCGGCGGCGCGAAAGCCCGTCGCCGCGGCCAAACGCGCGCGCACGGCGCGGCCCAAGCCGCAAGCGAACGGTCGGGTGGAAGGCCCGATCGCGACGAAGCCCAGGGCACGCACGAACGATCCGCCTCCGGGCCCGGCTGCGAGCAAGCGCAAGGCACGCCCGTGACGGCGGACCGGGCCTTCTTCGCCGCATTCCTCGACCTGCGCGAGCGCCTCGCGTTGGTCGTGGGCGGCGGCGGCGTGGGCGAGGCGAAGGTCCGCACGCTGCTGCGTTCCGGCGCGCGCGTGCGGCTCGTGGCCCCCGTGATTTGCGAGGGCCTGCGACAGCTCTCGCGCGAGGGCGTGATCGAGCATCGCGCGCGCCGCTTCGAGCCTGCCGACATGGAGGGCGCGACCGTTGCCATTGCCGCGACCGACGACGCCGAAGCCAACGCCGCCGTCGCGCACGCGGCCCACGAGCGTGGCATCGCGGTGAACGTGGCCGACGATCCCTCGCTCTCCACATTCATCATGCCGGCCGTGGTCGACCGCGGGGCGATCCAGGTCGCCATTTCCACCGGCGGGGCTTCCCCGGTGCTCGCGAAGCGCCTGGCTGCGCTGGTGGAGGCGGCAGTGCCGGCGGAATTCGCGCGCCTCGCCGAGTTCGCTGCCGACTATCGCGATGCCGTGAAGCGCCGCTTCACCGACGTGGGCTCGCGGCGCGCCTTCTGGGAGCGCGCCCTCGACGGCGACATCGGCCGCCTCGTGCTCGCAGGGCGCGAGGCCGAGGCACGCGCCGTCATGGAAGCGGAGCTCGCGCCGCCCCGGCCACTTCCTCCGGCGGCCTGATGCGGCGGAAGGCCATGAGCAGAGCGAGATCGTAGGCCACCTTGAGCGCGCCGGCGGCGACGAGGGGCCAGCCGAATGCCGAGGCAGCGAGAAGCCAGCCGGCGATGAGCGGGCTCGCCGAGGACGCCATGCTGCGCGGCACGGCCGTGATGCTTGCGGCCGCCGGCCGCTCCTCGGGCAGCACGATCGCCATCACGTACGAGCTTCGCGTCGGCACATCCATCTGCGAGAGTGCCGCGCGGATGAAGAGCAGCCCGAGCGCCACCGGCAGGCTGTCGACGAACGGCACCGCCATGAGACACAGGTTCGCGGGAAGGTGCGTGAAGACCATGGTGTTCACGAGGCCCACGCGCTCGGCGATGCGCGGGGCCACGAGGAACGAGGCCGCGCTCGCGAGCCCGGTCCAGAAGAAGAGGGCTCCCGCCTGCGCCGGCGAAAGCTCGAAGCGCTGGTACAGCCACAGCGCCAGCATCGACTGCACCACCAGGCCGCCCGCGAACGCATCGACGCTGAAAAGCGCCGCGAGCGTGTAGACGCGCGCCTTCGAGCGCGTGAGGGGCGCGGGCGCGCGGCGCTCCACGGCGCCGAGCGTGCGCGGCAGGCTGCGATAGACGAGCGCGATCGGCAGCGCCGCCGCGGCATACAACACGAACATCGATTGCAGCGCGGCCAGCTTCGGGATGCCCCAGCGCTGCTCGATCCAGTCCGGCAGGCTCGCGGCGAGCGCACCGGCCGCGGCGCCGAGCGATCCCACGAGGCTGTAGCGCGCGAAGACGTGCGTGCGCTTCCGGTCCTCGACCACGCGCGCGAGCACCGCGTGCTCGAGCGGCAGGAAGACGCTCACGTCGCCGCTCGAGGGGTTGAGCGTGCCGAAGAACGCGACCACGAGCAGCGGCCAGAAATCCCGCACCAGCGCGAACCCCAGGCCGGTGAGGCCGAGCACGACGGTCGCGGCGAGGAGCAGGGCGCGGAAATGGAACCGGTGCGCGTGCAGGCCGACCGCGAGCGTGAGCAGGCCCGAGCCCACGAGCGTCGCGGTCGCGATCACGCCGACCTCGACCGGCCCATAGCCGAGCGCGATGAGGTAGAGCGGCAGCAGGAGGCTTACGTAGCCGTCGCCAAAGGCGCGGATGGCCTTGGCGACGAGCAGGCGGCTGGCGTGATGCGCGTGCATGTGCGGTGTCCTCGCTCGGGCGATGGCAGCGCTTGGACGGGACACCGTCTTGGTTCACCGGGAGCCTGCGATCCCGATGCGGTACTGCGCGATGCTACTACGCCCGGCCGCTTGCCGGCCGGGCGGCGTTCATTTGCTGTGGTCCCCGCCGGAGTTGATGCGGCGGCTGATCTTGCTCGCGACGCGCCCGTCGGGCCCGAACGTGATCGACATGTAGCAGATGTAGCCCCACGTGTCGTAGTAGCGGTAGTCCCACGCCACCGTATGCGACATCGGGAAGGGCATCATTTCATCCGGCTTGCCGAGCATGCGGCTGACATCCTCCTGCGTCATGCCGGGCACGATGTTGCGAAAGACGTCGTCGTTGCGCGTCGGACCCTGCGTGTAGGCACAGGCGCCGAGGCCCGCGGCGACCACGAGCGCCGCGGCGAAGCGGGCTGGAAACCTTGCTGACATGTAAGCCTCCTTGCGTTACAGCCGCTCGATGGCGCGCCGGTACGCTTCCGGCGCCTCCTCGGCCGAGCTCGCCGAGGATTGCAGGTCGCGGATGTGGCCGTCGTGCAGGCCGTAGATCCATCCGTGGACCGTGAGCTCCTGGCCGCGTTCCCAGGCATCCAGGACGATCGAGGTCTGGCAGACGTTCGCGACCTGCTCGATCACGTTGAGCTCGCACAGGCGCGCGGCCTGCGCGGCCTCCCCCGCGATCGACGCGATCATCTCGCGATGCCGCGCATGGACATCCTGGACGTGGCGCAGCCAGTTGTCTATGAGACCAAGGCGCCGCCGCTCGAGTGCCGCGGCGACACCGCCGCAGCCGTAGTGCCCCACGACCATGATGTGCGAAACCTTGAGCACGTCCACCGCGAACTGCATCACCGAGAGGCAGTTGAGGTCCGTGTGCACGACGATGTTGGCGACGTTGCGATGGACGAACATCTCGCCCGGCAGCAGGCCCACGATCTCGTTCGCCGGCACGCGGCTGTCGGCACACCCGATCCACAGGTATTCGGGGCGCTGCAGCCGCGACAGCCGCGGGAAGAAGGTGGGATCCTGCCGCGTGAGGCGCGCGGCCCATTCACGATTCTGGTCGAAGAGGTGTTGCAGGCTGCCCATGGCGCTCGCGGTTGCTGTCGGCGCGCCATTCTACGCTGCGCCCCGTCGCTCCCGCGACGCCGGCTACACGCCCAGCAGCTTCGCCGGATTGCGCTTCATCATCTTGTCGATGTCCGCCTGCGAGATGCCGGCCGCGCGCAGCGCCCCGACCGCGTTCTCGATGCCGTCGGGCGGCGACATCATCCCCTGCTGGCCGAGGTCCGTGGACAGCACGATGGAATCCGCGCCGATCTCCTGCACCGCCTTCACGACCACGTCGGTGCCGACCTGCTCCCAGTGCTTCATCCACGCGTACTGGGCGTTGGGCCCGGTCATGAACTGCAGGTAGCAGATCTCGATCATCGCGCCCATGGCGGCGGCTTCCTTCGCCTGCGCCATCGTGAGCCCCGGGATGTTGGTGAGGCCGTGGGTGACGAGGATGCTCTTCACGCCCAGCTCGCGGGCGCGCTTCGTGACCGCGAGCACCTCCTCGGCGTGCACATGGCCCGTCGCGAGCACCAGGTTCTCGCGCGCGACGATCTTCAGCACCTCGTCCATCTCGGGCGTGACATGGCCGCCGGGCGCCACGACGATGCCGGACTTGTTCTTGTCCACCAGCGTCTTCACGTGCTTGTCCGCATCGAAGGTGGGCAGCCACACGACCTTGCCGCGTCCGCCCGACATGCGGTGCATCCATTCGACCGCCGCGGGGTTGATGCCGCCCACGGAGCTGTTCAGCACGACGCCGCCCCAGACCTCGATGCCCGGCACCGCCTCCATGGCGAGCGCCGCGCGGTCCGCGGTGGGCACGACGTGGTTCTTCAGCACGATGCCGCGCATGCCCTTGCGGCGCGCGATGGTCACCACCTCGGTGTCCGTGAGCGCGCGGCCGAACACGTCCGGCGCAGGATGCACGTGCATGTCGATCACCCCGGCGGCGGGGCTCACCTTCGGCGGTGGCGGCGGAAAGCCCACCTGCGCGATGGAAAGGCCGACAGCGGCAAGGAGGACGACGCCCAGCGCAGTGCGGCCCGGGCCCAGGCCCCGCAGGTTGATCACGGACGCTCCCTTCGCGAGTGGCGGAGCGCGGCCGGTGCGGCCACGCCCCGCCCACGTAAACGAAGGAAGCGGTGCTTTTATTTCACCGGCGGGATGGGAATTACGCCGGGGAAGACGTACGCCTGCAGCATGGCGATGGTGCCGATGATCGCGGCACCGGCCAGCGAGTGCCACCAGACGGTACGGAAGATGGGCCCGAGCGCGTTGGACCGCTCCTTCGGATCGTCATAGCACGCGGCGCAGGCGACCATGATCGACTGGGCATCGATCATCTTGCCCATCACGCCGCCGGTCGAGTTGGTGGCGACGATGAGGATCTCGTTCAGGTGGAGCTGCTGCGCGGTAATGCGCTGCAGGCTGCCGAAGAGCGCGTTCGACGCCGTGTCCGAGCCGGTGAGGAAGACGCCCAGCCACCCGAGGTATGCCGCGAAGAATGGATAGAGCGGCCCGGCATTGGTAAAGGCGAGCCCCAGCACCGCGTCGGTTCCGGCGTAACGGGTGAGGAATCCCAGCCCGAGCACCTGGCCGATCACGATCACGGGAATCACCATCCGGCGTGCCGTGCGCGCCAGGGCCTCGCCCCACTGCGCCCCGTTCATGCCGAGCACGAGCCCCGTGAGGAGCGCGGCGACGAACACGCCCGTGCCGGCGGCCGACAGCCAGTTGATGGCGAACTTCGCCGCCTCGGGCTTCGCGGTGGGCGGCGCCACCGGGGCGGTGCGCTGCACCTTGCCGTCGAGGTCGGGCATGGACCACACCGGCAGCGAGGCCGTGCCGGTGAGCGGCGAGCCCAGCAGCGTGGTGTTGATCTTGGTGCCGGCGAACGTGTTGTTGAGCGTCTTCTTGAAGTCGGGCGTGCCCCAGAGCGCGCAGCAGGCGATGAGGATCACCCACGGCATCCAGGCCCGGGCGGTCTGGCCGAAGCTGTACGGATACTTGTATTCGGCGGCGGCGACTTCGGCGACCGACTTGCCCTCGCGCTCGAGCGCCTCGCGCTCGGAGCGCAGCAGGAAGCGCGTCTTCGGGTGCCAGATGAAGCGCAGGAAGACGGCGGTGCAGATGACCGAGAAGACACCCGAGACCACGTCCGTCATGAGGTGGAACTGTTCCGTGCCCGAGGCGAAGAACTGCATGATCGCGAAGGTGCCGCCGGCCACGATCGCCGCCGGCCACACCTCGAACACCTGCTTCCACGAGCCGCCTTCCATCTTCACGAACACGGCGACGAGCCAGAAGGGCACCAGCATCGACACCCACGGAAGCTGGCGCCCGGCCATGGCCGAGATGGTCACCTGGTCGAGGCCGCTCACGGCCGCGAGCGTCACGATCGGCGTCCCGATGGCGCCCCAGGCGACGGGTGCGGTGTTGGCGAGGAGGTTCAGCACCGCGGACTGGAAGGGCCGGAAGCCCAGGCCCACCATCACGGCGCCGGCGATGGCGACCGGCGTGCCGAAGCCGGAAGTGCCCTCGATGATGGCGCCGAACGAGAAGGCGATCAGCACCGCCTGCAGCCGCCGGTCGAACGAGATGTGGACGATGGACTCCTTCACGATCTCGAACTGTCCCGTGATGACCGTCATCGTGTAGAGGAACATCGCCGCCAGCACGATCCAGATGATGCCGAGGAAGCCCGAGAGCGTGCCGAGCGCGAAGGCGGAAACCGCCGACGTGACGGGCATCCGGAAGATCGCGCAGGAGACGAGGAAGGCGGCGATCACGCCGAAGAAGGCCGCCCAGGGCGCGGTGATGCCCAGGTGGCGGACGCCGTTCTGGTCGCGATGGGGATGGAGGGCTATGAAGTACAGCAGGACGGCGATGGGGACGGCCGCCGCCAGCGTGGACAGGAACACGTTCCCTAACGGATTGTAATTCTGCAAATACATGGCGCCTCCTGAGGTTGGGTCATCGTTTGTCTTATGCGCGTGCGGCGATGTTATGCCTTGCTTTTGCGAAACTGTCACCCCCCTTCGGGCTTTTCGCGCCTGCATTTCTGCAACTCGTCCCGCGCCTTCCGCGGCCGGTCCCATTCGCGCTTCGGCCTCCCCGCGCCCTCCGTATAGTGCCGGGGGATTGGCCCCCGCCTGCGCGGGGGCGACACCTTGCCCATTGCACAGGCGCTGCGCCAAACCGACCGAGAATGCTTCGTTTCCTGCTGTGGCTATCCGCCGCCATCGCGCTGGGCATCGCGAACACCGCCGCGGCCATCGAAGCGCACCGCCTGGCACCGGGCGAGAAGATCGTCCTCGACGGCCGCCCCGACGAGCCCGCCTGGCAGCGCGCGCCGCTGCTGGACCGTTTCTGGGATGTCTCGCCGCAGGACAAGCAGCCGGCGCGGGTGCGCACCGAAGCGCGCTTCCTCTACGACCGCCAGGCGCTCTACGTTGCGGTGTGGGCCTACGACCCGGATCCCGCGAAACTGAGGGCGCCGTTCGCGCGGCGCGACAACGTGCTCGCCGACCAGGACATGGTGGTGCTCTTCGTGGATCCCGTGGGCAACCGCAAATTCGCGCACTTCTTCCGCGTGAACCCGCGCGGCTCCATCGGCGACGGCCTCTACAACGAGGACACGAGCAACGAGGACTTCTCGCCCGACCTCGATTTCGACGTGGCGACGGGCCGCTTCGAGGGCGGCTGGACCGTCGAATTCCGCATCCCCTTCTCGTCGCTGCGCTACACCGATCCGCCCTCGAGCCAGTGGAGCGTGATGCTCTACCGCGTCTGGCCGCGCGAGCAGCAGTACCGCATCTCCTCCAGCATGCTGCCGCGGGAGCAGACGTGCTTCCTGTGCCTGAACGAGCCGCTCACCGGACTCGACGACCTGCCCGCCACGCGTCACCTCGAGCTCACGCCGAACGTGACGCTGCGCGAGGTGCGCAATCGCGACGCCGGCGTGCCCGAGCGGCGGGAAGGAGAAGTCGTGCCCAGCCTCGACCTCAAGTGGCGGCCGCGGGCGGACGTGATCGTGGACGGCACGATCAACCCGGACTTCTCGCAGGTCGAGCTGGATACGCCGCAGCTCGCGGGTAACACCCAGTTCGCGCTTTTCTTCCCGGAGAAGCGCCCGTTCTTCCTCGAGGGCGCCGACATCCTGCAGTCCCCCTTTCCGGCAATCTACACGCGCTCCGTGACCGACCCCGCGTGGGGTGCGCGCGTCACACAGCGCACGCAGGGCTTCGACGGCACGGCGATGGTGACGCGCGACCAGGGCGGGGGCCTGGTGCTGCTGCCGGGCACGTATTCGACCGGCACGGCGGCGCAGGACTTCAGCTCCATCGCGACCTTCGCGCGCGGCCGCTGGCAGGCCGATCGCACGCTCTCCATCGGCGGGCTCTTCACCGACCGCACCATCGAGCGCGACCATTCGTACAATCGCGTCGCCGGGCCCGACGTCGTCTGGTACCCCAACAACGACAACCGCTTCCGTAGCCAGGTGCTGGGCTCGTGGACCACGGCGCAGCCCGTGGACGGCGTCCTCGAGCGCGGCGAGCTCGCCACCAGCCACGCGGCGATGGCCGACTGGGCCTTTCACAGCGCCCGCTGGGACGAGTACCTCACGTTCGAGGACGTGGGCAGCGACTTCCGCGCCGACAACGGCTTCTTCGTGCAGAACGGCTACCGGCGCGCGTATTCGGAGACGGCGCGCAAGTTCCTCGACCAGTGGGGCTTCAACGAGGTGACGCCGTACGCCAACCTCGAATACAGGACCAATCGCGACGGCGACGTGCAGTACCAGCAGAACACGCTCGGCCTGCGCCTGGGCCTGCCGCGCGCCACGATGTTCTGGTTCGAGCTGCGGCCGAACAACCTCGTGGCGGTGCAGCCCGGCCCGCCGCGCAAGCGCGACCAGCTCTACGCCGCCTTCGAGAGCAACCCGTTCGCGTGGCTCGCGAAGATCCACACCGAGCTCGTCTGGGGCGACCGCCTCGACGTGGCCAACAACCGCATCGGGCAGGGCTCGTTCGCCACGCTGCAGCTCAGCATGCGGCCGCACGCGCGCTTCGAGCTCGAATACCGCATCGACAACGACATCGTGAATTCCCGCGAGCCGACGGTGGGATCGAACCTCATCATCGGCCAGCGCGTGCAGCAGGTGGTCTCCTACTGGCACTTCACGGCGCGCGACAGCGTGCGCCTCATCTGGCAGGACGTCCGCATCCACCGCTCGCCCACGCTGTGGACCGCGCCCGTCGCCTCGAAGGAAGTCACCGAGACCGTCTCCGTGGTCTACGGCAAGCGGATCGGCATCGGCAAGTCGTTCTACGTGGGGACCACGTACTCACGCAATCGCGTGCCCGATTTCGGCGTGAAGAGCGACCAGCTCGAGGTTTTCACCAAGGCTTCCTGGAGCTTCGACGTGCTTTAGTTTAAAAAACTAAATCCTTAACACAGAGGGCACAGAGAAGCACAGAGGGCACGGAGAAAAGCAAATCGTAATCATGTCGCAATCCGTTGTATACGGGTGGCAAGCATCGGTTTTCTCCGTGTGCTCTGTGCTTCTCCGTGCTCTCCGTGTTCCGCTTTTAGTACCCCAGCGGGGCAAAACTCAAGCAGGTTGCGGCGTGATCGGCAGCACGTGGGAGACGAGCTCGAGGCGCTTGCCGGCGGTGGAGGCGGTCTCGGGCCGGTGGCTCACGATGACCAGGGACATCATCCGGTCCAGCGACAGCGAGCCGGAGATGCGGCGTTCCAGCGCCATGTCGAGCTGGTCGAACGCCTCGTCGAGGAACAGCACCCTGGGCCGCCGGTAGAGGGCGCGTGCCAGCAGCACGCGCTGCTTCTGCCCGCCGGACAGCGCCATGCCGAGGCTGCCCACGATGGTGTTGTACTGCATCGGCATCGCCATGATCTCGTCGTGGATCATGGCCGCCTTCGCCGACTCGCGCACGCGCTCGTTATCGTGCTCGGTGTCGAAGAAGGAGATGTTGTCCTCGATGGTGCCGACGAAGAGCTGGTCGTCCTGCATCACGGCGCCGACGCGGGCACGGTACTGGGCCGCATCCCAGTCGGCAAGGTTGCGGCCGTTCACGCGCACCTCGCCCTCGGTGACGGGCAGCAGGCCCAGGAGCACCTTGATGAGCGTCGTCTTGCCGCTGCCCGAGGGGCCCACGATCGCCACGGTCTCGCCGGGAAACACGTTCACCGACACGTTGCGGAAGACGAAGCCTTCCGGCCCGTAGGCGAAGCCCACGTCGCGCGCCTCGATGGCGAGCGGACCGCTGGTCATGTCTCCGGGCAGCGGCGGAGACATCTGCTCCGGCTGCGCGAGCGCGATGTCGGCCACGCGCTCGGCGTGGAGGTCGAGCATGCGGAACTCGTTCCACTTCTCCACCAGGTTGATCACGCGGCCGAGGAACACCAGCTTGAAGCCGATGAACGCGTAGAGCATGCCGACGGTGAACTGCCCGTCGAGCACGAGGAGGGCGCCCACCCAGACCACGACCACGTTCTCGATGCCGAAGACGAGCGCGTTGGAGGCGCGCTGCAGGATGCCCACGTTCTGCACGCGCACGAGGGCGTTGGTCTGGTCGACGATGAGGTTCTGGTAGGCGCTGCGGCGCTCGGCCTCGCGCAGGTTCAGCTTGATCGCCATCATCCCGCGCAGCGTCTCGATGAAGTGCGTGCTGCTGCGGCCCTCGTGCGCCAGCTGCTCGTCCGTGGCGAAGCGCTGCGGGTAGTAGAACAGCCAGCGGGCGGCGGCGTAGAGGACGGCCGCGACGAGCACGACGCCGGTGAGCGTGAGGCTGTAGAAGCCCATCACCACCAGCGTTAGGATCACCATCACGCCATCGACCGCGGTCTCGACGAAGGTGGTGGAAAGCGTGCGCTGGATCGCGTCCACGCTGCGGAACTTCGACACGATGTCGCCCAGGTTCCTCTTCTCGAACCACGCGAGCGGCAGCCGCAGCATGTGGTTGAAGAGGTTGGTCAGCAGGCGCAGGTTGATGTTGGTGCTGAGGTAGACGCCCACCCACGCGCGCACGGCGGTCACGGCCACCTGGATCACGACCAGCGTGCCGAAGCCGATGCCCAGCACGGTGAGGAGGTCGCGGTCGCGGCCCACGACCACGCGATCGACCACGAGCTGCAGGAAGAAGGGCATCGCGATCGCGAACACCTCGAGCGCGAAGGAGAGCGTGAGGATCTGCGCGATGGTGCCCTTGAAGCCGGAGGCGACCCCCAGGAGCTGCCACGAATGCAGCTTCTCCCGCTCGTCCTTGCGCTCGAAGGCACCGGTGGGCGTGAATTCCATCGCGACGCCGGTGAAATGGCGCGAAGCCTCGTCCAGGTTGAGGACGCGCTTGCCGCGGGCCGGATCGTGGATCGTGAGCTTGCGGCCGGAAACGCGCGTGAGCACCACGAAGTGGTTCATGTCCCAGTGCAGCACCGCAGGCAGCCGCAGCTTGCCCAGCGACTGCAGCGGCACCTGCACGCCGCGCGCCGTCATGCCCATGGTCTCGGCGATCTGGGCCACGTGCTTGAGCGTGATGCCTTTGAGCGACGGCGACAGGCGCAGCCGCATGGCGGAAAGATCGGTGCGATGGCCGTGGAAGGACGCCACCATGGCGAGGCACGCGATGCCGCATTCCGGCGCCTCGCTCTGGAGGATCACGGGGATGCGGCGGGAGAAGACGCCCATCGGGACTAGAACCGGCCCTTCAGCCGCAGCACCGGCTCGAAGATCCACTCGAGGATGCTGCGCTTCTCGAGCAGCAGGTCCGCGTTGACGAGCATGCCCGGACGCAGCGGCAGCTCCTGGCCGAGCGCCGAGACGGTCTGGCTCTGCAGCGTGACATCGACGCGGTATACGGGCTCGCGCGCCTGCAACGGGCCCACGCGCTCGCCGGCCGTCCACACGCTGCGGCCGATCTCGGTGATGGTGCCGTGGTACTGGCCGAAGCGCTCGTAGGGGAAGGCCTCGTAGCGCAGCACCACTTCCTGGCCGAGCTTGAGGAAGCCGATGGCGCGCGTCGGCACGAGGAGCTCCACGTGCATGCCGCTGCCCTTCGGCAGCACGGTCGCGAGCGGCGTATCCGCGGCGACCGACTGCCCGCGGTTGACCGCGACGTTGGTGACCACGCCCGCCATCGGCGCGCGGATGACCGTCTCGCGCTGCGCCTCCACCTGCGACATGCCCTGCTTCAATTCGCTGATCTGGCGCTCGACCTGCTCGACCTGCGCACGCGCGCGCAGCTGGATCGAGGGCGCTTCGAGGCGGGCCGCGCCCAGGTCGCGTTCCACCTGCCCGCGCTGGCGCTTGAGCGCCTCGAGCTTGATCTCCTGGTCGGTGACCTCGTCCAGCTTCTGCTTGAGCAGGACGTCGGAGACGAACTTGTCGTTGGCGTAGTTGCGGTAGCGCTCCGCCTGCTCCTTCGCCGACTTGATGCGCGTCTCCTGCAGCTTCATCTCGTTGTCGATCTGCGCGATCTCGTTCTGCAGGTCCTGCATGCGGCGGCGCAGCTGCGCGGACTGCTGCTCGCCCAGCTCCTTCCACTGCGCCTGCTCCTTCTCGAGGATGGTGCGGCGGCTGCCGATCTCGCGCGCGGCCGTTTCACTTGATGATGCGCCGGTGCCGAGGCTGCGATCGAACGAGACGCGCGCGAGCGGATCGCCGGCACGGACCTCGTCGCCTTCCTTCACCACGAGGTCGGTGATGCGGCCGGCATCGGTGATGAGCACGCGGGCGGCGCCGGTATCCAATGCCAGGTATCCCTCGACGCGCTCGCGTCGCGTGTATTGCCCCCAGACCGCGACCACGATCAGCAGCACGGCCGTGCCGGCGGCGAGCAGGGTGAAGACCCAGGAGGGAACAGGGCGGGCCACGGTCGCCTCGCCGAGAAACTTCTCTCGCTGGGCGTCGATGGCCTCTTGTCGGAAGAGCTGTCGGGACATGCGTCTCGCGATTTTACATCCTGTCGGCCCGCTCCTACCTCCCGCTATCGGTTATCGACAGCGTGCGCGAATACGGGACCCACATGCGATTGCGACGGCCTGTGACCTCACGGCGTGGCCGATTCGCACGCGTTTGAAACACCCCGTCGAGGTCCAACACCACATGCCAAAAACACGGGAACAGAGGATGGACCGAGTCGTGATCAGCAAGCGCGTGCTCGATCGACTGATACGCGCCAAACTCATGCAACTGGGGGAGTGCCTCGAAGTGCAGCCGCTGCCGGTCATCGTTTCGCCGCGCAATGGCGCCGGTTGCAACTGGATGATCCCGGGATGGACCGGGGATGTCGGTGCGGTCGGCATCTGCACCGCGCAGATGCAGGGTTACCTCGATTTCCTGCGCGGACAGTTCGACATCGTCGACCCCTGAGCCGACCGGACCAGGCGGCTAGTCGTCGGTCCGCCGCAGGATCGCATGGCGCAGCCGCTTGAGCTGCTCCGAAGCCGTGGAGAAGGTGAGCGCCAGGTCGTGCAGCGTGGCGTGGTTGTTCTCGCTGCCGAGGAACTTGAGGTCGAGCGCGCGAAAGTCCACCGCGAGGTCGCCGATGTCGCTCACCGCGTGCACCGCGCAGGCGGGGCAGCCATCGGGGAGCTTGTCCATGTCGGAAGGCAGCAGCGTGTCGCAATACTCGCGCATCACCGCGATCAGGGCCTCCTCGGTGCGGGTGGCCTCGATGAGGGGTCGCCAGCGTTCGAAGCGGATCATGGTGCCCTCGTCCATTTTTCCTCCGTTGACACCACCTTAACGCGGCTGGCGCGTTGCGGACGGGCCGCAGCGTTGCCGATGTAATACCGCGGGGTGAACAAGTCGCAAGTTGACGATCATCCCGGACCGTTTCACGAAAACCCCGTGGCTCTGCGGCCGGAGCGGCGTCGGCCAATGCCGGCAGCAGGCGTCGGCCGTCTGCTTAACCCCATGGGGCTTGGGCTGCGAGGACCATCGGTCACAACGAACCGGCAAGCTCGGGGCTCTGAACACATGTCGATGGCAGCCAGGCGGGGAGAGGTCGTGGCACAACAGGATTACGGATTCGGCCCACGGGCGGTGGGCCCGTGGTTCGACAGGCGTCGCATCGACGTCCGCGAGCCGGGAGAAATAGGCTTCTGGGCCAAGTTCTTCGGGGTCGAGGAGATCGCCATCCTGATGGCGGTCGACAAGGTCGGCACCGAGGCGCGTCGCGTTCGCAAGTATTTGCAGGACTCCCCTCCGCTGCACTGAGCCTTGGCGGCGCGGCATGATGGTGATAATATTGTCACCATCCCTTCTTGCCGCGTTTCGCCGATGCAAGCCGAGCTGACGGCCCGCCAGGCCGAGATCCTCCAGGTCATCCGTGACCACATCGCCCACGAGGGCCGCCCGCCTTCGCGCCCGGAACTGGCGCGGCTGCTGGGTGTGGCTTCCACCAACGGCGTCTTCAAGCACCTGGCGGCGCTGGAAAGGAAGGGCGCCATCGAGCTGGCACCCGGCTCGGCTCGCGGCATCCGCGTCAAGGAGGAGGGCGGCCTGCCGCTGGTCGGCACCGTGGCTGCCGGCAGCCCGATCCTCGCCATCGAGAACATGCTCGGCCACTACCCGGTGGATACGAACCTCTTCAACCCGCGCGCCGATTACCTGCTGCAGGTGCGTGGCCTCAGCATGCGCGACGAAGGCATCCTCGACGGCGACTGGATCGTGGTCCATCGCACGAGCGAAGCGCGCAACGGCCAGCTCGTCGTCGCTCGCGTGGGCGACGATGTCACCGTCAAGCGGCTCAAGCTGCGTGGCCACAAGGCCGAGCTCATCCCCGCCAACCCGGATTTCCAGACCCTGCACCTGGATCTCCACCACGATGCGCTCAACATAGAAGGTGTCGCGGTGGGCGTCATCCGCAACCTGAACGTGCGCCCGTGAAAGCCAGCGTCGCGGAGCTCGCGAAGCTGCCCGGCATCTGGCGCGGCGGCGAGCTCGAGCAGGTCCTCCATCCCGTCCACCCCACCAGGCACGGCGCGCTCGATGCGCAGCTTCCGGGCGGCGGCTGGCCCTCCGGCACGCTCTCCGAAGTGCTGCACGATGGGGTCGGCATCGGCGAGGTCTCGTTCCTCGCGGGCGCCCTGGCGCGGGCGGGCGACGGCGAGAGACTGGTCGCCTGGATCAACGCGCCGCACCTTCCGTATGCGCCCGCGCTGCGGGAGCTCGGCATCCTGCTCGAGCGCTGCCTCGTGGTGCGTCCCGCCAATCGCGAGGATGCGTTGTGGGCCGCGGAGCAGTCGCTCAGGTCCGGTGCCTGCGGTGCGGTCCTGCTGTGGCTCGGCGAATCGCAGCGCGGCGAGGATTACGCATCGCTGCGCCGGCTGCAGATGGCGGCGGA
>DATMJE010000243.1:0-6137 GCA_035553995.1 Usitatibacter sp. | reverse complement strand
GCGGCGCGTGCGGATGTGGTGCACGAGGAAGCTCGCCAGTCCGAGCAGCACCAGGGCCGCGAACGCGAGCAGCTCCACGTCGCGCAGGTCGTCGAGCAACGCCTCGATCACGTTGCCGAAGAGGTACCCGAGCCCGGCGATGAGCGGCGCCCAGATCGCCGCACCGATGAAGTTGAACACCACGAACTTCCATGCCGCCACGCGCCCCATGCCGAGCAGCACGGGGCCCACGATGCGGAACCCGTACATGAAGCGGATGGCGACGATGAGCGGCGCATGCCAGCGCGCGAGCAACGCATCGAAGCGGTCCGCGCGCTGCTGCGCGTTCGGAAAGCGCTGCAGGATCTGCTGGCCCTTGCGGCGCCCCAGCCAGAAATAGAACTGGTCGCCGGCGAATCCGGCCACGAGGGCGAGCACGACCACGATGCGGAAATCGAGGTATTCGCGATAGGCCGCGAGCCCTGCCAGCGCGAGGATGGTCTCGCCCTCGAGGAATGCGCCCACGAGCACCGCGGCATAGCCGTACGTATCGATGAGCCCGGGCAGGTCGATCGTCATCAGCGCAGGAAAGGGGCGACCGGCCGCAAGCCGGCCGCGATCCCCGTTCGTCCGCCCGCCGGCTGCGCAGTTCCCTTCGTCCTCACGTGGACTCCAGTGCCGGGAAGGACACACGCACGCAGGTACCGTGCGCATGCAGCGTGGCATCGCGCACCTCGATCGTGGCGCGATGGCGCTGCGCGATCTCGGAGACGATCGCAAGGCCGAGGCCGCTGCCGTCGGTGGACTGGTTGTCGAGCCGATGGAAGCGCTCGAAGATGCGGGTGCGCTCCGAAGGCGGGATGCCCGGGCCGTCGTCTTGCACCTCGAGGAGCGCACGGTGCCGCTCGACGCGGGTGGCGATGTGCACCACGTGCCCGCCGTAGCGGCATGCGTTGTCGATGAGATTCGCGGCGAGCTCGCCGATCAGGATCGGCTCGCCGCGCACCGGCGTGGGGTGCAGGTCGAAATCGAACTCGACCTCGCGCGCCGCCCGCAGCCAGGTCTCGGCACGCGAGCGCACGATCTCCGCGAGGTCGCACGGCTCCGCGCTTGCCGACGGATTGGACATCGGATCCGCGGCGGCGAGGGACAGCACCTGTTGCGCGAGCCGTGCCAGGCGCGCTGCGGCCTCCCGCGCATGCGAAAGGTGCGCTCCGGGCTCGGGCCCCGAAGCGGCGAGGTCGATCTGCGTGACGAGTCCCGCGATGGGCGTGCGCAATTGATGCGCCGCGTTGGCGATGAATCGCGCCTGCGTATCCTGCGCGACCTTGAGGCGCGCCAGCATGTCGTTCAGCTCGTGCACCAGCGGCTTCAGCTCCTCGACCAGGTTCGCCTCGTCGAGCGGGGTGAGCCGCGTGTGCGAGCGCTCCTGCAGCTCCTCGCGCAGCCGCTCGAGCGGTGCAAGGCCGCGCCGCACGCCGAAGATGAGCGCGGCGCCCGCGGCGATCGTGAGCAGCGTCACGGGCGCGATGGCCGAGAGAAGGGCCCCGCGCGCGGCGCTGTCGCGCTTGGTGCGCGTCTCCGCGGCACTCACCGTCACCGCCTCGCCGGCGACATACGTGAGCAGCGCCACGGCGCGGATGGACCTGCCGTCACGCTCGTCGTTCCAGAAGACCGGCACGTCGTCGGTGAAGGGCGGCGGCGAGGGCAGTGCCGGATCCCCGGCCACGAGCGCCCCGGTGCTGTCCTTGACCGCATAGAAGATCTGGTCCGCGCTATCGGAGCGCAGCACCGCCTCGGCCTGCTCGCTGAAGACCAGCGTGACGATGCCCTTGTGCACGCGCAGGTAGGGCACGAGCGCGCGCGCGATGTCGCCGAGATCCTGGTCGTAGGCGGTCGTGAGGCGCCGCTCCATGAAGACGTACGCGCCGCCGGCCGCGACGGCACCCACGATCACCAGCGGCGGCAGCAGCCAGGCGAGGAGGGTACGTTCAAGACTTCGCAACATCCGGCGCCTCGACCAGGTATCCGAGGCCGCGGATGGTGCGGATGGCGACGCCGGCGGGCTCGAGCTTCGCCCGCAGCCGCGACATGTGC
The DNA here is from genome assembly GCA_035553995.1 of Usitatibacter sp. Taxonomy (GTDB): domain Bacteria; phylum Pseudomonadota; class Gammaproteobacteria; order Burkholderiales; family Usitatibacteraceae; genus Usitatibacter. Next base: position 4,061 of record DATMJE010000243.1, on the reverse strand, counting down.
ACCTCGATCGCGTTGGGCGAGATGTGCTCGTCCCAGGAAGCGACCGCACCTGCGATCTTGTCCTTGCCGACAATGGCGCCGAGATTGGAGAACAGGTATTCGAGGATCGCGTATTCGCGCTGCGAGAGGTCCAGGGGCTTGCCCTCGACCACGGCGCGCTTGCGCTCGAGATCCAGCACGAGCGCTCCGTGCTCGATCACGCGCGACTTGATGGCGCGTCCGCGGCGCGCGAGGGCCGAGACGCGCGCGACCAGCTCCTCGGTGGCGAAGGGCTTCGCGAGGTAGTCGTCCGCGCCCACGTTGAGCCCGAGCACGCGGTCGGAGAGCGCATCGCGCGCCGTGAGCACGAGGACCGACTGCTGCCCGCCGCGCCCGCGCAGCTTGCGCAGCCACGAGAAACCGTCGAGGCCCGGCAAGCCGATGTCGAGCACGATGAGGTCCACGTCGGTGACCTTGAGTGCCGCATCGGCCGCCTCCGCACTGCCGACGGCGTCGGCCACGTAACCGGCACGCCGCAACGTTTCCGTGAGGCCGTTGGCGAGGAGCCGGTCGTCTTCCACGATGAGTACGCGCATGAACGGATTCTACTTCTTGCAGGCGTAATCGGCGCGCCTGATGAGATAGATCAAAGCAAGATTAGTGACAGCAACAAGGGGCATGATCGTGGGGTTGAGGAAGTCCCTCTTTCCCCTCGATGTGCAGACGCCGCTTCGCTCGCTATGTCCCCATGCTTCTTCTCGCCGCCGCAACGCTGTGCCGAGCGCAAGCCCCGGGTCCCTGCATGCCCGTGCCTTCGCAGCCGCTCACGCTCGCGGCCGCGGAACAGCGTATCGAGCCGTGCAACCGCGAGGTGCGCGCCGCAGCTCTTGCCGTGGAGGCCGCGCGCGGTGACCTGCGCATCGCCACGCAGCGGCCCAATCCCACGCTGTCGCTGACCGTGAACAACATGAGTGCGCACAACGGCCTGGGCTCGGGCTCGCTGCGCGACAAGGCCATGGACCAGGAAGTGCGGCTGGAGCAGCTCATCGAGCGCGGCGGGAAGACCGAATTGCGCACCGCGCAGGGCGAAGCCAACGTGCGCGCCGCGCAGGCCGATCTCGCCGAGCAGAAGCGCCAGCAACGCCTCGCGGTGCGCGTCGCGTTCTTCGAGCTCGCCGCGGTGCAGGAGCGCCTCGCGCTGCAACGCGAGTTCCGCGGCTTCGCGCAGGAGTCGGCCGGAGCCTCGCGCCGTCGCCTCGAGTCGGGCGATATCGCGCGCGCCGAGGCGAACCGCTTCCGGCTCGATGCGGTCCGCGTCGAGAACGACGTGCGCCAGGCCGAAACCGATCTGTACCGCGCGCGCCTCGAGCTCGCGCGGCTGCTGGGCGCCGAATCGATGGCCTCGAGCCTGGAAGTCGTGGCGGACTGGGCCCTTGCGCCAGGCGCGGCCGCCAGCGGCGAACGTCCCGATGTCGCGGCGGCGAGGCTGCGGGTCGAGGCCGCGGAAAACGCCCGCGAGCTCGCCCGGCGGCTCGGCACGCGCGATGTCACCGTCGGCCTCGAGGCCGACCGCTCGCCTGTGACCGATATCAATCCCACCGCCACCGGCATCACCTATGGCGTGAGCGTCTCGATCCCGCTCTACGTGCGCCATCGCAACGAAGGCGAGCTCGCCCGCGCGCTGGCCGATCTCGAGATCGCACGCGCAACCCTCGATCGCGTGCAGGCGCAGGCACAGGCCGAGGCCCGCGTCGCCGAGCAGGAGTGGAGCGCCGCCCGCGAACGCCGCGAGCGCCTCGAGGCGGAGGTGCGGCCGATCGCGCGCGAAGTCGCGAGCGCTGCCGAATATGCGTACTCGCGCGGTGCCACCGGCGTGCTCGACCTGCTCGATGCGAGGCGCTCGTTGAAGGGCGTGGAGCTCGACGAGCTGCAGGCGCGCCTCGAGGCAGCGCGGTCCTGGGCCCGCCGGGAAGCGGCGCTCGAAGTGGAGCCGCAGGCGTGAAGAGCGACCATCATCATCCCCACCAGTACGCGACCGAGACCTTCTGCGCGTTCGTCTTCGCGGTGTGCATCCTGCTGGCGCTGCTCCTGCTCGCGGGATGCGAGCGCAAGCCCGAGCCGCCGCCCGAGGTGAAGCCGCTGGTGCAGGGCTCGTCGGTGAAGTTTCCCGGGCAATCGCCCGCGGTGCAGCGCATCGCGGTCGAGCGCGTCGCCTCTCCCGGCGAGAGCGACCTCGTCCTGCCCGGCCGGCTCACGTGGAACGAGGAGGCCACCACGCGCGTGTTCCCGCCCTTCGCGGGCCGCGTGCTGCGCATCCTGGTGCGCCCGGGCGATGCCGTGCGCGCGGGGCAGGCGCTCGCGGAGATGGCGTCGCCCGATTTCGGCCAGGCGCAGGCCGATGCGCGCAAGGCGCAGGCGGACGTCGCATTCGCGGCCAAGGCGCTCGAACGTGCGCGCGACCTCAACGCCCACGGCGTGCTCGCGGCCAAGGATGTCCAGCAGGCGGAGGCCGACCATGCCAAGGCGCAGGCGGAGGCCGATCGCGCGCTGGGCCGTCTCGCCGTGTATGGCCAGTCCGCGGGCTCGGGCACGTTCACGCTGCGCTCGCCGGTCGCCGGCACCGTGGTCGAACGCAACATCAACCCGGGGCAGGAAGTGCGCCCGGACCAGCCGGGCGCGCCGCTTTTCGTGGTGACCGATCCGAAGCGCCTCTGGATCGTCCTCGACGCGAGCGAGGCGCAGCTGCCCTGGCTCAAGCCGCGGTTGCCGCTCATCATCACCAGCAACCAGTTTCCCGACGACGCGTTCTCGGGCGAGCTGCAGCAGGTCGCGGATTTCATCGATCCCACGTCGCGCACGCTCAAGCTGCGCGGCGACGTGCCGAACCCGGAGCGCCAGCTCAAGGCGGAGATGTTCGTCAACGCGCGCCTGCGCCTGCCGAAGAACGACCTGCCGACCGTGAACGCGCGCGCCGTCTACCTCTCGGGCAATCGCCAGTTCGTGTTCGTGCGCAGCGCACCGGGCACCTTCACGCGCCGCGGCGTGCGCACCGGCCCCGAGGTCGAAGGGCGCATGCCGGTTCTCGCCGGGCTGCACGAAGGCGACGAGGTGGTGGTCGGCGGCAACCTCTTCCTCGACCAGATCCTCACCGCCGCACGGCCGGAAGGGGTGGGCGAAGCGCGGACCGCGAAGGTACCGTAGTGCGGCGGCTCATCGAGTTCTCGCTGCGGCAGCCGCTGTTCATCCTGCTCGGCACCCTGGTCTTCGTGGTCGCGGGCATCCTCGCGTTCCAGCAGCTTCCCGTCGAGGCATTCCCCGACGTCTCCGACACGCAGGTGAACGTGATCGCGCTCTACCCGGGCCGCGCGGCCGAGGAGGTCGAGCGGCAGGTGACGATCCCGATCGAGACCGCGCTCTCGTCGGTGCCGAACGTGGTGCGCAGCTTCTCGCACACGCAGTTCGGGCTGTGCTTCATGATCCTCACCTTCAACGAGAAGCCCTCGGACCAGCAGGTGCGCCAGCAGGTGCTCGAGCGCCTGCGCGGCATCGACCTGCCTCCCGGCGTCGAGCCGGAGATGGCGCCGCTCGCCACCGCCATCGGCGAGATCTTCCGCTTCCGCCTGAAGGGCGACCACCTCGCGCCGCAGGAGCTGCGCACGCTGCAGGACTGGGTGGTCGAGAAGCAGCTTCGCCAGGTGCCCGGCGTCGCGGACCTCGTGAACATGGGCGGCACGATGAAGCAGTACGAGGTGAACCCGGACCTCGCGAAGATGCGCGACTACAAGGTCACCCTCGCGCAGCTTTTCGCGGCCCTCGCGCGTGCCAACTCGAACGCCGGCGGCGGCGCCGTGACGCAGGGACGCCAGCAGTTCCTGGTGCGCAGCCTGGGCAGCTTCCGCAGCGGGGCGGACATCGGCCAGGTGGTGGTGACCGAGAACAAGGGCACGCCGCTGCTGGTGCGCGACGTGGCCGAGGTGCACGTGGGCTCGGCGCCGCCCCAGGGGCTCGCGGGACAGGACGACGCCGACGACATCGTCAACAGCATCGTCATCATGCGCAAGGGCGAGAACCCCTCGCGCGTG
>DATMJE010000242.1:0-3802 GCA_035553995.1 Usitatibacter sp. | reverse complement strand
CGAAGATGAACTCGTTGCCGTCCACGGCACTGCGGGCCGCATGCAGGTCGAGGGCCGCTTCGCGCGGGACATCGTAGAACCCGCCGGTTCGCCCCGCCTTCGCGTAGGCGGCGTTCATCGCGACGAGCGTGCTCGCCACGCCGCACGACGACACGAGGAAGGCGCGGCGCGAAACCCCCAGGCGGCGGGCATTCGCGGCCGCGAGCTCGAAGGCGAGGTGCCGGGCATGGCGATGCACGTCCTCGAGCGGGATCGGCGCGAACTCGCCGTTGGTCGTCGTGTCGAGCTTGACCGGCAGGCGCATGCCGTCGGGATCGTTGCGGAAATCCATGGGCCACCTCCGGCACCGGCAGCATCAAACCGTTATTGTTATATCCCATGGACGACGTGGAAGCCATCAAGGCCTTGAGGGCCCGGGACGCGGCAGCGTGCATCGCGGGCGACTTCAGGACGCTGCGCGGGGTGATGTCGGATGATGCCGTGGTGCTGGCGCCCGGCGAAGCGCCGCACGCCGGCAAGGCAGCGCTCGACGAAGCCTTCGAGCGCATGGCGCGCATGCCGCGCACGCACGAGGTGATCGAATACCGCTTCGAGCTCTCGGAGCCGGAGATCGTGGGCCACGTCGCGATCGAATACGGCGCGATCGTGGGATCGACGCGGCGCCTGCCCGACGGCGAGGTCACGCATTCCCGCTACAACGTGCTGCGGGTGCTGCGCAAGGAAGCGGACGGCGAGTGGCGCGTCTACCGCACGCTCTGGTCCGACGCGGGCCACTGACGTGTTCATCGGCCACTTCGCCCTGGCGCTCGGCGCCAAGCGCGCCGCCCCGCAGCTCTCGCTGGGCACGCTCGTCGCCGCCTGCCAGCTCGCGGACCTGGTGTGGCCCGTGCTGGTGCTGCTCGGCATCGAATCCTTCGAGATCCACCCCGGCATCACCGCGGTCACGCCCCTCGATTTCACCCGCTATCCCTACTCGCACAGCCTGGTCGCCCTCGCGCTGTGGGCGCTGGCCTTCGCGCTCACGTGGCTTTTCGCGCGGGGCTCGGGCGCACGTGCGGCGCTCGTGCTCGCCGCGCTCGTGCTGAGCCACTGGGTGCTCGACGTCGTATCGCACCGGCCGGACATGCCCATCACGATCGACGGCTCCGCGCGCGTGGGACTCGGCCTCTGGAACTCCCTTGCCGCGACGCTGGCCGTGGAGACGATCCTGTTCGGCACGGGCGTCGTGATCTACGCGCGCACGACCTCTCCCCGCGATCGCATCGGCCACTGGGGCCTCGTGGCATTCGCAGGGTTTCTCTTCGCGATCTACCTCGCCAATCTCTTCGGCCCGCCGCCGCCGGACACGAACGCCGTCGCGTGGAGCGCCATCGCCATGTGGCTGCTGGTCGCGTGGGCCTGGTGGCTCGATGCGCACCGCCAAAGCCGGGTCGTACCACGATGATCGCGGCAGGCGCCACGGCCGAAATCGTGCTCGAAGTGCGCTACGAAGACACCGCGCACGCCCTCTCCGTCCTCGCCGACGATACGTTTCCCGAGGTGCTTGCCACCTCCCGAATGATCGCGTTGATGGAGCTCGCGGCGGCGAAACTGCTGCGTCCGTTGCTGGGGCGGGGTGAGCTGTCGGTAGGCGTCACCGTCGACATCCGGCACACGGCCGCAACGCCCGTGGGCGGCCATGTCAGGGCCGTCGCGACGTACGCAGGGCCTGAAGGAAAGCTGCATCGCTTCCGCGTCGAGGCCTTCGATGATGCGGGACCCATCGGCGCGGGCGAGCACACGCGTGCGATCATCGCCGCGCAGCGCCTGGAAGCGGGTGCTGCACGGCGCCGCGCCCCGGCGCGTTGACCGGCCCCGGCGCACGCGACAGAATGCGCCGGCATTCCCCCCAGGAGACCTCGATGAAGCGCACTGCCCTGGCGATCCTCATCGCTACCCCGCTCGCCGCGTCCACGCAGGCCGCCGAGCTCATGTCCACCGAATACACCATCAGCACGGATGCGGCGATGCAGATCGCGGGCGCCGCGCTCGCCGCCTGCCGCAAGGAAAACCAGAACGTGAGCGTGACGGTGGTCGACCACGCCGGCCGCGTGAAGGCGCAGATCCGCGACGACCGCGCCGCCCCGCACACCATGGAGCACAGCATGCGCAAGGCTTATACGGCGCTTTCGTATCGCATGCCTTCGGCCGAGTACGGCAAGCGCGCCGCCGAAGCCAAGGGTGTCGCGATCGGCCCGCAGCTCCTGCCCAACATCACCACGGCGGCAGGCGGCGTGCCGATCAAGATCGGCGCGCACGTCGTGGGCGCGGTCGGCGTCTCCGGCACGCCGGGGAGCGCGGGTGGCGGAGAAGGCGATGCGAAGTGCGCACAGCAGGGCATCACCGACGTCCTGAAGGACTGAACGCCCATGGCGCGCGAGCTGCACGTCGGCGAGACCTACTTCACGCTCTTCTACGCGGACGAACGTCACACGCTGCCCGTCGTCGAAACCTTCGTCTACATCGGCCACGACCAGCGCGATCCGGACGGCGCCGTCGAGCACGTATTCCAGTTCGCGCGCTCCTATCACCAGGGCGGCGACTGGAACCAGATGACGATGTCGCAACGCAACGAATACACCGAGCCGCCCGTGGTCACCTTCGACGCGAGCGGGCTCGATGCGGTCGTGGACGTGGCGGGCTTGATCGAGGCGCTGGCGCCGCTGCGCCAGCGCCGTCGCAAGGACGCCTAGAACGCGTAGTGCGCCTGGCCGTACACGAAGCGGCCGCGCACGTCGGCGTACGACTGGTCGAAGCCGGCGGCGAACTGCCCGCCCTCGTTGGTGTACGGCGGATCCGTGTTGAAGATGTTCTTCACGCCGATGGTCAGCTTCGTCTTCTTGTTCAGCGTCCACCCGCCCTGCACGTCGTAGAGCGTGTAATCCCCTACGTCGCGGGGCGTCGTTCCGGGGGGGTCGAACGTGGCGAGCACGTCCCTGTAGCGCTTCTGGTAGCGCTGCGCCAGCGTGGCGTCCCACGGCCCATGCACCCAGGTCGCGCTCGCGGTGTGCTGCCAGCGCGGCACGACGCCGCCGCCCGCGCGCACGGCGCGGTCGAGCCCCGAGGTATAGCTGCCGTCCGGGTTCTGCTGCTGGAAGCTCCAGAGGTAGGTGCCATCGAGCCGCGCCAGGACGCGATCGGACGAGGACTCCAGCACGCGCCAGGAGAGCGCCACGTCGAACCCGTTCACCGATTGCTTGAAGAGGTTGGCCGCGGTCTGCACGATGCCGATGATCGGGCCCACGCCGCTCGGGTTGCCGTCCGGCGCGCCACGGATGATGAAGCTCGAGAACTGCTGCGCGGACTGCGCGTTCTGGAGGATGACGTTCACGCCCAGGCCGCCGGGGACGATCGAGTCCTTGAGCCGGATCCAGAAACCGTCGACCGCCAGGGAGATCTCCGGCACGGGCTGCATCACGATGCCCAGCGTGCGCGACAGCGACTTCTCCGGCGTGAGATCGGGGTTGCCGCCGGTGATCGTCGGGAACTGGTTGTTGCAATCCGCCGGCGAGCCGGTCGCAGGGTTCGGGCAGCGCACCGGATCGCGCGTGCCGTTGGCCGTGACGCTCGAAGCCTGCGGCGTGTAGAGATCCGTGAGCGAGGGCGCACGGAAGCCCGTGCTTACGGATCCGCGCACGAGGAACGTGTTCGTGGGCTGCCAGCGCGCCGACAGCTTCGGGTTCGTGGTCGAGCCGGTGTTCTGGTAGTAGTCGTAGCGGAGGCCAAAGTCCGCCTCGAACGTCCGCGTGAGCGGGAACACCAT
>DATMJE010000241.1:0-3022 GCA_035553995.1 Usitatibacter sp. | reverse complement strand
TCCTTGTCAGGTCAGTGCAACGCGAGAAAGAAACGCAGCGCCTTTTCGATCTTTCGCATCGCCGTGACGGGGCACGTGTGGACCGGACCGCGCTTGAACCGCTTCTTCGACACGGACCGGATGCAGTCGACCAACGCGTATCCGATCTCCTGCTTTCCGGACGGATCTTTCTCGAAGCTGCCCAGGGGCACCCGGATTTCGTCCTCTTCGATCTCGGGATCTTCCGATGAGCTGGATACCGGGATCACGATGATCGTGCCGTGCTGCGCGACCGCACAGATCTTCGACTCCTGGATGACGAGGCAAGGGCGCTCTTTCGCAGGCTCCTCCGGGTGCGTGCCCGGCTTCAGGTCCACGATCCAGACGTCGCCGCGCCGGTATTCAGGCATCCCCGGCCTGTTCGAACTCTTCGACGATCGCGATGCCCTTGCTGCCTCTTCGGCGCGCGGCCGCGACGTAACGCTCGAGTTGCAGCTCTCGGGCGTAGAGTCGAACCGCTTCGCGCAGCATCGAAGAAGTATCCAGGCCCGGGCGCAATTCGGAGATGGTGCGAAGCGCCTGCCTGGTTTCGTCATCGGGTCGAAACGCCAATGCACCCGCCGGTGCGGCTCGGCGACGCCTGGGAGCGGTCTTGGGAGCGGCTTTCATGCAACGAGTTTACATTGCGTTGAACGGATTGTAAACGCGATGGGACTCGCCCATGAATCCTGGGATCACGCAATCGCGCTTCGCACGCGCGTCCCGTGGCGACGCCCTTACGAAGTCCCCGCCCGCAGCTGGGAAAGGAAGAATCGAACCATCTCGGCCGAAGCATCGGGACCCGTGGGGTCGGTGAACGACCCGCTTCGACTGCCGCCCGACCACGCATGTCCAGCCCCGTGCACGACCCAATGCTCGACAACGGCGTGGTTGGCGGGGTCCAGGTAGTCCGTGCGGCGGTAGCGTCGGCCGCCCGGGGCCGTTCCCGCCTTGTCGCTTCCGCGCACCGGTTTCGGCCCTGGAGCGCTCGTGACACGCTCGACGATCGCGTCCGCGTTGCTCGCGTTCACGATCCGGTCGTCGTCGCCATGGAAGACGATTGTCGGGGTCGAGCTCGAGGCATGCGAACGCTTCGCCCGGCCTTGCATGGCCGCGAATGCCGAAGGCACGTCGTGTGCGGCCCAGTAGGGCGGCCCGGAGTGCGCGCCGACCGCGGCATAGAGGTCGGGATACATCTCGCCAAGGATCAATGCCATCGATGCGCCCGCGGACATGCCCGCGACGAAGACTCGCCGCGGGTCGACGCGATAGGTCGACGACACCTCGCGCGTGATGCCCGCGATGATCGATGGCTCCCCAAGATCGCGGCGTTGGTCTTCGGGCCTGAACCAGTTCCAGCACCGCGATCCGTTTGCATTGGCAGCCTGGGCGGGATAGACCACGAGGAAGCCGTGTTCCTCCGCCAGCGAGTTCATCCGGGTGCCGGCCGCAAAGTCGTCCGGCGATTGCGTGCAGCCGTGGAGCATCACGATCGCCGGAACCGATTCCGTCGATTCGGGCGAATAGCTCGCGGGAATGTAAAGCTTGTAGTCGCGCGTCCCTGCGTTGTTCGCGAACGAATGCTCCCGGAATCGACCTCCAGCCCCGGGCCCCTCGGGGTGCGCGACAGGTGATGGCGTTTCCGGGCGCTGCGTCGATCGTGCGGCCGACAAGGCCTGCCTGATCGTGTCGGTGACGCCCCTCATCAGGCCGGACCGTGTGTTCAACCCGGCCGCTGCGAGCGCGCGCTGGATCGTTTCAGTGATGCCGTTGAATTTCAATTCGGATTTCCTCGATGCACGAGCAATTCAGAGAATGCGATCGGCGAGCGCCTTGCGCACCGCCGCGCTGGCGTGAAAAGCGCCCAGGACTTCAATGGAGCGGATGGCGGCGAGCGCCAGCTCGGGTGAGACGTCGTTTGCGATCCGCGCGAGGCCGACCACCTGGATCTGCAGCATCTGTCCTTCAGCGACGGCGCGTTCGAGCTCTGCCCGGCCGAAGTGCTGCAATCCCAGCACGAGGGTGCGGCGGGCGACCGTTCGCTTGACCTCGTCGCCGTGCGAGGAGAGCTGGTTGCGGATTGCCGTGCGGATCAGGTCGGTGCGATTGGAATAGAAGCCCTCCTGCACCAGGAGGTCGATTTGCCCGAGGTCGACCACCCCAAGGTTGATCGTGAGTTTTTCGGTTTCGCCGATCCTTGTCCGGACCTCTGGCCTGGGCAGGTTTGCCATCCGCACACCATCCATATGGAATCTCTATGGATGGTATTTAACCACATTTTCGGGTGCGGTGGGTGTCGTGGAGACACCCTTTGTCGCCTTGATATTCGCTCGCACGACCCCATTTGTTTGTTTCACCCCGAGGACGTCAGATGACCGAAATCCTGCAGTGCCTGAAGAAGCATGGCCAGCGTCTGGACCTCGAGATCGCCGAGGAACTGCGTGTGCCCCTCGCTACGGTGAGGCAACACCTCGCGGCCTTGGCAGAAACCCGGCAGGCGATCGTCTGCAAGACGATCCGATTCGAGAAAGACCGGCAGTTCGAAGCGTGGCAGGGCCGCATCTCGGGATTTATCCCGCCGCCGGCGCCGGGTCGAAAGCCCAAGTCGAAGGCATAGGTCGGCGGGTCACCACCGCGACGCCGTCAAAAAACAAAAGCCCAGCCTCGCGCTGGGCTTTTTCGCTTAGTGCGCAGTGCCCGCTCCGAGGATGCGGCCGTTGACCTTCAGTCCATAGAGGGAGTCGGGCGAGTCGTGGTATTGCTTGCGCGTCTCCGCGATCGATCGAACATGACGAGGGTCTTGCGGGCGCTCGTGCGCGTCCATGAAGTACGCCACGTCCCATGCCTGCTGGTCTGTGAGCGTCCCTGCTGCGCCGAGCGGCATGTTGGCCTTGATGAAGCCTGCTGCGTTGCTCACCTGGTGCATCCCCGCGCCCCAGTTGAACGAGCGCGGCCCCCAGAGCGGCGGGAAGACCTGCGCATTGCCGGACGCGTGGCCCTCGCC
>DATMJE010000240.1:0-22470 GCA_035553995.1 Usitatibacter sp. | reverse complement strand
GCTGCTGCCGGTGGGCTGGCTCGCGGTCACGAGCCTGCGCGACGACGCGAAGCACTTCACCCTGGCCCACTATCACACGCTCTTCACGGACCCGAGCTTCCTCAAGCCCCTGTGGGTCACGCTCTGGACCTCGCTCGCGGTCGGCATCCTGTGCGTCGTGTTCGCGGCACCGATGGCGTGGCTCGTGGCCCGCACCGACCTGCCGATGAAGCGCGCGCTGCGCATGATGGTGCTGGCGTCGTTCGTGACGCCGCCTTTCCTCGGCGCGTTCGCGTGGGTGCTGCTGGGCGGGCCGAATGCGGGCCTGGTGAACCAGTGGTACTACGGGCTCTTCGGCTTGAAGCCTTTCGAGGCCGAGCCGCTGGTGAACATCTTTTCCGCGGGCGGGATGGTGTTCGTGATGGCGCTCTACACCTTTCCCTACGTGTTCACGTTCGTCGCCAACAGCCTCGACCTGATCCCGAGCGAGCTCGAGGAAGCGTCGGCGATCCTGGGCGCGCCCGCCTGGCGCACGGCGATGAATATCACCCTCCCGCTCGTGGTCCCGGCGCTCGTGGCCGGATTCCTCGTCGCGTTCCTGCAGTCGATGACGCTCTTCGGCGCGCCCGCGATCCTCGCGTTGCCGGCGGGCATCGATACGATGACGACGAAGATCTGGAGCCTCTTCCAGTTCCCGCCGCAGCTCGGGCTTGCCGCCGCCGCGTCGCTGCCGCTGCTCGTCGTGACCGTGGTGCTGCTTCGGATGCAGTCGGCGATCCTCGGCAAGCGCGGCTACGCGGTAGTGGGCGGCAAGTCCACCGGCCAGCGGCTCATCCGCCTGGGCGCGTGGAAGATTCCCGCGCTGGCGATCTTCGCCTTCGTGATCGGTTGCGCCATCGTGCTGCCGTACGGCGTGCTGCTGCGCACCGCGTTCCTGAAGAACTGGTCCGCGCCGATGGCGGGCAACTTCTCGTTCGAGCACTGGCGGTTCGTGTTCGTCGAGTTCAGCCAGACGCGGCTCGCCCTCGTGAACACCTTCATCCTCGGGGCAAGCGCGGCAACCGCCGGCACCCTCATCGCAACCTCGGTCGCGTACCTGAGCCTGCGGCAGCTGGTGTGGGGCCACCGGTACCTCGCGTTCCTCGCCACGGCGCCGGTCGCGATCCCCGGCATCGTGCTCGCGGTCGGGCTTTTCCTCGCCTATACGCATCCGCCGCTCGTGCTCTACGGCACGCTCGTCATCATCTTCCTCGCCTACGTGACCAAGGAGATGCCGGTCGGCTACCAGCAGGTGGCGGCGGCGCTCAAGTCCGTGCATCCGGAGCTCGAGGACGCGGGCCGCATCTTCGGCGCGACTCGCCTGCGCGCGCTCGCGGACATCACGGCACCCCTCATCCGCAACGGCGTGATCGCCACCTGGATCCTCATCTTCATCGGCTCGATCCGCGAGCTCTCGGCCACGATCCTGCTCTTCACCGCGCGCACCAAGACCATCTCGGTCACGATGTTCGACCTGCGCGAGAGCAACGACTGGGGCCCGATCGCGGTGCTGTCGATCACGATGCTGCTGATCACGTTCGCGATGATCGCCATCGTCAACCGCTTTACGGACAGGAGGCTTGCATGACCACCGAACTTCCCGTGCTGGGACTGATGCCGGGCGATTGCACGGGCATCGGCCCGGAGCAATGCGCGCGCGTGCTGGCGGACCGGCGCATGGCAGCGGCCGCGCGGCTGCTGGTCATCGGGGACCGCCGCGTGCTGGAGATGGGCGCGCGCGATGCGGGCGTGACGCTCGACATCCGCGTGTACCCGTCACCCGAAGCCGTGGACTGGTCGGCGCCTTCCACGCCCATGATCGACCTGGGGAACGTCGATCCCGCTGCCATCCGGCGGGGAGCCGTGAGTCCGGAGTCGGGGCGCCTGACCGGCGAGACGCTGAAGGCGATGATCGAGCTGGCGCTGGCAGGCCGCATCGACGGGGTGGTGTTCGCGCCGCTCAACAAGGCCGCGCTGCACGCGGGCGGCTGGAAATTCAACGACGAGCACCAGATGTTCGCGCACCTCACGAAGCACCAGGGCTTCTTCGGCGAGATGAACGTGCTCGACGGCAAGTGGATGTCGCGGGTCACGTCGCACGAGTCGTTGCGCACGGCGCTCGACCGCATCACGCCCGAGCGCATCGATGCCGCCCTCACGCTGGCGGACAGCACCATGCGCGGCGCCGGCATTGCGCGCCCGCGCATCGCGGTCGCGGCGCTCAATCCCCACGGTGGCGAGAACGGGCTTTTCGGGCGCGAGGAGATCGAGATCATCGCCCCCGCCGTCGCGAAGGCCGCGGCGCGCGGCATCGCCTGCAAGGGCCCCTTCCCTGCCGATACCGTGTTCATCCGCGGCTTCGGCGAGGAGTTCGACGGCGTGCTCACGATGTACCACGACCAGGGGCAGATCGCGACCAAGCTCAAGGGATTCAACCGCGGCGTGACCGTCACCGGCGGGCTCGCGACGGTGTTCACGACGCCCGCGCATGGCACCGCCTTCGACATCGTCGGCAAGGGCGTGGCCACGACCGGCGCTTTCGAGAATGCCATCCGGTTGGGGGCCCGGCTGGCCGCTGCACGCAAGACTCGCGCAGCAGGGAGTTACGCGACGGAAAGGCAATGAAACACAGATGAACACAGATGAACACAGATAACTTCGATGGCTTCGTGCCCGATGTGACGCCGACTCAATAGCCCCGAAAAACCATAATGGGTTTCATCTGTGTTCATCTGTGTTCATCTGTGTTCCCCCTTTTTTAAGGAACCATCATGGCAGTAACGACCGAAGCGCCCGTCCGTGCCAGCGCTATCACCGACTACGTCGCCGGGTTCGTCGTGGAAACGAAGTTCGCCGACATCCCGCAGGACGTCGCCCACCTGGGCAAGCGCTCGGTGCTCGACGGCATCGGCCTGGCGCTCGCGGGCGCGAAGTCGGAGTGCGGCCACATCGCGCAGAAGTACCTCGCCGATCTCGGCATCGCCAACACGGCGGGGTCGAGCGTGATCGGCACGAGCCTGCGATTGCCGGCGCGGTTCGCGGCATTCGCCAACGGGCTCGCCATCCACGCCGACGACTACGACGACACGCAGCTCGCGGTGGCGAAGGACCGCGTCTATGGCCTGCTCACGCACCCGACGGCGCCGGCGCTGCCGCCGGCGCTCGCCCTCGCCGAACGCGATCGGCGCAGCGGGGCCGACTTCATGCTCGCCTACCAGGTGGGCGTCGAGGTCGAGTGCAAGGTGGCGGAGGCGATCATGCCGCGCCACTACCAGCATGGCTTCCACAGCACGGCCACGTGCGGCTCGATCGGGGCGGCGGCCGCGGCGGCGAAGATGTTGCGGCTGGATCGCGAAGCCACGCGGCGCGCGCTGTCGATCGGCGCGACCCAGGCCGGCGGCCTGCGCGAGAATTTCGGCACGATGACCAAGCCCTTCCACGCCGGCCGCGCGGCCGAGAACGGTGTCGTCGCCGCGGAGATCGCGGCACTGGGCTTCACCGCATCGCCCAACGGGCTGGAGGCCGATCGCGGCTTCTTCCGTGCGGCGGGCGGCGGCTTCGCCCCCGAGATGATCGACGGCATGCTGGGCCGCCCGTGGACCTTCCACTCGCCGGGCGTCTCGATCAAGCCGCACCCGAGCGGCTCGCTCACGCATCCCGGGATGGGTGCGATGCTCGACCTCATCCGCGAGCACGACATCAGGCCGGATCAGGTGAAGCGCGTGTCCGTCGGCACCAACCACAACATGCCGAACGCGCTGATCCACCATCGGCCGAAGAACGAGCTGCAGGCCAAGTTCTCGATGGAGTTCTGCATGGCCATCCTGCTGCTCGAGCGCCGCGGCGGCCTCGAGGAATTCACCGACGAGGTGGTGAACCGCGCGGACGTGCAGGCGATGATCGGGAAGGTGAGCTTCGGCGCGCACCCCGAGGCCGAGGCCGCGGGCTTCGACAAGATGACGACGATCATCGAGGTCGAGCTCACCGACGGCACCCTGCTCAGGACGCAAGCCGACTTCGGCAAGGGCAGCCCCGCCAACCCGATGAGCGACGAGGAGCTTTCCGACAAATTCCGGGGCTGCGCCTCCTGGGCCGGGCTCGACCGCGCGAAGACCGAGGAGATCCTGAAGCTCGCCTGGAACATCGAGTCGCTGAAGGACGTGAACGAGCTCACGCGGCTGCTGCGTCGCTGACCATGTTCGAGAACTTCGCGACCACCGATATCGCGGTCGAGGGCGCCACCATCCACCTGCGCCACGGCGGCAAGGGCCCGCCGCTCCTGCTCTTGCACGGCAACCCGCTCACGCATGTGATGTGGCACAAGATCGCACCGCGCCTCGCCGAGGAATTCACCGTCGTTGCAACGGACCTGCGCGGCTACGGCGATTCGTCCAAGCCCGAGGGCGGCGAGCGCAGCATCGGCTACTCGTTCCGCACCATGGCGCAGGACCAGGTGCAGGTGATGGAAAAGCTCGGCTTCGATCGCTTCTTCGTCGCGGGCCACGACCGCGGTGGCCGCGTCGCGCACCGGATGGCGCTCGATTTTCCGCAGGAGGTCGCGAAGGTCGCCTTCCTCGACATCGTGCCCACGCTGCACATGCTCTCGAACATCCCGCTCAAGTGGGCGGTGGATTCGTACCACTGGTTCTTCATGGCGCAGCCGTACGACTATCCCGAGAAGATGATCGAGGGCTACGGCTTCGAGCGCTACATCCGCAGGAAGCTCGACAAGCCCGGCGTCGGCCTCTCCGCCTTCACGCCCGAGGCGATGGCCGAGTACATCCGCTGCTGCAATCGCGACAACATCCACGCCGTGTGCGAGGACTACCGCGCGGCCGTGGGCATCGACCTCGATCATGATCGCGCGGACCTGCACCGCCGCATCGGCATGCCGATGATGGTGCTGTGGGGCGAGCGCAGCCACGTGAACCGCAGCTACCAGCCGATCGCGGCGTGGAAGGAACGTGCCGCGGACGTGCGCGGCAAGTGCCTGCCGTGCGGGCACTATCCGGCCGAGCAGGTGCCCGACGAGACGTACGCGGAGCTGCGTGCGTTCTTCACTTCCTGAAAGGAGCCGCCATGGAGCGCAGGAAGGCCAGCGATTTTCCGCCCGAGGTGCTGAAGCTTTTCGACGGCTTCGTGCACGGGCGCATCACGCGCCGCGAGTTCCTCGACAATGCGGCGCGCTACGCGGTCGGCACGTTCGGCGCCGCCGCGATGCTCGAGGCGCTCACGCCGAACTTCGCGTGGGCGCAGCAGGTGAAAGCCGACGATCCTCGCATCAAGGTGGGCTATGCGGCGTATGAATCGCCGGATGGCAGCGGGCGCATGCGCGGCTATCTCGCCGAGCCGGCGAACGCGAAGGGCAGGCTTGCGGCGATCGCGGTGATCCACGAGAATCGCGGCCTCAACCCGTACATCGAGGATGTGGCACGCCGCCTCGCGGCGCAGGGCTATGTCGCCTTCGCGCCCGACGCGCTCACGCCGGTAGGCGGCTATCCCGGCGACGAAGACCGCGCGCGCGAGATGTTCGCGAAGCTGGATCCGAAGAAGCGCACCGAGGATCTCGTCTCTTGCGTCGATTTCCTGAAGCTGCGGCCGGATTTCAACGGTCGCCTCGGCGCCGTCGGCTTCTGCTTCGGCGGCGGCATGGTGAACACCATCGCCACGCGCGTCCCGGACCTGCGCGCAGCGGTGCCTTATTACGGCGCGCAGCCCCCGGCGGAAGAAGCGGCGAAGATCAAGGCGCGGATGCTGATCCACTACGCCTCGGAGGACGAGCGCATCAATGCCGGATGGCCCGCGTTCGAGCAGGTGCTGAAGCAGCACCACGTGAAGTACCAGGCCTACGTCTATCCGAAGACGCAGCACGGCTTCCACAACGACACCACGCCGCGCTACGACGAGGCCGCGGCGAAGCTCTCGTGGGAGCGCACCCTCGCGCTCTTCCGTGAAACCCTGCACGCCTAGTGCCCCGAGTGAGAAATGCCTTGCCGAATACAGGAGGCCCGCCATGAACCGTGCGCTTTGCCTGTTGCCGTTGCTGCTCGCCTTCGGTTGCGCCCATCCGGGCCCCGCAGCGACCGCGCAGACCAATGTCCCTGCGGCCGCGCGCAGCGAGCTCGCACCCAACGGCAAGCTGCGCGTGGGCCTCATCGCCGTCAATCCCATCTTCGTGACGCAGGGCACGCCCGCGGGCGTGAACAAGGGCGTCGCGGTCGACATCGCGCAGCAGCTCGCGGACCGGCTGCAAGTGCCGCTGGAGGCGAAGCGTTACGCCACCGTCGGGCAGATGGTCGAATCGGCCGGCAAGGGCGAATGGGACGTGGCCTTCCTCGCGATCGATCCGGAGCGCGCCTCGGCCATGGACTTCACCGGCCCCTACATGTACAGCGAGAACTCGTTCCTCGTGCGCGGCGATTCGACCGCGCGCGGCATCGGGGACCTCGACAAGCCGGGCGTGAAGATCGGCACCTTCGCGCGCAGCGCGCAGGAGATCTGGCTGAAGAAGAACGCGAAGTCCGCCGAGATCGTGAGCGCGTCCTCGCCCGCTGCGGCGTACGAGATGCTGAAGGAGGGCAAGGTCGACGCGGTCTCGAGCGTTTCCTCGCTGCTCGCGGGCGCCGCGAAGCAGGTGCCCGGCTCGCGCGTGCTGCCGACGAGCTTCGTCGACGCGCCCATCGGCATGGCGGTCGCGAAATCGCGGCCCGCGGGACACGCCTACGCGAAGCAATTCATCGAGCAGCTCAATGCCTCCGGACAGGTCCGGGAATTCATCGCGCGCGAAGGACTCGTCGGCGTGCGCGCGGCCACGAATGAGACGAAATAGCATGGCCCAGGTCGCCGCCTCGCAATCCCTCGACCGCATGCAGGGCGTCGCTTGCCGGCGACACGCCGCGTCGTCGACGGCCACAAGGCATCGCGGGCGGCACATGGCAATGATTATTCGGGGGTCGAATTGCGGCAGGTCAACGAATGCCTGCGAGGATGCGCCCTGGCCGGGGTCTAATGGGTTCTACCCCCCATGTCATTTGCCCCGGAGATTCAATGAAAAAGACCAAATTGTGCCTTGCGCTGCTGGCAGCGCTGGCGTTCCCCGTACTCGCCGCCGAGCCCGAAACCGAGGCGGTCGAGTTCTACAACAGCACGCTGGGCCACTACTTCATCACCGCCACCGCGTCGGAAGCGAAGCTCGTCGACGATGGAGCCGCCGGGCCCGGATGGGTGCGCACGGGACGCTCGTTCGCCGCGTGGCTCGATCCGGCGAACGCACCCTCGAACGCTGCCGGCGTATGCCGTTTCTACTCCACCGGCGCGAATTCGCACTTCTACACCGCGGACGCCGCCGAGTGCGAGCACCTGAAGGAACTCGAAGCGGCGGAGCGCGAGCATGCGCGCCCCACCGGCGCGCCGATCCTCGGCTGGCGCTACGAAGGCATCGGCTTCCGCATCGAATCGCCCGCGAGTGGCTCGTGTCCCGCGGGAACGACCGCGGTGGCGCGCGTCTACAACGACGGCTTCGCGAACGGCGAAGGTGCGAACCACCGCTTCGTCGACGACTCGGAGCTGCGTGCGCTGATGGTGGACCGGTCGTGGATCAGCGAAGGGGTCGCGTTCTGCTCGCGCACCAAGCCGACCGGAACCAATGCGAACCTCGCGGCCACGAGCTCCAATTTCGACGCGGTCGTCGCCAACTGGACCGGCACGGCGCAATGGGAGAAGAAGGCGAGCAGCACACACACCAACGCCCCGCTCACGCTCGATGTCTCGAGCTCCGGCGCGGTGACGGGCAGCGGCCGCGGATGCACGTTCGCGGGACAGCTGGGATCGGGCGACGGGTTCCGCTCGCTCTTCACGGGCACGCTCTCGGCCTCGGGCTGCAGCGATCCGGCTTTCAACGGCAGCTACCGCCGCTTCGACCTGGAGCGCTACGGCAACGGCACGCTCCTCATGGAGGCGAAGCTCGGCGATGGCGCGAGCGAGGTGTCGATCGAGGCGACCTTGTCGTCGGCATCGGTGCCGGTCACGCCGCCGCCCACGGCCACGCCTTCCGCGGCGGGCATCACGGGGGACTGGGCGGGTACCGTCGGATGGACCGCAGTGCGCCAGCAGGGCGGCACCTCCACCACGCTCGTCCAGGCGAATCGCCCGCTCGCATTCTCGATCGCGGGCGGCGGCGCCGTGAGCGGCTCCGGCTTCGGCTGCACGTTTGCCGGCTCGCTCACGCAAACCTCATCGGGCGGCGTGTTCGGCGGCAACATCCAGGCGAGCGGCTGCGGCGATGCCAACTTCAACGGCGCGTACACGAACGTCAAGGTCAAGCGCGACGACGGCCGGCTGGAGATCGAGCTCGAGCGCGAGTCGCAGGCCGGGGGCGCCACTACGCAGGCGACCGTCGAAGGTTCGCTCACGAACGCATCCGCGGCGCCGGCAACCGGCGGTGGCCCGGGGACGCCGCCGCCAGCGGGCATCACGGGCAGCTTCAGCGGGACGTTTACCGCGGCCGTGGAAGTGCGCGATCGCACGACGAACAACACCACCACGACGTCTTCCTCGTCGAGCGCGCAGTTCACGGTGAGCTCCGCCGGCGCTTTGAGCGGCAGCGGCTTCGGCTGCACGTTCGCGGGCTCGCTCTCGCCGTCGGCCGCCGTGCCGGGCGTCTTCTCCGGCACGGTCCTGGCGAGCGGCTGCACGAGCGCGTCGCTCAACGGTTCCTATGCCGCATCGGCACACGCCGAGGACAACGGCGCGCTGTCGCTCGAGATGGAGACCGAGACCGAGTCGGGCAACCTGCGTACCAAGGTGCACATCGCCGGCACTGCCCCGCGCAGCTGATCTTCCCGCAGCACCCGCAGCACCTTTCGAGGGCGCCCGCCACAAGCGGGCGCCCTTTTTCCCTTTGGCAATCTCCGACCTGAAGCCCATGCCACACATTCCCGCTTCATCCGCGCTCGCCCGTTTCCGCGTCGTCGACATGACGCAGGTACGAGCGGGTCCTACTGCCGCGCGCCAGCTCGCCGACTGGGGCGCCGACGTGATCCAGGTGCAGATGCCCGAGCACATGCGCGGCGACGACACGCTCGGCGGACAGGAAGGCTCCGACTACCAGTACACGCATCGCAACAAGCGCTCGATCACGCTCAACCTGAAGGAGCCCGAGGGCATCGAGGTGCTGAAGAAGCTGGTCGGGACCGCGGACGTGCTGCTCGAGAACTTCCGCCCCGACGTGAAGCATCGCCTCGGCATCGACTACGAGTCGCTCGCGAAGATCAACCCGCGCCTGGTGTACGCGAGCATCTCCGGCTTCGGGCAGACGGGGCCTTACGCGACGCGGCCCGGCTTCGACCAGATCGCGCAAGGCATGGGCGGCCTCATGTCGGTCACGGGGCTTCCCGGCCACGGTCCGCTGCGGGTGGGCATCCCGATCGCGGACCTCTGCGGCGGCATCTTCGCCGCGTACGGTGTCACCGTGGCACTCCTCGAGCGGGAGCATTCCGGCAAGGGCCAGTGGGTGCACACGTCGCTGCTCGAGGCGATGATCTACATGATGGATTTCCAGACCGCACGCTGGACCATCGAGGGCGAGATCCCGCAGCAGGCCGGCAACTTCCACCCCACCAGCATCCCGACGGGGGTCTATCGCACGAAGGACGGCCACATCAACATCGCCGTCTTCGGCGGCAAGATCTGGGAGCGCTTCTGCCATGCGCTCGGTGCGCCCGAGTGGATCGCGGACGAGCGCTCGGCCACCAAGGTGAACCGCTCGGTGCATCGCGACTGGCTGAACGCCGAGATCGAGAAGAAGCTCGCCGCCGAGGGCAGCGACTACTGGATCGGGAAGCTCAACCAGGAAGGTGTCGCCTGCGGGCGCATCAACAACCTCGCGCAGGTCTTCGAGGAGCCGCAGGTGCAGCACCTGGGGATGCTGAAGACCGTCGTTTCCCCGGGGCTGGGCGAGCAGAAGCTCGTGGGCCAGCCCGTGAACCTGAGCCGCACCCCTTCCACCATCGCGCGGGCGACGCCGCGCCGCGGCGAGCATTCGGAGGAGATCCTCTCCGAGATCGGCTACGACGGCGCCGCGCTCGCCCGCATGAAAGCCGCAGGAGTCTTCTGATGAACGACATGGGCTACACCACGCCGACGGAGCGCGTGAAGGCCTGGCTCGATGGAGCCGTGCTCCACATCCGCTTCAACAACCCCGCGAAGCACAACGCGCTCTCGATGGACATGTGGGAGGCGGTGCCGCCGCTGCTCGAGCGCGCGGAGAAGGACGACGCCGTGCGCATGGTGGTCTTTTCCGGGGAAGGCACGAAGTCGTTCGTCTCCGGCGCCGACATCTCGCAGTTCGAGGACATGCGCGCGGCGAAGGAAGCGGTGAAGCGCTACGAGCAGGTGGCCGAGGCCGCGCTGCAGGGCATCCACGAATTCGGCAAGCCGACGGTCGCCTGCATCCGCGGCTATTGCATCGGCGGCGGCGTGAACGTGGCGATCAGTTGCGACATGCGCGTGGCGTCCACCGATTCCGTGTTCTCGGTGCCTGCCACGCGCCTGGGCCTGGGCTATCGCTTCTCGGCGATGAAGAACCTCACCGACCTGGTCGGGCCCGGCTATGCGAAGGACATCTTCTTCACCGCGCGCCGCCTCGATGCGGCCGAAGCGCTGCGCATCGGGCTCGTGAATCGCATCGCGGAGCCCGGGGGTCTCGACGCGCTGCTGGAGGAATACACGAAGGCGATCACGACCGGCGCGCCGCTCACGATCAAGGCGGGCAAGCGGATCATCCGCGAGGTGCTCAAGCCCGACAGCGACATCGACATGGAGACGTGCCGCCGGCTCATCCTCGACTGCTTCGAGAGCGAGGACTATGCCGAGGGGCGGCGCGCCTTCATGGAGAAGAGAAAGCCGGTCTTCAAGGGGAAATGATGCTGCGTCTCGCAATTGCCGTTCTCGTTTCGGTCCTCGCCCTCGACGTCCACGCCGCATGGCCCGAGAGACCGATCAAGCTCCTCATCGGCTACGCGCCGGGAGGTTCCACCGACGTGGTCGCGCGCCTGCTGGCGCCGAAGCTCGGGGAGAAGCTGGGGCAACCGGTCATCATCGAGAACAAACCCGGGGCCGCGGGCGACTTCGCCGCGGAGCTGATGCTGCAGGCGCCGCCCGACGGCTACACGCTGATGATGAGCACGGTCGCGGTGCACGCGATCAACCCCGGCCTCATGAAGCAGAAGTTCGATCCGCTGCACGACTTCACGCCGATGGCGCTGGTGTGCTCGTACCCGATGATCCTCATCGCCTCGCCGCAGACCACTTTCCGCGACGTGAAGGAGCTGAAGGCGCAGGCGGCGAAGACGCCGCTCTTCTACTCGTCGTCGGGGGTGGGATCGCCGGGGCACCTTTCGGGCGAGCTGCTGGTGAAGGCGACGGGCGCCAATCTCACGCATGTCCCGTACAAGGGCGGATCGCCCTCGGTGCTGGCGATCGTCTCCGGCGAGGCGCAGGTGAACTTCGCCACCCTGCCCGCCGTCGTGCCGCAGATCCGCGCGGGAAAGGTGCGCGCGATCGGGCTCGCCTCGAAGCAACGCAATCCCGCCGTGCCGGACGTGCCCACGCTCGAGGAGCTGGGGCTCGCGGATTTCGACGTGGGCACGTGGTCCGGGATCATCGGGGCGAAAGGCGTGCCCGCGGAGGTCGTGCGCAAGGTGAACGAAGCCGTTGCGGCGGTGGTGAACGATCCCGCGATCAACCAGCGCCTCGTGGCGGAAGGTGCCGAGGTCCGCACCATGTCGCCGCAGGATTTCGGCGCCTTCATGCGCGCCGAGAACGCCCGCTGGGTGAAGGTCGTCCGCGACGCCGGCATCCAGCCGCAGTGAAAGCCGGGACGGGTTATCATTTCCAGGTGCGCAGCGCCGACATTTCCGATCGCATCACCGCCCACGTCGTCGAGTCCATCGGGCGCGCGGCGCTGGGCAGCGATCCCTTTCCCCACCTCGAGCTGAGGGATTTCTTCCCCGCCGACGTGTACGCCGCGATGCTGGAGGCGATGCCTTCGGCATCCGCTTATCGCCCGATGTCGGGACGCGCGCGCGAGGCGCGCCTCGCCGACGGCTCGCCCACGCGTACCAAGCTGCACCTGCTGCCCGAATTCATCCGCGGGATGAAGCCTTCGCAGCGCGATGTGTGGAGGCCGGTGGGACGGGCGCTCTGCTCCGCGCCGGTCCGCGACGCGTTCGTGCGCCGGCTGGTCCCGGGCCTGCAGCGCCGCTTCGGCGACGACTACGCGAAGGTGGGCCTCTATCCCATCCCGATGCTCACGCGCGATGTCACGGGCTATCGCATCGGCATCCATCCGGACACCCGCCACAAGGGCATCACCGTCCAGCTCTACCTGCCGCGCGACGAATCCATCCGCCATGTCGGCACCGCGTTCCACCGCCGCCTCGAGGGCAAGAAATACGAGAAGACGGCGCAGATGGCGTTCCTGCCGAATAGCGGCTACGGCTTCGCGGTGGGCAGCGACACCTACCATTCGCTCGACGAGCTCGGCCCCGAGGTCCACACGCGCGATTCCATCCTGCTCACGTACTTCGTCGACCACACGCCGTGGCAGCGCTTCTCCAACCGCGCCAAGCGCGCGATGAACCTCGTGGCGACGCAAGCCGTGCGCGTGGTGAGGCCCTCGCGCCGCGCCTGAACGACCCGCGCGCGCCTCAGGCGTGCGAGAAGAGCGCCGCTCCCGGCGCGGGCAGGTCGGCCTCCAGGATCGTTCCCGTCTCCGATTCCGTCATGACGAGCTGCGAAGTGCCCGGGCGGTAGGCCACGTTCGTGACGGCCGAGCCCTCGCCGCTCTTCACGAAATGCGTCACCTCGCCGCGCGCGTCGATCACGAACGCGCCGCCCAGGCTCGCGTGTGCGACGACGAGCCGGTTGTCGCGGTCCACCGCCATGCCGTCGGGGCCGCTGGTGCCGAAGAACGTGCGGAATGCGCCGACCTTGGAGAGGGTCCCATCGGCCAGCAGCGGCCCGCGCCACACCGCGTTCGCGCGCGTCACCGCGACGAACAACGCCTTCCCGGAGACATCGAGCGCCACGCCGTTGGGACTCGGCACGTTCGCGAGCATGCAATCGAGCTGGCCGCCGGGACGCAGCCGGTAGACGCGGCCCGACGGATCGTGCAGCCCCGTCTGGCCCTGGTCGGTGAAGTAGCAGTTGCCCGCGCCGTCGAACGTGAGGTCGTTGAGCCCCTTGAACGACTCGGAGTTGCGATGGCCGAGTATCGGGGTGGGGGAGATTGGATCCCGGCCTGCGCCGGGATGACGGCTTTCCGCGGCGAGATCACCAGCCTCGAGCCTGAGCAACCCGAGCCGGTAATCCGCGATCCACAGCGTGCCGTCGCGATGCATCGCGAGGCCGTTCGGCCAGCCGTCATACTGCGCGGCGAGCGTCCACTCGAGACCGCGCGAGATGCGGAAGATGCGGCCGTTGGGGATGTCGACCACGTACAGGTTGCCTTCGCGGTCGAACGTCGGGCCCTCGAGGAAGCTGTCGACCTCCTGGCCGGGCTTGTTCGCGTCGGCCCACGCGGTGCGCTGCCGAATGCGGAATTCCTGCGGCAGCCGCGTGAGCACGCGCGCCTGGATCACGTGCGGCGGCGAGAAGGACAGGTTCCACATCAGTCGAGCCTGATCCCGGCCTCGCGCACGGCCTTGCCCCACTTCTCGTGCTCGCTGCGCATGAAAGCCGCGAACTGCGCGGGCGAGCCGCCCATGCGAGTGCTGCCGTCCTCGGCGAGCTTCTGCCTCATCTCGGGCGTGCGCAGCGCGCGGTTCCCCTCGAGGTTCAGGCGCGAGACGATCGCGTCCGGCGTGCCGGCGGGGGCGAGCAGCCCGCTCCATGTCGCCGCCTCGAAACCGGGCCATCCGAGCTCGTCGAGGGTGCGCACCTCGGGAAAGCTCGCGATGCGATTGGGCGACGTCGCGGCGAGTGCCCGCAGCCGGCCGCCGGTGACCTGGCCGCCGACCGACTGGCTGTTGCCGAAGAAGCAATCGACGTTGCCGCCGAGAAGGTCGGTGACCGCGGGCCCGGCACCCTTGTACGGCACGTGCGTGAACTTGACCCCGGCAGCGCGCTGGAAGAGCTCGCCGGCGACGTGGCCGATCGTGCCGTTGCCGGCGGAGGCCATGTTCACCTTGCCCGGGTTGGCCTTGGCCGCGGCGATGAGATCCGCGACGGTCTTGTACGGCGACTTCGCGTCGACCACGAGGATCAGCGGCTGCGAGGACAGCAGCACGATGGGCGCCAGGTCCTTCAACGGATCGAACGGCATCGAGGCGTAGAGCGCGGGATTCACCGCGAGGTTGGCGGTCTGTCCCATGCCGATGGTGTAGCCGTCGGGCGGCGACTTCGCGAGCGCGTCGAGGCCGATGTTGCCGCCGGCGCCGGGCTTGTTGTCGACGACGAACTGCCACTTCGTGTGCGTCGCGATCGCCTGGCTGATGGAGCGCGACAGCACATCCGTGCCGCCCGCCGGCGGAAACGGCACGATGAGCCGGATCGGTTTCGCGGGCCACGCCTCCTCTCCCGGCGCGGGCAACGCCGCGGCGCCGCCCAGCGCCACGCAGCCCTTCACGAATTCACGTCGTTTCAAGGTTCCTCCTGCAGGATCTCGCCGTTGTGCTCGCCCGGCCGCGGCAACGGCAGTCGAATGCCGAGGCGCTCGCCGTCGAGCTCGATGGGTAATGCGGGAATCCGGGTCCGGGTGCCGTCGGGCAGCGTGAGCGGGACCATGCCGCCCGCTTCCAGGTGCGGATCGTCGAAAAGGTCCGAAGGCGTTTGAATCCGCGCGAAAGGCAGTCCGCCCTCCTCGCAGATGCGCTCCAGCTCCGCCACCGCATGCTTCCCCAGCAGGCGCGCGACCAGCGGAATGAGCGTCTCGCGAGCCTGTGCGCGCTGGTTGTTTGTGGCGTAGGCGGGAGCGGCGAGCTCCGGCTCGCCCAACGCGCGGGTGAAGATCTCCCACTGGCGCTCGGTCACCACGCCCACGAAGAGCTGCACGCCGTCGGCCGATTCGAACACGTCGTACACGCCCCATGCGCGCCTGCCCGCGGACATCGGCACCGGCGGCTCGCCCGTCACGGCGTGCTGCATCATGTGCGTGGACACGAGCCAGGCGCAGTTCTCGAAGAGGCCGCTTTGCACGAGCTGGCCGCGGCCGGTGCGATCGCGCTCGCGAAGAGCCGCCAGGATCGCGATGGCGCCGAACATGCCGCCCATCATGTCGTTCACCGGCGCGCCGGCGCGAAGCGGGCGCCCGGGCGGGCCGGTCATCCAGGCGAGCCCGCTCATCATCTGCACGACTTCGTCCAGCGCGGTGCGGGCCTCGTACGGCCCGGCGAGAAAGCCCTTGAGCGAGCAGTACACGAGCCGCGGGTTCGCGCGCGACAGCGCCTCGTAGCCGAGCCCTTTCGCGGCCAGCGCGCCGGGGCGGAAATTCTCGAGCAGGACGTCCGCGCCTTCGGCGAGGCGCAGTGCCTGCCCAAGGCCCTGCGGCGAGTCGAGGTCGATGGCGACGCTTTTCTTGTTGCGGCTGAACGCGGCGAAGAAGCCGGCGCCCGTGCTCCTGAGGTAGCGCGTCGGATCCCCCTTGCCCGCGGGCTCCACCTTGATGACCTCGGCGCCGAGGTCGGCGAGGATCAGCCCGCACGTCGGGCCCATCACCATGTGCGAGAGCTCGACGACGCGGATGCCCTCGAGCGGAAGCGGCTTGCTCATGCGGTGGCGGCGCGCGGAAAGGTCTTCGCGAGCCCGGCCCGGACGGCCTCAGGTCTCGATGTTGTCGATGAGCCGCGTGCGCCCGAGCCAGGCCGCTCCGAGGACCACCAGCGCCTCGTCCGCCGCCGCGGGCGGGCCGAGCGTGTCGCGATTGCGCACGGCGACGTAGTCGACCTTCCAGCCATGGCTCGCGAGGGCCTCCGCGCCTTCACGCTCGAGCGTGGCGAAGTCGCGTGCGCCGGCGCGCAGCCGCTCGGCCACCGCGCGCAGCGTGCGGTTGAGCCGCACCGCCTCGGGACGCTCCTGGGCGGAGAGGTAGCCATTGCGCGAGGACATCGCGAGGCCGTCGGGCTCGCGCACGGTCTCGGCGCCCACGATCTCGATGCCGAAGTTGAGCTGCCGCACCAGCGAGCGGATCACGTGCAGCTGCTGGTAATCCTTCTTGCCGAAGACGGCCAGGTGCGGGCGCACGATGTTGAAGAGCTTCGCCACCACCGTGGCCACTCCCTCGAAATGGCCGGGGCGGAAATCGCCGCAGAGCTGGTCGGCGAGCGTGGGCGGCGTCACCTTCATCTGCTGCGCGACGGGATACATCTCGCGCACCTCGGGTGCGAACACGACGTGGCATCCCGCATCCTCCAGCAGCTCGCAATCGCGCGCGAGCGTGCGCGGATAGCGCTCGAAATCGCTGCCGGGCTCGAACTGCAGCGGGTTCACGAAGATGGAAGCCACGACGCACCGGCCGCGCCGCCGCGCGATCTCGACCAGCGCGAGGTGGCCCGCGTGCAGGTTGCCCATGGTCGGCACGAACGCGATCGAAGGCTCGGTGGCGAGCCGCCTGCGCACGTCCGCGACGGTGTGGATCACGTTCATGTCGATAACCGGGGGCGAGCCCCAATCATTTCTCAAAGCAGTGCTCCGGAGCGGGATAGCTGCGGTCCTTGACCGCCTTCACATACGCTTCGATCGCCGCTTTCACGGAAGGTGCGCCTTCCATGAAGTTCTTCACGAAGCGTGCCTTGCGGCCGGGATAGATATCGAGGATGTCGTAGATCACGAGGACCTGTCCCGAGACATCGGGCCCGGCGCCGATGCCGATGGTTGGAACGGAGATGGCATCCGTCACGCGCTTGGCGACGGGGGACGGCATGGCCTCCATCAGGACCAGCGCGGCACCCGCGGCCTCGAGCGCCTTCGCCTCTTCCACGAGGCGATCCGCGGCCGCATCGCCGCGGCCCTGGACGCGGTATCCGCCCAGCGTGTTGACGAGCTGCGGCGTGAGCCCGATGTGGGCGCACACGGGAATGCCGCGATCGACCAGGAAGCGCGTTGCCTCGACCATGTGGGCGCCGCCTTCGAGCTTCACCATCTGTGCCCCCGCGGCGAGCATGCGCGAGGCGGCGAGGAAGGCGCGCTCCGGCGAGGCCTGGAAGCCCGAGAGGAACGGCAGGTCCGCGATCACGAGGGCGCGCTCGCTGCCGCGAGCCACGCAGCGCACATGGTATTCGGTGTCCTCCAGCTTCACCGCGAGCGTCGAGTCGCGCCCCTGCACGACCATGCCGAGCGAGTCCCCGATCAGCAGCAGGTCCACGCCCGCCGCTTCCGAGATCGCGGCGAAGCTCGCGTCGTAGCACGTCAGCATGACCAGCTTCTCGCCCGCCCGGGCCCGTTCCTGCAGCTTCGGAACCGTGACGCGCTGGACGGCGTGGTGGACGCTCATGGGTGGCGGAGAAGGCTCGTTTTCGCGGCGGGAGGGCGGGGAGCGCGATTATCGCTGCGGTCGCGCGGGGTTCACAAGGCCAATTTTAAGGAAGTTTCAGTGCGGCTAAAGGACTGCGCATCCCTCGCCGCGGATAGTGGGCTCGCACACCCCACCGAAGGAGCCGCCATGACAACCGATCCCTTGCCGTCCCTCGAACAGATCCCGGTCGCCCATGCCGTCTCGCACGGCTGCGACATCCAGTTGCTCGTCCACGCCGCGTGGCTCCTCGCGGGAATGGCCATCGCGCTCGCCGGATGCAGCGTCGCCGACGAGGCGGACCTCCACGCCCAGGCGCCCAACCCCGCGCAGAACATCGCGCATGCGCCGCCGCAGCCCGGCGCGGCCTCGGGCAACGTCGAAGACCTCACCTACTAGCACCGGGGGGAACGCGCCTCGCGCACCCATACGGGGGAAACGCCATGAATCGATGCGATCGTGGCGTGGTGCGCGAGGCGTGCCGGGGCTGCGGCCGGCCTCAGGCGCGGTTGAAGAACTCACGGCCGCCACGCAACGCGTTGATCCGTTCCAGCAACAGGTCGAAATGTCCCGGCACGTCGACGAAGTTGAGGCGCTCGCTGTTCACGATCAGCAGGGGGCTGTCCGAATAGTCGTGGAAGTACCGGGTATACGCTTCCGACAGGCGGCGCAGGTAGTCCTCATCGATCCCTGTCTCGATGGGATTACCCCGCCGCCTGACTCGGAAGATCAGCGTCTCCACCGAGGCCTGCAGGTAGATCACGAGGTCCGGCGTCGGCGCCTGCGGGCGCACGTGCTGGTAGATGCGGTTGTAGAGCTGGTACTCCGCGTCGTCGAGCGTGAGGCGCGCGAACAGCGGATCCTTCGCCAGCGTGAAGTCGGCGACGGTGGCCTTGCCGAAGAGGTCCGGCTGCTTGAGCGACTCGAGCTGTCCCACGCGCTGGAAGAGGAAGAAGAGCTGGGTCGGCAGCGCATAGCGCCGCATGTCGCGATAGAACTGCGCCAGGAACGGATTGGCCTGCGGATCCTCCAGCAGCAGCGAGGCATCCAGCCGCTCCGCGAGCCGCGCGGCGAGGCTGGTCTTGCCCGAGCCGATCGGTCCCTCGACCACGATGTGGCGGTATTTCATCGCCGCTCGCGGCCCGCGTCGTCATCCCCGCGCAGGCGGGGATCCGATTGGATTCCTGCCTGCGCGGGAATGACGGTACCGATCGCTTCCGGCCACACCTCGCGCAAAGGCTCCAGCACGAACGCCCGCTCGTGCGCGCGCGGATGGGGGATGGTGAGCCCCGGCTCTTCGATCCTGGCGTTGCCGTAGAGGATGATGTCGAGGTCCAGCGTGCGCGGCCCGTTGGGAATCTCGCGGACGCGCCCATGGCGCTTCTCGATCTCGAGCAACCCGTCGAGCAGCGCACGCGGGGCGAGGCGCGTCTCGATGAGCGCGGCCGCGTTCACGAAGTCCGGCTGGTCCGCGTAACCCACCGGCTTGGTGCGATGCAGCGACGAGCGCGCGAGCACCCACGTCTCCGGCAGCATCGCCAGGTCCGCGAAGCCGCGCTTCACGTGCGCTTCCGGGTCGTCGAGGTTGGAGCCGAGCGCCACGACGGCGCGCACCGGCGGCATCACGGCGCTTCCCCGCCACCCTCGTCGCCGCCGGGCGCGCCCTCGGCGCGCTTGCGGGTGCGGCGGCGCCGCCGCTTCTTCTTTTGGCCGGCCTCGTCGCTCACGAGCATGCGCTCGCGCTCGTCGGGATCGGCGTCCTGGAAGCGCTCCCACCAATGCGCGATCTCCTGCGGCGCATTGGCGGAAGCCGCGCGAAGGGCGAAGAAATCGAACGCCGCACGGAAGCGCGGGTGCTCGAGCAGGCGGAACGGGCGGTGCCCGCCGCGCTGCAGGAAGCGCGGCTGCATGAGCCACAGCTCCTTCATCGTGGCGTCGAAGCGCTTCGGGATCGCGAGCGTGTCGCGCTGCAGGTCGAGCGCCTCGTGCATCGCCGCGTGCAGCGCGGGAATGGCGGGCTGGCCCGCGGCCTCGAAGCGCTTGTGGTTCCTCTCCACCTGGCCCCACAGCAGCGCTGCCAGCAGGAAGGCGGGCGACACGGGCTTGTCGTCGGCGAGGCGCTCGTCGGTCGCCCGCAACGCCGCCATCGCGAAGGGGCCCGTGTCCGGGTCCTCGAGCGCGGTATCGAGCAGCGGCAGCAGGCCGTGATGCAGCTCCAGCTCGCGCAGCACGCGCACGCACTCGACCGCGTTGCCCGAGAGCAGCAGCTTGAGGATCTCCTCGAAGAGGCGCGCGTGCGGGACGTTCTCGAGCAGGTGGCGCACCTCCGGGATCGGCGTTCGCGTCTTGGCATCGATCTCGAGGCCGAGCTTGGCGGACAGGCGTGCGGCGCGCAGCATGCGCACCGGGTCCTCGCGGTAACGGGTGGCCGGCTCGCCGATCATCACCAGCTTCTTCGACTTCAGGTCCTTCAGGCCGTGGACGTAGTCCCACACCTCTTCCTTCACCGGGTCGTAGAAGAGCGCGTTCACGGTGAAATCGCGCCGCAGCGCGTCTTCCGCCTGCGTGCCGAAGATGTTGTCGGAGAGCATGCGGCCGTGCTCGTCGACGTGCGCATCGTCCGCCTCGCGCGTGAAGTGCGCGCGGAAGGTGGAGACTTCGACCATCTCGGCGCCGCAGAGCACGTGCACGATCTGGAAGCGTCGGCCGATGATGCGCGAGCGGCGGAATACGGAGCGCACCTCGTCGGGCGTGGCATTGGTCGCGATGTCGAAGTCCTTGGGCCGCATGCCGAGGAGGAGATCGCGCACCGCGCCGCCGACCACGAACGCCGCGTAACCGGCGCGCTGCAGGTCCTCGCAGGTGCGGCGCGCGCAGCGGCTGATCGTCTCGCGCTCGATCGCGTGCTTGTCCTTCGTGTAGACGACGGGCTTCGCGTCCTTGTGGGTGACGCGCTCGCGGCGGCCGAAGAGCTTGTCGATGTATTTCTTGATCATGGGATGGGAGGAGCCCGTCTCACTTGAGCGAGATGATCGGCCAACCGCGTTTCTCCGCTTCTGCGCGCAGCGTGCTGTCGGGATCGACCGCCACGGGGTGGTCGACCTTCTCCAGCAACGGCAGGTCGTTGCGGGAGTCGCTGTAGAACCAGCTCTCGAAATCGGCGAGCGAATGACCCATCTCCGCGAGCCAGTCGTTGACGCGCTGGATCTTGCCCTCGCGGAAGTTGGGCGTGCCGCTCGGCTTGCCGGTGAAGAATCCGTCGACCTCCTCGATCTCGGTGGCGAGCAGGTTGGGGATGCCGAGCTCGGCGGCGATCGGCTCGGTGATGAAGCGGTTGGTGGCGGTGACGATGGCGGTGAGCGCGTCGGCATGGCTCTCGATCAGCGCCTTGGCGTGCGGGAAGATCATGGGGCGTATCTTGCGATGCATGAACTCGGCGTGCCAGCGGTCGAGCTGCTCGCGCGGCACGTTCGCGATCGGCTTCAGCTGGAAGTCGAGGAATTCGTGGATGTCCAGCGTGCCGTTCATGTAGCACTCGTAGAACCAGTCGTTCTTCGCCTTGTAGTGGGCCGCATCGAGCACGCCCTCCTCGATCAGGAACTGCGCCCAGGCATGGTCGCTGTCGCTCTCGAGGAGCGTGTTGTCGAGGTCGAAGAGGACGAGCTTGCGCTTCATGCGATCGCCGCCTTCAGCAGCGGCACCGTGATGGGACGCCCGGTCTCGAGCGAAAAACGGTCGAGCGCATCGAGCGCCGCCATGAGCGAGCCCATGTCACGGCGCGCCCGGGTGAGCAGGTAGGTACAAACATCCTCGGAGAGCGTGAAGCCCCGGACGCGCGCGTGGGCTGCCAGCGCCGCGCACTTCTCATCGTCGGCGAGGCCCAGCACACGGTAGGTGAGGCCAGTGGCAAGCCGTGTCGCGAGGTCGCGGCGCAACGCAACGTCCCGGGGCGCCGCGCGCGCGGTGACCAGCAGGAAATCGAAGGCGCGCTCGTTGAAGGCATCGAAGAGCTCGGCCTGCTCGGCTTCTCCCAGCCGCTCCACGTCGTCCACGATGCGGACTTGCCTTCCGGGTGCCAGGACCGCCTCGAAGGCACGCGCGAGGTGGCTCTTGCCGGCGCCCGATTCGCCCCACATGTAGATCACGCGCTCGCCGCCCTCACCCCGTGCCGCGGACGCGAGCGCGTGCAGCAGCTCGGCGTTGCCGCCGGGGACGAAGTTCGCGAAGGTGGGCTCGGGCGCCCGGGTGAAATCGAGGAGGAGCTGCCTCATGGGGATTTTCCCCGGCCTGCGCCGCCTCGGAGGATTCCGCCGGTCGGCTTGGCCCGGGCGCGCCAGAAAAGGCGGCGCGGGAACGGGTAATCTTAGCATCTATGTCGATCGCAACCCCCATCCAGATCCGCTTCGAGCGCTTCAACGGCGACATCGGGATCGCCCCGGCGAAGCCGCCGCGCATCATCGGCGCGTCCGAGAAGCCCGCGCTCATCGAGCGTGCGAAGAAGCTCCTGCGCGAGCGCGATGCCGTGCTCGTCGCGCACTACTACGTCCACCCGGACCTGCAGGACCTCGCGCAGGGCACCGGCGGCACCGTCTCCGATTCGCTCGAGATGGCGCGCTTCGCCCACGAGCACCCGGCCTCCACCATCGTCGTGGCGGGCGTGCGCTTCATGGGCGAGACCTCCAAGATCCTGAATCCCGAGAAGCGCGTGCTGATGCCGGACCTCGCCGCCGAGTGCTCGCTCGATCTCGCCACGCCCGCCGAGGAGTTCGCCGCGTTCTGCGACGCACATCCCGACCGCGTCGTGGTGGTCTATGCGAACACCAGCGCGGCCGTGAAGGCCCGTGCCGACTGGATGGTGACATCCTCCATCGCCGAGAAGATCGTGGGCTACCTGCACGGGCAGGGGAAGAAGATCCTCTGGGCGCCCGACAAGCATCTGGGCGACT
>DATMJE010000239.1:0-9759 GCA_035553995.1 Usitatibacter sp. | reverse complement strand
ATCCCGCGGCGCACGCCGAGGTGCGCGATGGCACGCCGGTGGCCGAGATGGCCGTGGCCCCGGACGGCACGCTCTACGTCGTGTGGCAGGACGGGCGCTTTTCCGGCAGGGCGGATGCGATCGCCATGGCGCGCTCCAGCGACGGTGGCGCAACGTGGACGACGCCCGTACGCGTGAGCTCGCGCGCCGACGCTCGCGCCTTCGCTCCGCAGGTGCACGTAGCTGCGGATGGCACCATCGCCGTCACGTATTTCGACCTGCGCTTCGATACGCCCGATCCCTCTTCGCTGCCGTGCGACTTCTGGATGGCGCGCTCCCGCGATGGCGTGAGCTGGATCGAGACGCATGTTGCGGGTCCCTTCGACATGCTGGGCGCCCCGAACGCGGGGGGCCTCTTCCTCGGCGACTACACGGGGCTCGACAGCGCCGGCAGCGAGCTCATCGCCCTGCATGCACGCACCACCGGAAGCCCCGGCAACCCGACCGATCTCTTCGTCGCGCGCGTGGCGACCGACGCGCCGGGTGTGGCGTACACCGCATCGGCCAAGGCGCTCGCCGCGGACGACGCACGGCTGCGGGAACGTGCCGCCGCCGCGCTCGCGCGCGCGATGGAGCGCCGCCCGTTCGGCTGGCTGGGGCGCAACGCGCCGCGCGATTAGCGGCGCCTGCGGGCGCGTTCGCCTCGCCCGGGCCGGGCGCGGGCGAATGCGATAATGGGCACGATGCAGAACGCCGAAAACCTGGTCGAGGTCCGCGGCCTGCGCTTCGCCTATGGCCGCCGCGAAGTGCTTCGCGGCATCGACCTCGACATCCCCCGTGGGCGCATCGTGGCGATCCTCGGCACCAGCGGCTCCGGCAAGACCACGCTGCTGCAGCTCATCGGCGGCCTGCTCAGGCCCACCGCCGGCACCGTGCACGTGGACGACCGCAACGTGCACGAGCTGTCGCGGCACGAGCTCTACGCCCTGCGCCGGCGCATGGGGGTCATGTTCCAGAAGGGCGGCCTCTTCAGCGATCTCACGGTGCTGGAGAACGTGGCTTACCCGATGCGCGAGCACACGAAGCTGCCGGAAGACGTGATCCGCGACCTCGCGATGATGAAGCTGCACGCGGTGGGCCTGCGCGGCGCGCAGCGCCTCATGCCCGCGGAGCTTTCCGGCGGCATGTCGCGGCGCGTGGCACTCGCGCGCGCCATCGCGCTCGACCCGCCGCTCATGATCTACGACGAGCCCTTCGCGGGCCTGGACCCGATCTCGCTGAACGTCGTGGGCAACCTCATCCATACGCTCAACGACGCGCTCGGCTCGACCTCCATCATCGTGACCTACGACGTGCACGAGGCGCTGCAGCTCGCCGATTACCTGTACCTCCTCGGCGAAGGGGTGATCGTCGCGCACGGCCCCACCGCGGAGATGTTCGGGTCGAGCAACCCGTTCGTGCACCAGTTCCTTCACGCCGAGGCCGACGGCCCGGTACGCTTCCACTTTCCCGCGCGCAGCCTCGCCGAGGAGCTCGAGATGGCACCGCGCGCCTGACCGTTGCAAGACCGAAAGGACCTCATGAAAAGAACGTTCCTCAATGCCTGCATGGCTGCCATTGCCCTGGTCCTCGCGCCGGTGGCCCTGGCGCAGTCCGACTATCCGAACAAGCAGGTGACGATGGTCGTGCCGTTCCCGCCGGGCGGCGTGGCCGACATCACGGCGCGCCCGCTCGCGGATGCGATGGGCCGGATCCTCAAGCAGCCGGTGATCGTGGAGAACAAGTCCGGCGCCGGCGGCGGCGTGGGCATGCAGTACGTCGCGCGCGCGAAGCCCGACGGCTACACCATCCTGCTCGCGCTCTCTTCCATCTCGATCATTCCCGAGGCGGACAAGGTCCTCGGCCGCGATCCGATGTTCCAGCTGAACCAGCTCGTGCCGATCGCGCGCTTCACTGCCGATCCCACGGTGCTCGCCGTCCGGGCCGACAGCCCCTACAAATCGGTGAAGGACCTGCTCGACGCGGCGAAGAAGGCGCCGGGCACCATCCCGTACGGCTCCTCCGGCAACTACGGAACGATGCACGTGCCGATGGAGATGCTGAACGCCGCCGCGGGAACGAAGATGCTGCACGTGCCGTTCACGGGCGCGGGCCCGGCGGTGGTGGCGCTCCTCGGCGGGCAGGTTGCGGCCCTCTCGACCGGTCCCTCCACCGTGATGGGCCACGTGAAGTCGGGCAAGATCCGCGTGCTCGCCACGTGGGGCGAGTCGCGCCATCCGGCGCTGCCCGACGTGCCGACGCTGAAGGAGCTCGGATACGATGCGACGTTCTCGCAATGGACGGGCCTCTTCGTCCCCGCGGGCACGCCGCAGCCGGTGATCGAGAAGCTGCGCGAGGCCTCGCGCGCCGCGGTGGCCGATCCCACGTTCAAGACGGCGCTCGAGAAGGTCGAGACGCCGATCCAGTACCTCGACCAGCCGCAGTTCAAGGCCTTCTGGGACCGCGATGCCACGAAGCTCGCGCAAGTGGTGCAGAAGATCGGCAAGGTGGAATGAGGCGATGTTGCGCAGGGCAGTAAAGGGAGTGCGCGTGGCCGTCGCGATGGCGTCGGTCCTCGCTGCCGCCCATGCCTGGGGGGAGCCGCCGCCCAACACGGCGCTGCACGCGCTCTTCGATCGCGAGTTCCAGCGCGGCCTCGAGGAGCGGCCCGAGTCGGCGACTTTCCTCGGCATCCCGGGCTACGACGACCGCGTCTCGGACCTTTCGCCAGGCGCCGTGGCGCGGCGCAAGGCGCACGTGAAGGCGCTGCACGCGGAGTTGGAGCGCTTCGACCCGGAGACCCTCGATACGCAGGACCGCATCTCTCGCGCCGTGCTGCTGGATACGATCGAGCTCACGCTCGAGCAGGAGGCGCTGTTCGGCGACCTGCCGTTCGGCGAGCAGGACAACTGGCTGCCGGTGTCGTCGATCCAGGGTCCGCAGAACCTGTATGCCTACCTGGCGCGCGCCACGTTCCTGCGCAAGCCCACCGACTGCAGCAACTACGTGAAGCGCCTTGAAGCGCTGCCGAAGCAGCTCGACCAGACCGTTGATCGCATGCGCGCCGGCATGAAGAGCGGCTGGATGCCGCCGCGCGCGGCGATGTCGCAGGTGCCGGCGATGTTCGATCCGTTCACCGGCGAGGATGCGTCGAAGTCGCCGCTGTGGGCGCCGTTCACGCAGGTCGGCGCGGACTTTCCCGCCGCCGACCGCGACCGCTGCCTCGACGCGGGACGCCGCGCCCTGGACAGCGTGCGCGGCGGGTTCGCGCGCATGCAGCGCTTCCTCATGGATGAATACATTCCCGCCGGCCGCATGGAGCTCGGTGCCTCCACGCTTCCGGGCGGCGAAAAGTACTACGCGCTGCAGGTACGCGAGAAGACCACCACGAGGCTCACGCCGGCGGAGATCCACCGCATCGGCCTCGGCGAAGTCGCGCGCATCCGCAAGTCGATGGAAGAGGTCATCGCGACGACCGGCTTCAAGGGGACGTTCGCGGACTTCCTGAAGTCCATCAACTCGGACCCACGCTTCACGTTCAAGACCGGCGAGGAGCGCCTCGCGGCCTACCGCGACATCGCCAAGCGCGTCGACGCCGAGCTGCCGAAGCTGTTCGCCGAGCTGCCGCGGCTGCCCTACGGCATCCGCGCCATGGAGGCGTTCGAGGGCGACAATTCGGACCACTACTCGCCGGGCGCGCTCGACGGCAGCCGTGCCGGCTTCTTCGAGGCGAACGTGAACAACCTCGAGAAGCGGCCCTCGTTCGAGATGGAATCGACGCTCATGCACGAAGCGGTTCCGGGACATCACCTGCAGGTGGCACGGGCGCAGGAGCTGAAAGACCTGCCGCGCTTCCGCCGCACCTCGTGGTACGTGGCGTACGGCGAAGGTTGGGCGCTCTATGCCGAGAGCCTCGGGTACGAGATCGGCTTCTACAAGGATCCGTACATGCGCTTCGGCGCGCTCACCAACGAGGCGTTGCGCGCCGCGCGGCTCGTCGTGGACACCGGCCTGCACACCATGGGCTGGACGCGCGAGCAGGCGATCCGCTACATGGTGGAGAACGCCGCGCTGAACGAGGCGTATGCCACGGCGGAAGTCGACCGCTACATCGTCTGGCCGGGCCAGGCGCTGGGCTACAAGGTGGGCGAGCTCAAGATCAAGGCGCTGCGTGCGAAGGCGAAAGCCGCGCTCGGCGAGCGCTTCGAATTGCGCCGCTTCCACAACGCTGTTCTCGACGACGGGCCGCTGCCGCTCACGGTGCTCGAGTCTCGCATCGGCGAGTTCATCGCCCGCGAGAAGACCGCGAACACGGAGAAGAAATGAAGCTCGCGCACATCCTCGCCGCCGCATTGCTCGCCGCGTTGCCCGCCGCCGCACAGGACCAGGACTTTTCGAAGGTCGAGATCCGCACGACCCCGCTCACGGACCACGTGTACATGCTGATGGGCGCGGGCGGCAACCTGGCCGTGTCCGCGGGCGAAGACGCGGTCTTCCTCGTGGACGACCAGTTCGCGCCGCTCACGCAGAAGATCGGCGCGGCCATCGCGAAGATCAGCCCGAAGCCGGTGAAGTTCGTGATCAACACGCACTGGCACTTCGACCACACCGGCGGCAACGAGAACCTGGGCAAGGGCGGAACGCTCATCTTCGCGCACGAGAACGTGCGCCGCCGCATGGATAGCGAGCAGTTCATCGCGTTCATGAACATGAAGCAGCCGCCCTCGCCCAAGGTGGCGCTGCCCGTGGTGACGTT
Source organism: Usitatibacter sp. (assembly GCA_035553995.1). Taxonomy (GTDB): domain Bacteria; phylum Pseudomonadota; class Gammaproteobacteria; order Burkholderiales; family Usitatibacteraceae; genus Usitatibacter. The sequence goes on along the minus strand of DATMJE010000239.1, from coordinate 4,985 downwards.
CACCGCGTCGATGAGCTTCCACCTGAACGGCGAGGAGATCCGCGCCATCCACGTGGCCAACGCGCACACCGACGGCGACGCCATCATCCACTTCACCGGGAGCGACGTGATCCACATGGGCGACGTGTTCTTCAACGGCATGTACCCGTTCATCGACGCTTCCAGCGGCGGCAGCATCGACGGCATGGTCGCCGCGTGCGACCAGGGCCTTGCGCTCGCGAACGACAAGACGAGGATCATCCCCGGCCATGGCCCGCTCGGCGACCGCGCACAGCTCAGGGAGTACCGCGACATGCTCGCCACGATCGCGGCGCGCATCAAGCCGCTGGTGGCGGCCGGACGCAGCGTGGAGGAAGTCGTGGCCGCGAAGCCCACGGCGGGCTTCGACGAGAAGTTCGGCAACGGCTTCCTGAAGCCCGACAAGTTTGTCGAGATGGTGGCAAGCTCGCTCGCACACCGCTGACCCCCGCGGGAGACGAGTCCCGCGCATACTGGCCAAAGCATGATCGATCTGCGTACGCTGCTCGCCCTGCTCGCGGTGACCGACCTCGCCGTCGCGGCAGCGATCTGGGTGGGCGGCAGCCGTCGCCTGGGCGACGGGCTGTCGCAATGGGCGGCCTCGCTGCTGCTGCGTGCTCTCGCCTGCGGCGTGCTCGCTTCGGGCGCCGGGCCGCAGGCCGGCGTCCTGGCACTCGGCGCGGCGCTGCTGGCGCTCTCCTGCACGCTGCAGGCCGCGGCGATCGCCGCCTACGACCACCGTCCGCTTGCCGCCTGGCTGCACACCGCCGTGATCGCCGCCGTCGCGGCGCCGATGCCGCTGCTGGTGGAAGAGCCGCCGCTCGCGATCCTCTTCGGCGGCGTGATGTTCGGGACGCTCTACGCCGCGGGGGCCGCCATCGCCTCCCAGGTGCGCTCGCCGCGGCATTCGGCCGCGCGCCGGATCGTGATCTGCAGCCTCGGCTGCGGCGCCGCGGCGCTCTACCTGCGCGGCGTGAGCGCGATGCTGTCGCCCGCCGCCGCGAGCGTCGCCGCGCCGGAGGGGTTTGCCGCGGCCTCGCTGCTGGTGGTCTTCGGCGCGAGCCTCGCCGCGAGCTTCGGCTTCGTGCTGCTGCACAAGGAGCGCGCCGAGGCCGAGGCCTTCCGGCTTGCGACCCTCGATCCCCTCACCGGCGCGTACAACCGGCGCACGTTCCACGAGATCGCGGAGCGGGAGCTCTCGCGCGTGCGCCGCGGCGGGCAGCCGCTGTCGATCGTGATGATCGACATCGACCACCTGAGGCAAGTGAACGAGAAACACGGCCACCGCGTGGGTGACGCCGTGCTGCAGAAGGTCGCCGAAGTGGTGCGCGGCGCCATGCGCAAGGAGGACATGCTGGTGCGCTTCGGCGGGGAAGAATTCCTCGTGCTGCTGCCCGACGTTCCGGGACCGGGCGCGGTGGTGGTCGCCGGGCGCGTGCGCCGCACGGTCGCGAACCAGCCGCTCGTGGTGGGCGAGCTGGAGCTCGCGGTCACCGTGAGCCTCGGCGTGGCCGCCCGCCTGGACGAGGGTCCGGAGAGCATCGAGGGGCTGCTCGCCCGCGCGGATTCGGCACTCGCGCTCGCCAAGCAACGCGGACGCAATCGCGTTGTCGCACTCTCCCTGGGACGATCGATCGCCGCCTGAAGGTTCTCGTGAAGCTGCTCTACATCGCCGATCCGATGTGCTCGTGGTGCTATGGGTTCGGCCCGGAGCTGCGCGCGCTGCTGGGCGAGCTGCCCGGAACGCCGGTCGAGGTGGTGATGGGCGGGCTGCGTCCCTTCAACCGCGAGCCGATGAGCGAGCGCTTCCGCGCGATGTTGCGCGAGCACTGGACGCACGTGCACGAGGCGAGCGGCCTGCCGCTGGCGCCCGCCGCGCTCGAGATCGGCGGCTTCGTCTACGACACCGAGCCCGCCTGTCGCGCGGTGGTCACGGTGCGTTCGATGGAGCCCGCGCGAGTGCTGGATTTCCTCGCCGCCGTGCAAACCGCCTTCTATCGCGATGCGCGCGACGTGACGCGCGCCAACGTGCTCGCCGATATCGCGGCCGAATGCGGCCTGGCACGCGAGGCGTTCCTGCTGGCGCTCGAATCGAGCGAGATGCGCGAAGCCACCCGCCAGGACTTCGCCACCAGCCAGCGGCTCGGCGTCGGCGGCTTCCCCACGCTTGCCGCGGGCATCGGCGACCAGCTCTACCTGGTGAGCTCCGGATTCAGCATGGCCGGCGTGCTGCGCGAGCGGCTCGCCGAGATCGTGCGGCGCGTTGGCTGAGACGCACCCCGTCGATCGCGGCCGGCGGCGCCTGATGCGCCGCGCGTTCGCCATCGGCTGCGCCGCCGCATTTCCGGCTTGCGCTGCGACGGCACCTGCGGTGGACGCTGCCGCTGGGGCCCACGAAGCGCGCGAGGACTTCGATGCGCTGTGGAGCGCGATCGACAGCCGCTATGCCTACATCGGCGAGCGCCGCGCGGCCTGGAAACGGGCGCGCGATGCGTTTCGCCGGCAGGCCACGGCAGCCGCGTCGCGGGACGAGCTCGCCCAGGTGATGGAGAGGATGCTCGCGGCGCTGCGAGACGATCGCGTCTTGCTCTCGCCGCGTGCACCGCTCTCGCCGCGCCGCGTGCCGCAGGAAACGGACGTGTGGGCGCTATGGAAGGATGGCGCGGCGATCGTCGAGTCGGTGCGCGTGGCGGGAGACGCCGACTACGCCGGGGTGCGTCCCGGCGAGATCGTCGGGCGGATCGACAGCGTGCCGGTTGCCGAGGCCGTCGCACGGCACCTGGGCGATGCGCGCGATGCCAGCGCGCGCGATCGCGACTGGGCGCTGCGCCACCTCCTCGCGGGTCCGCGCCATGGCACGCTCGCACTCGACCTCGGGGGACCGGAAGCGCGCCATGTCGACATCGAGCGCAACGGCCGGGCGCCCGCGGCGCAGCCACCGCTGCTTGCGCGGCGCATGGGCGAGGAGCGCGACATCGGCTACGTGCGCCTCAAGACGCCCGCCGACGAGAGGCTCGCGGACCATTTCGGCGCCGCGCTCGAGCAGCTTGCCGGCACGCGTGCGCTGATGCTCGACCTGCGCGATGCGACGGAGGGCCTGCGCCCGGTCACGCTCGGGGTGCTTGCGCGGCTGGCCAGGCGCACCGGTGCGTGGCAGGTGCGCGTGTCGCGAAGCGGGCATCGCATCGAGGATCGCGTGGCGGCCGCCCGCGATCCCTATCGGGGACCGCTGGTGGTGCTGGTCGATCGATGGACGGCGGGCGAAGGGGAGGCGCTGGCGGCGGGACTCGTCGCGGTCGCGGACGCGCGATTGGTCGGCACGCCCATGGCGCGCCTGCGCGGCGAGCTGCACGAGGTGCGACTGCGCCACAGCGGCATCGTCGTGCGCTTCCCCGGCGAGAAGGTGCTGCACGTGGATGGCACGCCGCGCGAGATGCTGCAGCCCGCCGTGGCGATCGATCCCGCAGCGCCCAGCGGCGGCCCCGGCGACCCGATCCTCTACCAGGCGCTCAAGCTGCTCGAGAAGTGAGGGGGTAATCCCCCGTCACTCCGGCTTGATCTTCGCCTGCACGCGCTGGTCGAATCGATCCACGTTCACGACCACGCGCTCGTGCGTGCCCTCGCCGATGAGCTCGCGTTCGTCCTCGGCGCGCACGCGAAAGTAGACCGTTCGGCCCTCCACGCGGATGACCTCGGCTGTCGCGCGTACGCGCATTCCCACAGGCGTGGCGGCGACGTGCGTGACATCCAGGTGCGTGCCCAGGCTCTGGTGGTGCTCCGGCAAGGATTGCTCGACCGCCGCGAGCGCCGCCGCCTCGATCAGGTTGATCATCACTGGCGTCGCCAGCACGCGGATGCGGCCGCTGCCCACGCGTGGCGCGGTGTGCTGCTCGCCCACCACCATCTCGGCGGTACCGGTTAGTCCAACAGGAAGATTCAGGACGAGGGCCATGGGCGTTCGCGCGTCGTAGGGGGCCTCATTATGGGACAGGTAGGAGGATTCCTGCCGCTTTTCATGGGTGCGTCCGACCGCATAAACGGCGTCGCGATCCGAACCTCGCCATCCACCGGTGCATCTACCGTGGACAGAGGGGGAAATCATGATCGACACCACGCTGTCCTCGTTCGAACGCGATGTGATCGAAGCCTCGACCGAGGTCCCGGTCCTGGTGGACTTCTGGGCGCCCTGGTGCGGCCCGTGCAAGGCGCTGGGCCCGCTCCTCGAGAAGCTCGAGCGCGACTATGGCGGGCGCTTTCGCCTCGTCAACGTCAATGCCGACACCAATCCGGAGCTCGTCTCGTCTTTCTGCCTGAAGTCGATCCCGTACGTGGTCGCCTTCGTGGACGGCAACGCGGTGGCGCAGTTCATGGGCGCGCAGCCCGAGGCTTATGTGCGCGCGTTCCTGGACCGCCTGATCCCGAATCCGGCGGAGCTCGAGCACCGCAGCGCGCGCGAGGCCCTCGCGAAGGGACACATCGGCATCGCCGAGGAATTCCTGCGCAACGCCGTGGCACTCGACCCCTCGAACGACGGCGCGCGCCTCGACATCATCACGCTGCTGCTCGACCGCAACGACGTGGAGGGCGCACGCACGCACCATGCGCTGCTGTCGCCGCGGGCGCGCAACCAGTCGACCTACACCACGGTGGAAGCGCGCTTCGAGTCCGTGGACCGCGCCGCCCAGTTGCCCCCGGTGGCCGAGCTCGCGAACCGCATCGACACCAACGGTGACGACCTGCAGGCGCGCCTCGATCTGGCGGAGCTGCACATCGCACGCCGCGAATTCGGGCCCGCGCTGGAGCAACTGCTCGAGATCGTCCGGCGGGACCGCAACTTCAATGGCGACATCGGGCGCGTCAAGATGCTCGAGGTGTTCCAGATGGCCGGCTCGCAGCCCGAGCTCGTGGATGACTTTCGGTGCAAGTTGTCGGTGATTCTGTTCTAGGCAGACGAAATCTCTTCTGGT
>DATMJE010000238.1:0-3900 GCA_035553995.1 Usitatibacter sp. | reverse complement strand
AGCCCGATCGCGCACCACGGGCAGGCGACATCCGAGATGAAGGCGAGGTCGAGTCGCTTTTCGGCCAAGGAGGCGGCTCCCGTCAGCGCGGCTTCACGAACCGCAGCACGAACTTGTCCGATCCGGGCTCGTTCGACGACTTGTCGCGCGTGTCCCCGGGGCTGCGCATGAACGCGCCTTCGCCGTCGAGCACGAACCCCGCGCGTCTAATCTCCGCCACGACGAAAGTCTCCTCGATGCGGTGCAGCGTCTTGCCGGCGGTGATGCCGGTGCCCGGCAGCGCCGAATGGTCGATGACGACATAGCGGCCCCCGGGCTTCAGCGACGCGAAGATCTTCCTGTTCATGACGTCGCGATCGACCGGCAGGTAGCTGATGTCATGGTAGTTGAGCACCAGCGTGACCCGGTCCAGCGGGGCGGCCTCGGGGGGCACCGGATCGTCGAAGGGACGCGTCGCCACCATGAAATTCGGCTGGGGATGCGCCGCCATGCGCTCGGTGAGGGTCGCGTTCGGCTTCGGCGTCTGCGCCCAGAGCCTGCCTGAAGGGCCCACGGCGAGCGCGAGGATCTGCGACGTATACCCGCCGCCGCTGGCGATATCGAGCACGCGCATGCCGGGGCGCACGTCCGCGAGCTGCAGCAGCTCGACCGGATGGCGGCCCGCGTCCATGCCATGGTCGCGCTCGGTGCGCACCGGGTTGGCAAGGAGCTCCTGGTATTGCGCGGCGGGAACGGCAGCATCGTGCGCGCCGGTGACGGCGCACGCGCTTAGCACGGAGGCCAGCACGGCTGAAGCGGCGATCGAGGCGCGGCGAAACGGCGAATCGAGGGGCATTCTCATCAGGCTCCCAAGGGGGTTGGCCCAGGTTCGCGTGGGCAAGGGAAGGCAGGTTTCCAACTCTGAACGATTTCTCCGCCTGCCGCTATCATCCATTCATGGAAGATTTCACCGAAGCGATCGAATTCGCGCGGGCCCACGAAGTGCCGTGGACGCGCGACCCTGTGGCGGAGCCGGCGCGCTGGGGCGTGCACCAGTCCGATCCGCCGCCCTTCAACCGGTTGCGGGGCCCGGTGCATGAACGCGGTGGCGTCTCCGGCGTCCTGTGCATCGATGGCAAGGAGGTCGCCGCGTGGGGCGAGCCCGATCGCGCCGACCTCACGTTCAGCGTCGCCAAGACTTATCTCGCATTGCTCGCGGGCATCGCGCACGCGCGCGGCATGCTCGATCCCGGCGAGCGCGTGTCCGAGCGACTTCCAGGCATCGGTTTCGATTCGCCGCACAATCGCGCCATCACCTGGGAGCACCTCCTCACGCAGACCAGCGAGTGGGAGGGCGTGTGCTTCGGCATGCCCGACCAGGTGGAGCATTACCGGCACGTCGCGCACGACCCCAAGCCCGCGGGCGGCCGCAAGGGCGACAAGCGCCCCCTGCAGGAGCCGGGCACGTACTGGGAATACAACGACGTGCGCATCAACCAGCTCTCCCTCGCATTGCTGCATCTCTTCCGGCGGCCGCTGCCGGAGGTGTTCATGGAATCGGTCCTCACGCCCCTCGGCGGCGGCGCGGGCTTCCGCTGGGCCGGTTATGACGACGCGTGGGTCGAGATCGATGGACGGCGCATGCAGTCGGTACCGGGCGGCACGCATTGGGGAGCGGGAGTCTCGATCGGCGCGCGCGACCAGGCGCGCATCGCACAGCTCATGCTCGATGGCGGCGCGCATGACGGCGAGCAACTCGTACCGCGCGAGTGGATACGCAGGATGCAGCAGCCGTGTGCGATCGCACCGTTCTACGGCTGGCTCACGTGGCTCAATCGCAACGGGCGCCTCTTCGCGGATGCCTCGCGCGCGAGCTGGTTCATGATCGGTGCCGGCGGCAACTACGTGTGGATCGATCCGGACCACCGGATGGTCGCCGTCGCGCGCTGGCTCGATCCGGCGCATGCGAACGGGTTCGTGAGCCGCGTGGCGCGCGCGCTGGGGTAACGGAGCTGCGGCGCACGCTCCAATCGACGTTGCGCCGGGTGTTCGGCCACGAAGCGCTGCGGCCCGGTCAACGCGAAGTGATCGAGCGCGCGCTCGCGGGCCGCGACACGCTCGCGATCATGCCCACGGGGGCGGGCAAGTCGCTCTGCTACCAGTTGCCCGCGCTGCTCTTGCCGGGCACGACGGTGGTCGTCTCGCCGCTCATCTCGCTCATGAAGGACCAGGCGGACAAGCTCGCCGAGCGCGGCATCGAGGCCGAGGCCGTCAACAGCTCGCTCGACGCCGATGAAGAGCGCGAGGCGTTGCGCAACATCGTGCAGGGGCGCACGGAGTTCGTCTTCACGACGCCCGAGCGCCTTGCGCAGCCCGAGTTCCGGCGGACGCTCAAGCGGGCGAAGATCGATCTCCTGGTCGTGGACGAGGCGCACTGCATCTCGCGTTGGGGGCACGACTTCCGGCCGGCTTATCTCGAGATCGGGCAGGCCGCGGCGCAGCTCGGGCGGCCGACCATCCTTGCGCTCACCGCGACCGCCACCGCCGACGTGGTCGAGGACATTCGCCGCAGCCTCGACCGGCCGCGCATGGGCGTGGTCGACGTGGGACTCTACCGGCCCAACCTCGTCTATGCCGTGCGCCAGGTCACCAACGCCGGCGAGAAGCGCGATGCGCTGGTGGAAGCGTTGCGTGCATCGGAAGGCGCGGCCATCGTCTACACCGCCACCGTGAAAGCGGCCGAAGAGGTGATGGGCGTGCTCGCGGATGCGGGGATCGAGGCGACGCTTTATCACGGACGGCTCGCCGCGGCGAAGCGCGCCGGGCGCCAGGATGCGTTCATGGAGGGCCGCGCACGCGTGATGGTGGCCACGAACGCGTTCGGCATGGGGATCGACAAGCCCGACATCCGCGCGGTGATCCATTGGCAGGTGCCCGGCAGCATCGAGTCGTACTACCAGGAATCCGGCCGTGCGGGGCGCGACGGCGACGACTCGGCGTGCACGCTGCTCTACGCGCACGAGGATCGACGCGTGCAGCAGTTCTTCCTCGCGGGACACGTGCCGGATGCCGAGGAGCTGCGCGCCGTGCATTCGCGCCAACTGCAGGGGCTTTCGAAGGGACGCATCCAGCGGGCCCGCGCGATCCTCGATGATGCCGGGTTCTTCGAGCGCGAGCATGTAAAGGACCGCGACTTCGAAGCGCTCGCCGCGCGCGAGGTCGCATTGCGCGAGGCCGACCGCGACAAGCTCGAGCGCATGTCGGCGTACGCGCACGGCGCGCGCTGCCGTTGGCTCATGATCCTCGAGGCGTTCGGCGAACGTGAGGCATTCGAGCGCTGCGGGCGCTGCGACAACTGCGTGAACCCGCCTTCACGAGGCGCCGAGCCGGATGCTGCGGCGCCTGATCAAACCGCGGCCGGCCGGCGGCTCAGCGCCCAGCCGCCGGCACGGTCATCGCGGGGGAACGCGAGGAAGCGATCACGAGTGCGAGGAAGACGAGGCCTGTAAGCACGGTGCTGGGGGCGAGGCCGATCGCGTGCGCGACGCTGTCGCCACCTGCCGTGCCCGCCGTGCGAACGAGCCCCACCACGGTCCAGTAAGCCGCGGCCTGCAGCAGGATCTCGCGGCGGCGGAACATGCCGATCGCGAGCGCCGCCAGCACGAAGAAAACGACCGCGGCGCCCGGGGCCGAAAGCCATTTGGCCGCGAGGTCACCACCCACGGTGCCGAGAACGCCCGCGATCATCATCGCGACCCAGTACGCCGCATTGACCTTGACGGTGTCGTCGCCGGGCGCCCTTTTCGGCGCCGACCGCGCGTAGATCGCGACGCATATCACGAACAGGGCGAACGATATCGGTACCGAAATGCCGAAGCCGAGGTGGAAGTCGTGGAACGCGTCGCCCACGTTCGTCGCGGC
>DATMJE010000237.1:0-24689 GCA_035553995.1 Usitatibacter sp. | reverse complement strand
GAGGAGGACCAGCACGATCATCAACGCGCTTTTCCGCTCGATCAGGTCATGTGTCAGCTTCATTTGGTGCAGCTCCGGGGAAAATCTTTGGACGCAGATGAACGCAGATGAACGCAGATGAACACGGATAAACCTCCTGAGTGTTTTCGTGGTGAGGCGGTCACCGTTGCTGACGAGCGCACCAGTCGAAGCCCTTATCTGTGTTCATCTGCGTTCATCTGCGTCTAATGGCTTTTCAATGAGCCGCTGCAAGCGCAGGAATGGGCGCATCCACAGCGCGTCCCGCGGCGACGGTCTTCCACGTGTTCCACGCCATGATGAGCATCCCGCCCAGGTACATGACGCCGCCGGTGAGGCGGATGGCATAGAAGGGGTACGTGGCCTTCACCGCTTCGACGAAGCTGTACGTGAGCGAGCCGTCGTTGCTCACGGCGCGCCACATGAGGCCCTGCATGACGCCGGAGATCCACATCGACGAGATGTACAGCACGATGCCGATCGTCGCGATCCAGAAATGCAGCGAGATCGCCTTCACGCTGTGCATCTCCGAGCGCCCCACGAGGCGCGGGATGAGGTAGTACAGCGAGCCCATCGAGATGAAGCCCACCCAGCCCAGCGCGCCCGAGTGCACGTGGCCGATGGTCCAGTCCGTGTAGTGCGAGAGCGCGTTGACCGTCTTGATCGACATCATCGGGCCCTCGAACGTGGACATCCCGTAGAAGGAGAGCGAGACGACGAGGAACTTGAGGATCGGGTCGGTGCGCAGCTTGTGCCACGCCCCCGAGAGCGTCATGATCCCGTTGATCATGCCGCCCCAGGAGGGCGCCAGCAGGATCAGCGAGAAGAGCATGCCGAGCGACTGCGTCCAGTCGGGCAGCGCGGTGTAGTGCAGGTGGTGCGGGCCCGCCCACATGTACGTGAAGATGAGGGCCCAGAAATGCACCACCGAGAGGCGGTAGGAATAGACCGGGCGGCCGGCCTGCTTCGGGATGAAGTAATACATCATCCCCAGGAAGCCCGCGGTGAGGAAGAAGCCCACGGCGTTGTGCCCGTACCACCACTGCACCATCGCGTCCTGCACCCCGGCATAGGCCGAATAGGACTTCCACAGGCTCACCGGCACTGCAGCGCTGTTCACGATGTGCAGCAGCGCCACCGTGAGGATGAACCCGCCGAAGAACCAGTTGGCGACGTAGATGTGCGCGACCTTGCGCCGGGCGAGCGTGCCGAAGAACACGATCGCGTAGGAAACCCAGACCACGGCGATCAGGATGTCGATCGGCCACTCGAGCTCGGCGTATTCCTTGCCCTGCGTATAGCCCAGCGGCAGCGTGATGGCCGCGGCGACGATGACCGCCTGCCAGCCCCAGAACGTGAATGCCGCCAGCCGGTCGGAGAAGATGCGCACCTGGCTCGTGCGCTGCACGACGTAGTACGACGTGGCGAAGAGCGCGCAGCCGCCGAACGCGAAGATCACTGCGTTGGTGTGCAGCGGACGCAGCCTTCCGTAGGTGAGCCACGGAATGTCGAAGTTGAGCTGCGGGAAAAGTAGCTGCGCCGCGATGATCACGCCGACGAGCATCCCCACGACGCCCCAGACGACGGCGGCGATGGCGAATTGCCGTACGACCCTGTAGTTGTACATCCCCTGCGCTGCCATGAGCATCCCTCGCGTTTCGCGATAGGCAAATGCTAAGGACGGGGGGGCGAGGCCGTTTGATCGGGATCAATCCGGGGGGCCTGACTGGAAGCCGCTAGGAATATTCCTACCGCGAAGGGGGGCGCTGGCCCCCGCCCCCCGTTGGCATGGTCCTATACCGTCGCCCCGGGGTGACAGGACATGCTGGAACCATGCAAACACGAACGGTGGAGACGGGCATGGGCAACGACTTTCCCTTCATCCCGGGATTCCTCCCGGCCCTCGAGCGGTCGCCCGAGGCGCAGGAGGCGCGGATGCGTCTCGACCGCACCATCCGCAACGGCACCCTCGGTACCCGCGCCCGCGCGATGATCGCGCTGGCCGTGGCGCACCAGAGCGGCTTCGACTACTGCATCTGGGCGCAGTCCAACATCGCCCGCGGCGTGGGCCTCACCGGCGAGGAAATGATGCTCGCGAGCGTGGGCACGGCCCTGGACCGCCGCGAAGGCGCGATCGTGCGCCTCGCCCGCGAGATCGCGCGCTCGGGCACGTTCTCGGAGCAGGAAGTGCGCAAGCTGCCCCAGGACCCGATCCTCACCCGCGCCGAGATGCTCGAGGTCGTGGCCAACGTGGCCGCCGCGGTGATCGACAACTACATCATCCAGAGCGTCGCCCCGGACAACGCACGCGCCACGCACGCACGGCGCGTCTAGGACCGCTCATGGCACGAGCACCGCGGCGCCCTCGAGGCGCCCGGCGCGCAGGTCCGCAAGCGCACCGTTGGCATCCTCCAGGGGATAGACGGCGGTGCGCGTTTCCAGCCGCATGGACGCGGCCAGCCGCATGAACTCCTCCCCGTCGCGGCGCGTGAGGTTCGCCACCGAGCGCACGCTTCGCTCGCCCCACAGCAGCGCGTAGTCGAACGCGGGAATCGCGCTCATGTGGATGCCGGCACACACGACCACTCCGCCCTTCACGCAGGCCCGCAACGCGGCCGGCACGAGCGCTCCCACCGGCGCGAAGATGATCGCCGCATCGAGCGGCTCCGGAGGCAAGGCGTCCGATGCGCCCGCCCACCCGCAGCCGAGCCCGCGCGCGAAACGCTGGGCGGCCGCGTCGCCCGCGCGCGTGAAGGCGAAGACCTCGCGTCCCTGGTGCAGCGCGACCTGCGCGATCACGTGCGCGGCCGCGCCGAAGCCGTAGAGGCCGAGCCGGCGCGCCTCGCCCGCCATCGACAGCGCGCGATAACCGATCAATCCCGCGCAGAGGAGCGGCGCGGCCGCCACGTCGCCATAAGCGTCCGGCAGCGGCAGGCAGAAGCGCTCGTCGGCGACGGCGTATTCCGCATATCCGCCATCGCGATGCAACCCGGTGAAGACGGGCGCATCGCAGAGGTTCTCGCGCGCGCCGAGGCAGAACGAACAATGCCCGCACGTGCCGCCCAGCCACGGCACGCCCACGCGCCGGCCCGTCGCGAAGCGCGTGGCACCCTGCCCGCGAGCCACCACCTCGCCCACGATCTCGTGCCCGGGCACCACGGGCCACGCGGGCGCCGCAAGCTCGCCATCGACGATGTGCAGGTCGGTCCGGCATACGCCACAAGCCAGCACGCGCAGCAGCACCTCGCCCTGCCCGGGCCGGGGAATCGGGACCTCGTCCAGCCGCAGCGCCTCGCCCGGCCGGTGCAGCCGCGCCGCCCTCAAGGCCTGCGCCAGGCCTCCAGGGACTGGGCACCGCTCGTGGCGCCGACCGCGTCGTCCAGCGCGGTGCTGCAGACCTTCAGCAGGTCGTCCAGCGAGACCACGCCCACGAGGTCGGCCTCGTCGTCGATCACCGGCATGCGCCGCACGGAACGCTGCCGCATGAGCTTGAGCGTCGCGAGCACGTCGTCGTCCTGGTGCGCGGTGACGAGCGAGACGCTCATGATGTCGCCCACGGTCACGCCACGCGGGTCCATGTCGCTCGCGATGACCTCGACCACCATGTCCCGATCGGTGACGAGGCCCACGGGCTTGCGTCCGTGCGCGCCATCGACCACGACGACGCAGCCCACGTGCTGCTCGCGCATGCTGCGCGCCGCCTCCGCGAGCGTGGTGGCGTGGCCGGCGGTGACGACGGGTCGGGTGCAGGCCTCTGCGATTCTCATGTGTCTCTCCCAGTGGACGAATCAGTGGCGGAGCGCTTCGGCGGGACGCGCCGTTTCCGGGGACCATGCGGCTACGAAGGCATCGAGGAACGGCTGCAGGTCGCCGCGGCCGACGCGTTCGATGCCCGCGGCCTCCCCGCGTCCGCCGCCCGTCGGGAATCGCCGGCAGAAGTCCACCGCCGCGGGCTTGCGCCCCCGCGGCGAACGTACGCTGGCACCGTACTCGCCGGCATTCAGCGGGATCACGACCATGTGTGCGCGATGCGGCTCGGCGAGGATCAGCCGGTTGGCGAGCTCGCCGCTCACGCGCCGGCTCCACGGCGCATCCGGCAGCATGTAGACGTCGCAGGCCGGGTTGCGGCGCAGCGCCGGCACCGCGAAGGCGTTTTCCAGGTCCACGCGCCGTTGCCGCGCCAGGCCCTGCAGGATGGGCTCGCGCGCGATCAGCTCGAAGGGATCGGCATACGCGTGCACCAGCCGGTACGCCGCGGCCGGCGGGATCGCCACGTCCCCGTCGCTCACGCCGTACGCGTTGTAATTGAGCGTGTGGCCGAGGTTGCGCAGCGCGTCGAGCGCGCCCGCGTCCAGGCCGATCGAGGCTCCCAGGCGCGCGGCGAGCGCATCGAGCTGGTCGCCGAAGGCGCCGACCACGGCCCACGCACGGTATCGCCCGCCCAGGTGGCGATCGATCAGCGCGCTGGTGCACCAGCCGCCCGCGGTGTCGATGACCGGCTCGAGATCCGGGCTCGCCGGGATGTCGCCCGCGTAATGGTGATCGAAGTAGCGCACGTGCACGCCCAGCTCCAGCAACGTGGCGAGGCTCGCGCGGTTGCGGTCGAGCGAGAGGTCGAGCACGGTCACCACGTCGCCCGGGCGGGCGGACACCCGCTCCAGCAGCGCGATCTCGTGCTTCAGGCCGGTCACGAGGATCGAGTCGAGGGGATCGGCAAGGCGCAGCTGGTGCAGCGCGCAGATGCCGTCGGCATCGCCGTTGAACACATCGAAGTAGCGGATGCTCATGGCACTTTCACTCGTAGGCGGCGGGCAAGCGACTCCACGGTCGCCTGCCATTCGCCGGGATGGGAGGTATCGACGCGCGCCGCATGCAGCCGCTCTTCGGCGGCGAGGGGCTCGACGTGCGCGAGCTGGAACTCGAGCACGTCGATTCCGGCATCGGAAGCGTCGGGATTGTCGCGTGCGCGCAGCGATGCGCGTGCACGCAGGATGTCGGGAGGGCAGGCGCATTCGACGATCGCGACCGAAGCACCGGCTGCGCGGGCGAGGGCGATGAACTCGTCGCGCTGCGCGCGCCGCAGGAACGTCGCGTCCACGATGGCGGGGTGTCCCGCCTCGATGCACGCCGTGGCGAGGCGCGCCACATGCGCGTACACCGCCGCGATCTCCCCGGCGTCGTAAGCGCCCTCGCCGGGACGCGCGCGCAGGCGCTCCCACGCCGCGAGCCCGCGCAGGCGCTTGCGCTCGACGTCGGTGCGAATGCGCACCGCCGCCAGCGCCTCGAGCAGCCGCTGCGAAACCATCGTCTTGCCCGAGCAGGACAGGCCGTGCATCAGCACCAGCAGCCGCGGCAGCGGGCGCGCGAGGCGGCGGGCGAGCTGCAGGTAGGCGAGGCATTCCGCGCGCGGGCTGGAGGTGCGGGGCCCGCGGCCCGGGGACTGCCGCGCGCGGATGGCGGCGACCTTGGCGCGCACGAGCGCGCGATACACCATGTAGTAGCGCAGCACCGCGAGTCCGCCGTAATCGCCGCTTTCCGCGAGGTAGCGGTCGACGAAGCGCGCGGCGAGCCGGGGCAGCTCGTGCTCGAGCAGGTCCATCGCGGTGAACGCGACGTCGTTCATCACGTCCGTCCAGCGCAGGCGATCGCTGAACTCGAGCGCGTCGAAGAAGACGGCCTTGCCGTCGTGCAGCACGATGTTGCCGAGGTGCAGGTCGCCGTGGCACTCGCGCACGAAGCCTTCCCGCTTGCGGCGCGCGAATACGGCCCGCAGCAGCGGGTGCTGGGTGCGCGCCCAACCCTGCAGCTCGGCGATGGCCTCGCGCACGGGTGCGGTCGCGTCGAGCATGGCGATGTCGCCGAAGTTCTCCAGCATCGCCGTGATGACCGTTTGCGGCGATCCGAACGCGCAGCCCGCGGCGGCAGGCGGCAGGTCCGCATGGAATCGCGCCATGGCGACGGCGATGCCGTCGGCTTCCGCATTGCCGATGGCACCCTCGAGCGCGCGCTGCGCCAGCACGTCGCCCTGGGGGAAGCGTTGCATGCGCACCGCGTACTCGACCGCGGGCCCGCTTCCGCCGATCCTCACGTGCGGCGGCTTGCCGGTGATGGGCACCACGCCGAGGTAGAGGCCGGGGGCGGTGCGGCGGTTCAGCCGCAGCTCCTCCTCGCAGTAGAAGCGCCGCGATGCGAGGGCGCTGAAGTCGAGGAAGCCGAGGCGCACCGGCTTCTTCACCTTGTAGGCGAAATCGCCCGCGAGCAGGACCCAGGAGATGTGCGTCTCGAGCACTTCGACGGCACCGACCGGATGCGGGTAGCACGCGGGGTCCTTCAGCGCGGCGACCAGGTCGCCGGGGGCGGGCCGCGCGCGGGACGCGGGCGGAGGCACTCCTGCACGCAACATCACGGGCATCGACTTCTCCTGCTCTTCGATGCCCACCCTATGCCGCAGCTCACAAAGCCAAATTGACCACGATCAACGGGGCCACAGGGGCGCGGCCGACAATGGGTCATCACCCCGTGGAGGCTTCCATGAACATCGAGCCGCGTCCACGCTCGCTGCGCCGCCCTCACCGGCACGACCTGCACCCGCAGGCAACACCGGCCGCCGTGTCGTTTCCCCATCCCGTGGTCTGCCCCGAATGCGGTGCCGCTTACCGCGACGGGCGGTGGTGCTGGGGAGAGCCCGCGCCCGGTTCGTCGCGGCTGAAATGCCCCGCGTGCCGCCGCATCGAGGCGAACATTCCCGCGGGCGAGGTGCTGCTGTCCGGCGACTTCCTCGTGCAGCACCGCGCGGAGGTGATCGCGCTGGCACGCGCGCACGCCGCGCGCATCGCGCGCGACCATCCGATGCAGCGCATCATCGAGGTGATCGAGGACGACGCCGTGGTCGCGATCACCACCACCGACGGCCGCCTCGCGCGCGGCATCGGCATCGCGCTCCAGGAGACCTGCAAGGGCGATCTCGACCTCGTGTTCGAGCAGAACGCCAACTTCCTCCGCGCGGCCTGGCACCGCTGAGCGGCTAGACCTCCACGGTATCCAGGTAGTCGGGCACCTCGCATGCCCAGCCCACGCGCTCGCGCAGCGTGCGGCGCAGCCCGTCCGCCGCCGCCGGCTCCCCGTGCGTGAGGAAGACCCGCTGCGGCGCGCGCACGAAATGCCGCGCCCAGCCCAGGATCTCCTCGCGGTCCGCATGCGCCGACATCGTCTCGATGTTGTGGACCTGCGCCCGCACCGGCACGTACTCGCCCTCGATCTTCACCTGCCCGGCGCCGTGGACGAGCGCATCGCCGCGGGTGCCCCCGGCCTGGAAGCCGGCGAACACGATGGCATTGCGCGAATCGGGCGCGAAACGCCGCAGGTGGTGCAGGATGCGTCCGCCGGTGGCCATGCCGCTGCCGGCGATGATCACCATCGGCCAGGAAGACCCGTCGAGCGCGCGCGACTCGGCCGTCGTCTGCACATGGCGTGCGACGTGGCGAAGGCGCTCGCACTGCTCGTGGGAAAGCCGGTGCAGGTTCGCATGCCGCAGGTAGATCGCGGTCACGTCGCTCGCCATCGGGCTGTCCACGTAGATGGGCAGCGTGCGCGGGATGCGGCCCGCGGCCTTGAGCCGGTCGAGATGCAGCAGCAGGGCCTGCGCGCGCCCGAGCGCGAACGACGGCACCAGCGTGGTCCCGCCGCGTGCCGCCGTCGCCGAGATGATTCGCCCGAGCACGCTCTCGGCGTCCTCGCCGGCGTGCAGCCGGTCTCCATAGGTGCACTCGAGCACCAGCGCATCGGCCGCGTCCGGCTGTGCCGGTGGGCGCATGATGAGGTCGTGGGGACGCCCGAGGTCGCCCGAGAAGAGCAGCGTGCGCGACCCCGCGGAAAGCAGCACCATGGAGGACCCGAGGATGTGCCCGGCGGGAAGGAGTGTCGCGGTGAGGCCGGGGCCGACGGTGAAGTCGCTCTCGTACTCGACGGGGGCGAAGAGCGCCAGGGCGCGGTCCGCGTCCGCGCGGGTGTAGAGCGGCAGTGCGGGCGCATGGCGCGAATAGCCGTAGCGGTTGGCGTGCTCGGCCTGCTCTTCCTGGATATGCGCGCTGTCGGGCAGCAGCACGCGGCACAGGTCGTAGGTCGCCTCGCTGCAGCGCACCAGCCCGGAGAAGCCGCGCTTGACGAGCAATGGGAGGTAACCGCTGTGATCGACGTGCGCATGCGTGAGGACCACGGTGCCGAGGCCGGAGGGGTCGAACGGTGGCGGCGCCCAGTTGCGCAGGCGAAGCTGCTTGTAGCCCTGGAACAGGCCGCAATCGACCAGGACGCTGGCAGCCGCGTGCGTGACCAGGTATTTCGAACCGGTGACCGTGCCGGTCGCACCGAGGAACTGGAGCTTCACCGGGCCATCATCCGGTGCCGCCGTGACCCGCGGGTTGATGCCCATCAACGCGGTCATTGCGCGTGGAAGTAGCTTAAGACATGGCGTCGGTCGACGTTTGGAACCGCTGCGCGAACCTCGTGCAGCTCTGGTGGACACGGCACGGCGGCGTTCCCGCCGCGGAGCTGGCGGTGCATCGCCTGGCATCGCTGGTGCGCTTCGCGCGCGAACGGTCGCCGTACTATCGCCAGCTCTATGCGGGCGTGCCGCGCGAGCACGTGGCACTCGCGGCACTTCCCGTGACGCACAAGTCCGCGCTCATGGCGCACTTCGACGATTGGGTCACGGACCGGCGCATCACCCGCGCCGCAGTCGAGCGTTTCATCGCGACGCGCCCTCCGGGCGAGCGCCTGCTCGGCAACTACGTCGCGTGGCAGAGCTCCGGCAGCAGCGGCACGCCGGGCCTGTTCGTGCAGGATCGCCATGCCCTCGCCGTCTACGACGCACTGGTCGCGCAGCAGTTCGGCGAGTCGTGGTGGGGCCCTGCGGCGGCGGCGCTGGCGGCCGCGGGCGGGCGCTCCGCGCTCGTCGCCGCCACGCACGGGCATTTCGCGAGCGTGGTCTCGTGGGAGCAATCACGCCGCGCGCAGGGCGTGGAACGCGCACGTTCGTTCTCGGTGATGCAGCCGCTGCCCCGGCTCGTGGCCGCGCTGCAGGAGTGGCGGCCCTCGTTCCTGGCGAGCTATCCGTCGGTGCTGGCGTTGCTCGCGACCGAACGGCTCGCGGGGCGGCTGCGTATCCGGCCCGCGGCGCTCTGGTCGGGCGGCGAGTTCCTCGCGCCCGGCGTGCGGCAGCACATCGAGCACGCGTTCGAGGCCCCGCTCATGAACGAATACGGCGCTTCGGAATGCCTCAGCATCGCCGGCAGCTGCAGCGCGGGCGCCCTGCACCTGCACGCCGACTGGTCGCTGCTGGAGCCGGTCGATGCGCAGTATCGTCCCGTGCCGCCCGGCCGCATGTCGCACACGGTGCTGCTCACGAACCTCGCCAACTGGGTGCAGCCGATCATCCGCTACGACCTGGGCGACCGCATGGCCGTCGCGACGCGCGCCTGCCCCTGCGGCAACCCGATGCCCGCGATCTTCGTCGAGGGCCGCACGGACGATACGCTGCACATGCGCTCGCGGCGCGGCGACATCGTGCCGCTGCCGCCGCTCGCGATCGCGACGGTGATCGAGGACGCGGCGAACGTGCATCGCTTCCAGCTCGTGCAGACGGCGCCCGATGCGCTGGTACTGCGGCTGCCGGCGGGTGCGGCTTCCCGCGCGGGCACGTGGAAGCTGGCGCTGCCGGCGATGCGCGCCTATCTCGACGGGCACGGCCTCGCCAATGTCCGCGTGGCGCTCGACCGGCTGGCGCCGCGCGCCGACGCGGCGAGCGGCAAGATGCGCACGGTCGTGGCCCTTCCCGGCTGAGCGCCGAAAATCACCAAAGGCCTTTCGACACAGATGAACGCAGATGAACACAGATAAAAGCGTTGAATGTGTCGTGCCCGCGATCATGGCCGCGAAGCATTGATCACCGTTTTATCCGTGTTCATCTGTGTTCATCTGCGTCAAAACGCTTTTCGGCCGCGTAACTAACCGGAGGCAACTCAAGGTCCCGGCGCGGGTGCCGCATACCGATTGACTGCCGTCAACGGCGGTTCCTCACGCCGGCCCAAGCTATGCACGTGGAAGGTTTTTGAGGCCCTATCCCAGGGCCGGTTGAAGGAGAGCGACATGACGAACGTCGTCCGCAGCGATCCCTTCCAGGCGTATGTCCCGTTCGATCCCTTCCGCGAGATGGAGCTCATCAGCGCGCCGTGGAACCACTTCCGGCGCTGGATGCACGAGCTTCCCGCCGAGCCGATGATGAAGCTCGACGTCGCGGAAGACGAAAAGGCATTCCACGTGAAGGTGGAGCTTCCCGGTGTGAAGAAGGAAGACATCAGCATCGAGGTCGAGGGCAAGCGCGTCTCGATCGCCGCCGAAACCAGGCGCGAAGTCGAGGAGGCCAAGGGTGAGACCCTCCATAGCGAGCGCTATTTCGGCCGGCAATCGCGCACGTTCCTCCTCGGCAGCGACATCGACCGCAAGTCCGTCGAGGCGAAGCTTGCCGACGGCGTGCTGCACGTCACGCTGCCGAAGAGCGGCGCGCTGAAGGCGGAGAAGATCGCGGTCGGCTGATGGAGCTTCCCCGGCACCGCTCCACGCTTCTCGCCGCCGTTTTCCTCGCCGCGGGTTGCGTGGAGCTGCTGCCGAAGTCCCCGGACCTGTCCGGCTGGAGCTTCAACGGCATCATCCTCATCGTCGACGAGCACGTGGTCTACACTCTGTATGGCGGGCGACCGAAGGTCCACTCGGAAGAGACCTCACGGCAGCCGCTGGGCCCGCTCCAGAACCTGGACGCCGTGGGCAAACTGGTGCACTGACGTCGCGCGAACGCCGCGCGTATCGGGAATGCGCTGACATCGGCAAGATCGGCATCGTAGGCGGGGGTGTGTCGGGCCTCGCGGCAGCCGTATGGCTCGCCCGTGCGGGACTGAACGTGTCCCTGTTCGAGGCGAACGCGAAGCTGGGCGGCTGCTGCGCGACGACCCGCATCGGCCATTACACGTTCAACGACGGCGCGCTGCACGTGGCCCTGCCGTCGCTTCTCGACCATGCCTTCGGGCGCCTCGGCCTCGAACGGGCGGCGAGCGTTCCGTTGCGGCCCGTGGCGGCCCCGCAGTCGGTGCGGCTGCCGGACGGCACGACCGTCGCGCTGTGGCCGAACCGGGAGGTGCGCGTGAGCGGGCCGAACGGCGAGGCGCGCGGCGCGCAGGCTTCGGAAGAGATGGAGCGCTTCCTGGAACGCTGGCGCCCCGTGCTGCGGCTTTTCGCGCAGGACCTCTTCCTTCGCCCGTTCTCGACCGGGCGGCTGCTGCGCAAGGGATGGCGCCACGTGCACAAGTTGCGCGGCACGCTCGCCCTCGAGCTCGAACGCCAGTTCTCGGACACCGACGTGCGCGCCGCGCTGGCGGGCATGCTCCTGTACACGGGAATGCCTGCGCGCGTCGCGCCGGTTGCCACGGCGCTGGGGCTCGTGGCCGTGCTCGAGGAAGGCCTGCACCTGCCCGAGGGCGGCATGGGCGCGATTCCCGATGCGCTCACCGCTGCGCTGCATGCGCTCGGCGGGGATATCTACACGAACGTGCGCGTCGAGCGCATCGAGATGAAGGACGGCCGTGCCTGCGGCCTGCGCATCGCGCGGCACGGTGTGCAGCCGTTCGACGCCGTCATCTCGACGGTGAGCGGCATGATCACGTTCGGCTCGCTGCTCGACGGCCGCGGCATCCCGCAGGCGATGCGGCACAAGGCGAGCCACGCACCGCTGTCGCACAAGGCGCTCGCCGTGCAGCTCGGCCTCGCGAACGTGATCGACGAGGACAGCCATTCGATGGGCGTGCTGCCGTTGATGGACGAGCAGCACAAGCTCTTCCTGCCGAGCGACGGCCTGCCCCGATGGATCAGCTACACGGTGCCGACGGTGACCCTGCCGGGGCTGGCAGCCGCCGGCGGCAGCATCGTGGAGATGTTCCCGCCCATCGACCAGGCGTGGCCCGTGGACCGCTGGACGAACGAGACCAAGGAAGCCGTGGCACAGGAAGCGATCGAGGCCCTCGCTCGCAGCCACCCCCTCGACATCGCAGCGAGGCGGGTATCGGGACCGCGCGATTATCGCGACGGCATGCACCTCTTCAACGGCGCCGTCTACGGGCTTTCGCCCGGTGCGCCCGCCGGCGCGCAGTTTCCGCACCGCACGCCCGTCGAGGGCCTCTTCCAGGCGGGGCAGACGACGTACCCCGGCTTCGGCATCGCGCCGGCGATGATGTCCGGTATCCTCGCCGCCGAGGCGCTCGTGGCGAGCGTGCGCAGCTGACGCAGCTCCGCGGCGGGCGCGATAATGTCGGCAAAAGGAGGCGTGCATGGAGATCGGACGCGGGTGTGCCGCCCTGGCACTTTCGATTGCAGCACCGTGGTGCCTTGCGCAGGCCGCGCCGCGCGATGCGCCTGTGCCGTGGGCTTGCGGCGGGGTGAGCAGCGACGAGCGGCGAGCGCTCCCGTCGCAGGTGCCGGATGCGAACCTCGAGCTGCTGTTCGTGGCGGGCAAGCGCGGTGCCTACACCGCCGGCACCGAGTGGCGCGTGCTCGACCGCTCGAACGAGCCGGTGGCGTCCGGGGTCGCGAGCGGGCCGGAATGCTTCCTGCGCCTGCCGCCGGGCCCCGTGCGCGTGCAGGCGAGCCTCAACGGAGAGAGCCGCACGGCCAGTGCGACCATCAAGGCCGGCGCGCGCGGCGCGCGGCTGGTGTTCACCTTCGCCGGCGATGCGGGCGAGGAGATCGAGGCCTCGCCGGAGGAAAAAGCGCAGGCCAAGGAGCCCTGAGCGGGGTGGCGGATACAAAAGGCATTTGACGCAGATGAACGCAGATGAACACAGATAAAAGCTTTCAGGGTGTTCGTTCGGGGCTGACGATCCGCAGATCAGAAACGGCTGCCTCCAAACTCGCCATGACAACCTGAAGTCATCTGTGTTCATCTGTGTTCATCTGTGTCTAATGCTTTTCGCCCACACACACAGATGTTCCGCGCTACCCATGAACACCCTTAAAGCTTTTATCCGTGTTCATCTGCGTTCATCTGTGTCAAACGCTTTTTGCCGCCTAATCGCGCGTCCGGTGTGAGCGGTGGATGCTCGCCACGAGCCAGATGCTGTTGGCGAACGAGATCACGATCCCGACCGCGCCCAGCAGCCACGCGGCGGAAATGCCGTCCGTCCCGGCGCGGGAAAGCAGCACCGACGAGCCCACGATGAGCGCGGCGGTCACGAGCCCGATCACGAGCCGGTCGACGCTGCGCTCGAGGTGGCGGCCGAAGACCTCGACCTCGGGAACCTCGAAGCGCAATGCCGCGTCGCCGTCACCCAGGCGCCGCGCGAGCGACTCCACCAGGCGGGGTAAAGAGCGAAGCGCGCGGCCGGTCTCGCGCATCGCCCCCGAGGTGCGCTCGGCGATGCGGCCGGGCGACCAGCGCTCCGCCACGAGCCGCGTCACGTAGGGTGTCACGTACTCGATCAGCCGGAAGTGCGGCACGAGGCGCGTGCCCAGGCCTTCCAGCGTGATGAGTGCCTTGAACAGCAGCGCCAGGTCCGCGGGCAGCACGAGATGGTGCTCGCGCATCACCGACGCGATGTCCGCCAGCAGCGTCGAGAGGTTCATCTCGCGCAGCGACGCGTGCTCGTAGAGATGCAGCAGGCGGCCCAGGTCCTCGGCGAAGCGCTCGGCGGAGAAGCGGCGGCCGTCGGTCCACGTGACCAGCACGTCGCGCATCGCCTCCGGGTCGCGCGCGGCCACGCCCGCCAGCAGGTCGAGGAGCTCGTCGCGGCGCTTGCTCGACAGCCATCCGACCATGCCGAAGTCGATGAGCGCCACGCGATCCCCGGGCATGAAGAACACGTTGCCCGGGTGCGGATCGGCATGGAAGAGGCCGTCCACCAGGACCATCCGCAGCATGGCATCGGCGCCGCGCGCCGCGAGCTGCTGGCGGTCGAGCCCCGCCGCGTCGACCAGCTCCATGCGCGTGGCAGGCGTTCCGTCGATCCAGTCCATCACCAGCAGCGAGGTGCGCGTGAACGCGACGTGCACCCTCGGCACGACGATCCCCGGGTCGTCGCGGAAGCTTTCGGCGAAGCGCTCCTGGCCGCGCGCCTCGGCGCTGAAGTCCAGCTCGCGCACGAGCGACTTGCGCAGTTGCCGCACGACCTCCACCGGCTGGTAGCGGCGCGAGGCCGGCTGCTCTTCCTCCCACCACGCGGCGAGGAGCTCGAGCAGGACGAGATCCGCGAAGACGTTGTCGGCCACGCCCGGACGGCGGATCTTCACGGCGACGGCCTGGCCGCCGGGCAGCGTCGCGCGATGCACCTGCGCGATGGAGCCCGCCGCCGCGGGCTCCATGTCGAACGTTTCGAACGCCTCCGCAAGCGGCTTGCCGAGGTCGGCCAGCAATTGCGCCTCGAGGAGGGCAAAGGGCACGGCCGACGCCCGGTCGTGCAGGCGGTCGAGGCTCGCCGTCCACTCGGGGCCCAGCAGGTCCACGCGCGAGGCGAGCACCTGCCCCAGCTTCACGAATGCGGGACCGAGGGTCTCGAGCGCGAGGCGCAGGCGCTCCTGCACCGGCAGTTGCGCGATTTCCGGCGCGGCTCTCCAGCCGAGCATGTGGCCCGCATCGTCCAGGACGCGGTGCACGCCCACGGAATGCAGCAGGTCGTGCATGCCGTAGTGCACCAGCGTGCGGACGATCTCCAGCAGCCGCGGCAAGGCGCGCAGCCGCTCGATCGACGCGATCAGCATCGCGCGCTCAGTGGACGGCGAACCAGGCCGCGAGCGCGATCAGGCCGAGAGTCACCACGATATGGAACGCGAGCACGCCCATCGACGGCGCATCGCGGCGCTCGGTCGCGCCGAGGATGATCTCCTCCGCGGTGCGCGCCTTGCGGGCTTCGCACGGCTCGCGTGCCGAAGTCTCGCTGCGGGAAGAGCGCGGCGCATCCATGGCGTGGTCCGCGTTGAAAAGGATGGGACGGATCGATGGGGCGTTCATCGCGGCACTGTCCAGGGCATCGTGCGCGCAGCGCAGGACCGCACCTCGAGAGTGCGGTCAACGCGCTACTTCTTCTCGAAGTGGGCGCGCGCCTTGTCGATCGCCTGACCCATCGCCACCCACGCCTGGTCGGCGCCGCGGGAGAAGTCCTGCCAGGCGGCGGCCGAGGCGTTCTCCAGCAGCTTGAGGTTGTAGAGGACCTTCTCGCGCTGGTCGTGCAGCAGCACGAGCTGCTCGTCGAAGCGGTGCTTCGCGTCGGCCTGTGCCGTCCTGGCGCGAGCCTCCCACACCGAAAGGTCGGCGTTCCAGCGATCCAGCTGTCCCTTGAGCTTCAGGACGTATTCGTCTCGCGTCATCATGGCAATCCTCCTCGGGCGGACACTCGAGGCCACGATACCGAGCGCCCACGCACGCCGCTTTGCCGTGGCGCAACTAAGCCTCGATGCGCACGTCGGGAATCCAGTTGCGTTGCCGCCGCGCGAGGCGCGTGCCCTCGTCTTCCCCGTCGAACGAGGCGGGAGTGCGCTTTAGCATCGCGGGATCCACGTTGTCGAAGCTGTTGACGTTCACCACGGCATAAGTCCGTCCCGCGATCTCGCTGGTGACCACCACGGGCACGCCGCAGCGCGTGCAGATGTGGAAGCGCGCGGTGTGCGTCCCGAATGCGTAGGCCGTCGTAGCCCGGGCATTTCCCATCCGGACGGTGAGCGAGCCGCGGGGATTGGAGGTCCACACGCCGCCGTGCTTCGTGCAGAAGGAGCAGCCGCACGCACGCGCGGGAATCTCGACGGGATCCGGGTCCCACGTGAGATCGAAAGAGACGTTGCCGCAATGGCAACTGCCGTGGATCAGCATCGCGGGATTCTGGGTTGCGACCCGTGGCGCGTCAATCGGCCGGGCGTGGCGCGCGCCTGAGCAGGAGGTAGCACAGCATCGGGATCACCACGAGCGTGAGCAGCGTCGCCACGAAGATCCCGAAGGCGAGCGAGATGGCGAGGCCGTTGAAGATCGGATCGCCGAGGATGAAGAGTGCGCCGGTCATGGCCGCGACCGCCGTGAGCGCGATCGGCTTCGCACGGGTGGCGGCGGAGCGCACGATCGCCTCCTCGAGCGGCAGGCCCTGTGCCAGCCGCAGCTGGACGAAGTCCACCAGCAGGATCGAGTTGCGCACGATGATGCCGGCGAGCGCGATCATGCCGATCATCGAGGTCGCCGTGAACTGGGCGCCCAGCAGCGCGTGACCGGGCATGACGCCGATGGCGGTGAGCGGGATCGGCGCCATGATCACCAGCGGCACCACGTAGGAGCGGAACTGGGCCACCACGAGCAGGTAGATCAGCACCAGCCCCACCGCGTACGCGAGGCCCATGTCGCGGAAGGTCTCGTAGGTGACCTGCCATTCGCCGTCCCACTTGATGGCGTACTCGCGCCACGCATCGGGCGGCTGGCGCACGAAGTACTCGCCGAGGGTGCCGCCGTCCTCGAGGGCGCGGCCGGCGATGCGCGGTCGCGCCGCGAACAGGCCGTAGAGGGGGCTGTCCAGCTTGCCCGCCGCATCGGCCACCACGTACACGACCGGCAGCAGGTCCTTGTGGTAGATGGGCCGCTCGCGGTCGCTGGACACCACGCGCACCACTTCCGAGAGCGGCACGAGGCCCCCCTCCGGACCGCGCAGCGTGAGCTTCAGCAGCTCGGCGAGATCGCCGTGCCGCTCGCCCGCGAGCGCCATGCGCACCGGCACCTCGTACTTCGCATGGCCGTCGTGCAGGGGCGCCACGTCCAGGCCCGAGAAGCCCGCGGCGAGCGTGTCGACCACGTCGCGGCGCGTGAGGCCGAGGAGCGCCGCCTTGGCCTGGTCCACCTTGAGCACCCGGCGCGGCGCCGCGTCCTCGATCGAATCGTCGATCGCGACCACGTCGCTCGTCGCGGCGAGCTCCGCGCGAACCTGCCGCGCCACCCGAATGCGTCCCGCTTCGTCGGGGCCGTAGACTTCCGCCACGATGGGCGCCAGCACCGGCGGTCCCGGGGGCACCTCGACCACCTTCACGTTCGCGTCCCAACGCAGTCCGGCGCGCTCGAGGGCCGGGCGCACCGCCTGCGCGATCTCGTGGCTCTTGCGATGGCGGCGCGACTTGTCGACGAGGTTCACCTGCAGGTCGCCCTGCTCCGGCAGCGAGCGCAGCGCGTACTGGCGCACGAGGCCGTTGAAGTTGATCGGCGATGCCGTGCCCGCGTAGGCCTGGTAATCCGTGACCTCGGGCACGCGGGCGACCTCGGCGGCGATGTCGTGCAGCGCCGCCGCCGTCACCTCGACCGGCGTGCCCGCGGGCATGTCCACCACCACCTGGAATTCGGACTTGTTGTCGAAGGGCAGCATCTTGAGCACCACGAGCTTCGCCACCCCGAGCCCGACGGAGGCCACGAGGGCGAGCGCGATGCCGGCACCGAGCAGTGCGCGGTTGCGGCCCGCGCGGGGCGCACCGAGGAACGGCGTGAGCGTGCGCGTGAAGAAGCGCTCGAGCCAGCCATCGAGCCTCGATGGCGTTGCGGGTACGTGGCGATCGGGGACCCGCAGCAGGTGCAGCGACAGCCACGGCGTCACCGTGAACGCGATCGCGAGCGAGATCAGCATGCCGAGGCTCGCGTTGATCGGGATCGGCGCCATGTAGGGGCCCATCAGGCCGCTTACGAAAGCCATCGGCAGCAGCGCCGCGATCACGGTCAACGTGGCCAGCACCGTGGGACCCCCCACCTCGTCCACGGCGAGGGGGATGACCTCGGCGAGCGTGAGCGATTCGGCGGCGTGCCGGCGGTGCACGTTCTCCACCACCACGATGGCATCGTCGACCAGGATGCCGATCGAGAAGATGAGCGCGAAGAGCGACACGCGGTTCAGCGTGAAACCCCAGGCCCACGAGGCGAAGAGCGTCACGGCGAGCGTGAGTGCCACGGCCACTCCCACGATGACGGCCTCGCGCCGGCCCAGCGCGGCCAGCACCAGGATCACGACGCACGCGGTGGCGAAGACGAGCTTCTTCAGCAGGCTGGTGGACTTCTCGGCGGCCGTCACGCCGTAGTCGCGGCTCACGATGATGCGCACGTCGTCGGGGACGATGGTGCCGCGCAGGGCGTTGGCGCGCTCGATCACGCCGCGCGCCACGCTGACCGCATTTTCCCCCGGCTTCTTGGTGACCTGCAGCGTGACCGCGGGCGCCTCGCCGGACATCTCGATGCCCTTCGCGGCAGCGGCCGGCCCCGATCCCGCCCACACGTAGCGCGACGGCTCCGCAGGACCGTCCACCACGTCGGCCACATCGCCCAGGTACACGGGCCGGCGTTCGACGGCACCGACCACGAGCTGGCGCACGTCGGCCGCGGACTCGAGGTAGTTGTTCGTTTCCACGACGATGGCCGCGTTGTCGCGTACCAGCGTTCCCGACGGCAGGGACGCGCTGGAAAGCTGCAACGCCTGCCGCACGTCGAGCGCGGCCACGCCGCTCGCATTCATGCGGTCGGGATCGAGCAGCACGCGCACCACGCGGCCGGGCCCGCCGAGCGTCTGCACTTCGCGCGTGCCGGGCACGCGCTTCAGCTCGATTTCCATCGCGTGCGCGATCCGCTCGAGGTCGTACGCGCCCTTCTTCCGGTCGACGCTGAGGAGGGTGAGCGCCACCACCGGCACGTCGTCGATGCCGCGCGGCTTCACCACCGGCTCCTGCACGCCCAGCTCCGGCGAAACCCAGTCGCGGTTCGCCTGCAACGTATCGCGGGTCCGCACGATCGCCTCGGTGCGCGGGACGCCCACCTTGAACTGCACGGTGATCACGGCCATGCCCGGGCGCGAGACGGAGGTCACGTGCTCCACGCCCGCCATCTGCGCGAGGACCTGCTCGGCGGGCGTGGCGACCAGCGCCTCGACGTCCCGCGACGAGGCACCCGGGAACGGCACGAAGACGTTCGCCATCGTGACGTCGATCTGCGGCTCCTCCTCGCGGGAGGTGACCGCCACGGCGAACAAGCCCAGCAGCAGCGCGACCAGGGCGGCGAGCGGCGTGAGCGGGGACGACTGGAAATAGCGCGCGATGCGCCCGGGGATGCCCATGTCAGCGATCGGCCGCCGCGTCCTCGAAGGCGAGCATGCCCGCCTTTGCGCCCTCGAGCGCCACGCGTTCGCCGGGCCTCACCCCCGCCAGCACCTCGATGCCGTGCTCGTCGGAAATGCTGCCCAGCCGCACCTGGCGCAGGCGTGGCCGGCCGTCGCCGCCGATCACGTAAACCGCGGTGAGCTCGCTCCTGCGCACGACCGCCTCCGGCGGCACCATGAGGCGCGGCACGCGGCCGACGATGAAATGCACGCGCGCGAAGACGCCGGGGTAGATGCCGCGCACATCTTCGGGCAGCTCCACCCGCACCTGCGTCGAATGGGTGCGCGGGTCCGCGGCCGGCAGCACGGTCATGCCGCGCGCGTCGAGCCAGCGTGCGGCCGACGGAATCTCCACGCGCGCGCGAGCGCCGCGCAAGGCCGCCACTTCCGACGACGGCACGGTGGCGACGACCCGGAGGCTCGCGGGATCGAACCCGGTCATGAGCGGCTTGCCGGGTGTAGCCATCTCGCCCAGCTCGACGTGGCGCGCCGCCACCACGCCGCTGTAGGGTGCCACGATGGTCGCGAAGCTGCGCTCGGTGGCAGCCTGTCCCGCGCCCGCGAGCATGACCTTCATCTGCTGCTCCGCGGCCTTGAAATCGGTCTCGGCCTTGTCGTAGGCGGCCTGGCTGATGAAGTTCTGGCCGCGCAGCTTGCGCGAGCGTTCGAGGTCCGCGCGGGCCTGGGCGAGCGCAGCCTCCGCGGCCCGGACCTGCGCCTCGCTGGCGGCAAGCGCCTGGGTGGCGGCGCGCTCGTCGATGCGCACGATCACGCTGCCCTTTTCGACACGGTCTCCGACGTCGAAACGGATGTCCACGATGCGCCCGGCCACCTGCGCGGATACGGTCGACTGCCGGACCGCCTCCACCGCCGCCTCGGCGGTGATGGCGACATCCACGTCGCGCAGCTCCACCGTGGCCGTGCGCAACTCGGGCATGGGCTCGCTCCCCCTCACGGGCAGCTCGGAATCCCCGCACGAGGCGAGGAGCACCGCAGCCACCGCGAGGGCGATCCTCATCGCCGTGCCGCCCCCGGCTCCCCCGCGCCGGGAATGCCCGCGCGCCGGAGCAGGATCTCGAGCGGGCAGAAGCGCGTGAAGCCGCTTTGCAACAGGTTCGCGCCGACGAATGCGGCGAGCCAGAGGAAATTGGCGTCCGCGAAAAGCGGGCTTCCCGGTGCGCCGTACAGGAGGGAGAGCAGCACGAAAGTGCCGGCGAAGATGCGGACGATGCGTTCGGTGGTCACGGGGTCTCCAGTGGTTTGCATATACTCCGGGGGGTATGTTACGCTCGTTTCCGTGTTTTTCAAGGGCCGCGCTTGAGCGGAGTCAATGCCATGTCGACGATCGGGGACGAGAAGCACCGGCGCGCGCTGGTCCTGCGCCTGAAGCGCATCGAGGGGCAGCTGCGCGCCATCCAGGCGATGATCGAGGCGGGAGACGATTGCGAGCGCATCGTGCAGCAGATCAGCGCCGGCCGGCACGCGCTCGACAAGGCGTTCTTCAATGTGCTCGCCTGCGCGATACAGTCGCAGCCACCCGGCACCGCGAAGCTTTCGGCCGACAAGCGGCTGCAGCAGGCCGCCGGGCTGCTCGCCAAATTCGGCTGACGGGGCGCGGTCCGGCCTAGCGCCGGGCCCGCGCGCGCAGCGCACGCTCGATTTCCGGCAATGCGTGGCGCGCCGCATCGCGCCCGACCGCCACGAGCGACATCGGCCCGCAGCGCACCAGCGACTCGTGCACGTCGAGGCGGATCGCGACGTCGGCCTCGCGCGCCTGCGCTTCGCCCAGCGTGTTGCGCAGGATGTTCAGCGCCTGGAACCCCAGTTGCATGACGCCCTCGGCGCGCTCCTCGTACGGCCGGTAGCCCACGTCCACCGCGATCACGAACTCCGCGCCCATCGCACGTGCGGATTCCACGGGCACCGGCTCGACCAGCGCGCCATCGGCGAGGCGCTCGTTGCCCACGACCACCGGCGCGAAGACGACGGGCGAAGCGGTCGACGCCTGCACGGCGAGCGCGCCGTCGCCGCTCATCAGGATGCGCGGCTGGCCGTTGTCCACGTTGGTGGCCACGGCGCCGAAGCGCTTCGGCCACGATTCGATCGGCGCCGTGAGGCTCTTCGCAAGCTCGGCCCGCAGCGGCTCGTTGCTCATGAGCCCGCCGGAGGCGGGCGCGAAGGTGCGCAGGGCCTCCCACGAGGTCGCGCCCGCCATGCGCTCGATATCGCGTGCGGGCACGCCGCTCGCCCAGAGCGCCCCCACGAGCGCGCCGGCACTCGTGCCGCTCACCACGTGCACGCGCAGTCCCGATTCCTCGATCGCCTCCAGCACGCCGACATGCGCGAGGGCGTGCATCGAGCCGCTGCCGAGTGCCACGCCGATGCGCAGCGACTCCGGCGCGGCGTGGCGCAGGTTGATCGAGGGCGCGTCCTCGACCCCGCAGGTGTGCCGCGCGGACACCTCGCGCGGTCCGGCAACCAGGCCGACGGCGAGCAGGACGGCGGCGACAGCGCGGCGCATGGATGACCCTTCGGCGCGGTTCATGACCCTGCAGATGTCCCCAGCATGGCGAGCGGCAGCGCACCGGGGTTGATGGCGGTCAAGCCCCGCGCGCGGAAGAATGCCAGCGTGGATGGATGTTCCAGGTGCGCATCCATGGACGCGGCGGCCAGGGGGTGGTAACCGCCGCCGAGCTGCTCTCGATCGCCGCATTCCGCGAAGGCCGTCACGCACAGGCGTTCCCCAGCTTCGGCTCCGAGCGCACCGGCGCTCCCGTGGTGGCGTTCTGCCGCCTCGACACGCGGCCGATCCGCCTGCGCGAGCCGGTGGGGCAGCCCGACGCCGTGATCATCCAGGACCCCACCCTGCTGCATATGGTGGACGTGTTCGCCGGTCTTCCGCGCAACGGCTACATCCTCGTCAATACCGGCCGTGACCTCGCCGCACTCGGACTCGCGGACTTCGTACGCGAACGGCAGCCCGGCCGCATCGCCACCGTGCCCGCCACGGAGCTCGCGCTGAAGCACATCGGCCGCCCGGTGCCGAACGCCGCATTGCTCGGCGCCTTCGCGGCCCTCACGGGACAGGTGAGCCTCGACTCGGTCGCCGCCGCCATCGCCGAGACCTTCGGCGAGAAGCTCGCACGCGCCAACATCGCCGCGGCGAGCGCTGCCTATGACGCCGTGCTCGCGCCGCGCGTGGAGGATTCGCATGCTGAAGCAGGTTGAGGGCTCCCGCGCGGTCGCCGAAGCGGTGGCGCTGTGCCGTCCCGAGGTCATCTGCGCCTATCCCATCTCGCCGCAGACGCACATCGTCGAGGCCCTGGGCGAGCGCGTGAAGGCGGGAACGCTCGCGCCGTGCGAGTTCATCAACGTGGAAAGCGAGTTCGCGGCGATGTCGGTCGCGATCGGCGCATCGGCCGCGGGCGCGCGCGCGTACACGGCGACGGCCTCGCAGGGCCTGCTCTTCATGGCCGAGGCGCTCTTCAACGCCTCCGGCCTGGGGCTGCCGATCGTGATGACGGTGGCGAACCGCGCGATCGGCGCGCCGATAAACATCTGGAACGACCACACCGATTCGATGAGCCAGCGCGACTGCGGCTGGATCCAGCTCTTCGCCGAGGACAACCAGGAGGCGCTCGACCTGCACATCCTCGCGTTCCGGCTGGCCGAGGAGCTGTCGCTGCCGGTGATGGTGTGCATGGACGGCTTCATCCTCACGCATGCCGTCGAGCGCGTGGACATGCCGTCGCAGGCGCAGGTGGACGCGTACCTGCCGCGCTTCGAGCCGCGCCAGGTGCTCGACCCCGCCGATCCGGTCTCGATCGGCGCCATGGTCGGCCCCGAGGCGTTCATGGAAGTGCGCTACCTCGCGCACGTGAAGCAGATGCAGGCGCTGGAGCTGATCCCCGCGTGGGCCACGGAATTCCACCGCACGTTCGGCCGCGAGGCGGGGGGCCTGGTGCGCACGTACCGCACGGCCGACGCGGAAACGATCGTCGTGGCGCTGGGCTCCGTCCTCGGCACGCTCAAGGACACGTGCGACGAGCTGCGGGAAATGGGGCTCCGGATCGGCGTCGTGGGCGTGAGCTGCTTCCGGCCCTGGCCCGCCGCCGCCGTGGCCCATGCGCTGCAGCGCGCGCACCACGTGGTCGTGCTCGAGAAGAGCCTCGCCGTGGGACTGGGCGGCATCGTGTCGCAGAACGTGCGCACTTCCCTTTCGGGACGCTCGGCGTCCGTGAACACGGTCGTCGCCGGACTGGGAGGGCGGCCGATCACGCGCGCCTCGCTTGCCCGCATGATCGTGGACGCGGACGAGGGGCGCCTCGATCCGTTGACGTTCCTCGACCTCGACCGCGCCGCGGTCGGCCGCGTGCTCGCGCGCGAGCGCGAGGTGCGCCGCAGCGGCCCGATCGCCGAGCGCATGCTGCTGGAGGTGAAGCGATGACCTTCCAGCCGATCAAGTTCTACCAGACCGGCACCTTCACGGTGGGCAACCGGCTGCTGCCGCCGGACACGCGCACGGTGCAGGCGAACGTGAGGCGCACCAACTCGCTCAACAGCGGCCACCGCGCGTGCCAGGGGTGCGGCGAGGCGCTCGGCGCGCGCTATGCGATCGACACGGCGATGGATGCGACGGGCCGCCAGCTCATCGCCACCAACGCGACCGGCTGCCTCGAGGTGTTCTCGACGCCTTATCCCGAAACCTCGTGGCAGATCCCGTGGATCCATTCGCTCTTCGGCAACGCCGCCGCGGTGGCGACGGGGGTTGCCGCGGCGATGCGCGTGAAGGGCCGCGATGCCGTGCGCGTGATCGCGCAGGGTGGCGACGGCGGCACCACCGACATCGGCTTCGGCTGCCTCTCGGGCATGTTCGAGCGCAACGACGACGTGCTGTACATCTGCTACGACAACGGCGCCTACATGAACACCGGCGTGCAGCGTTCTTCCGCCACGCCCGCCGCGGCGCGGACCGCCACCACCATGGCCGTCGGCGCGGAGCCCGGCGCCACCTTCGGCCAAGGCAAGAACCTGCCGCTGATCGCGATGGCGCACGAGATTCCCTATGTCGCCACCGCCACCGTCGCCGACCTGCGCGACCTCGAAGCCAAGGTGGAGAAAGCCATGAGCCTGCACGGCGCGCGCTACCTGCACGTGCTGGTGCCCTGCCCGCTGGGCTGGGGCTCGGCCAGCCACGACACCATCAAGCTGGCGCGGCTGGCGCGCGAGACCGGCATCTTCCCCGTCTTCGAAGCCGAAGGCGGCGAAGTGACTCGCGTCACGAAGATCCGCCACCGCGTGCCGGTGGACGAATACCTGCGGCCGCAGAAGCGCTTCGCGCACCTGTTCGGCAGCCCCGGGCAGCCGCAGATGCTGGCCCACATCCAGGCCAACGCCGACCGCAACATCCGGCGCTTCAACCTCCTCGACGAAGCGGAGGCCTGAATGGACAAGCCCTTTGCCATCACCCTCGATCCGGGTTCG
>DATMJE010000236.1:0-6073 GCA_035553995.1 Usitatibacter sp. | reverse complement strand
GGGCTTGATCTTGTCGGCATCGCTCTGCACGAGGCGCGTGGCCGGCCCGCGGAAGGCCACCACGATGTGCGGTGTCACGCCCTGCTTGATGAGCGACTGCCGCGTCTCGTCGATGAGGTTCAAGCGCGCGAGGAGCGCCTTCGCGTCTGCCTCGTGGAGGTCGAACGCGACCTTCATGTCGCGCATGCCCGCGAGGGCATCGTGGTCATCGGCGGCCTGGGCACGGACGCCCGGGGCCGGCAAGAGGGCGGCGACGACGGCGAGCGCCCCTGCGATCCTGCCCGTTGCGTGGAACATGGGATCCTCCTGCGATACGGCGCAAGGCGCACATGCTAACCCGGCAGGACGCATCCTTTCACCCGGGGTCGTCCCTTTCGCGGTGCGTTGCCGGCAGCCTCGTTCCCGCGCTGCATCCGGTGCAGCGGTCAGGGCCGCTTTCCGAAGAGCGCCGTCTCCGCCGTCCAGCGCCGCGCCTGCTGCGAGAGGGTGAAGCCCAGGCCCGGCCGCGCGGGCAGGTGCATGCGCCCGCCGCGGATCTCGAGGCGTTCCTCGAAGAGCGGCTCCAGCCACTCGAAGTGCTCGGTCCAGGGCTCGCGCGAAAAGGTCGCGGCGAGGTGCACGTGCACCTCCATCGCGAAATGCGGCGCGAGCGCGAGGTTCCTGTATTCCATGAGCTGCAGGATCTGCAGGAACGGGGTGACACCGCCCACGCGCGGTGCATCGGGCTGCACGAAGTCCGCGGCGCCGGCCTCGATGAGGCGCGCATGCTCGGCGAAGCTGGTGAGCATCTCGCCGGTGGCGATGGGCGTGTCGAGCGCGCGGGCGAGCTCGGCATGTCCCTCGGCATCGTAGGCGTCGAGCGGCTCCTCGATCCAGGTGAGGTCGAGCGGCTCGAGCGCGCGGCAGTAGCGCATCGCGGTCGTGCGCTCCCACTGCTGGTTCGCATCCACCATGAGCGGGAAGCCGTCGCCGAGGAGCTTGCGCACCGCCGTCACGCGCTTCAGGTCCTCGGCAAAGTCCGGCTGGCCCACCTTGAGCTTGATGCCGCCGATGCCGCGCTCGACCAGCGCCGCGACGTTCCCGAGCACCTGGTCGAGCGGCGTATGCAGGAAGCCGCCGGACGTGTTGTAGAGGCGCACGGAATCGCGCTGCGCGCCGATGAGCTTCGCGAGCGGCAGGCCCGCCCGGCGCGCCTTGAGGTCCCAGAGCGCGATGTCGAACGGCGCGATCGCCTGCGTGGTCATGCCGCTGCGGCCCATCGAGGCGCCCATCCACGTGAGCTTCGTGTGCAGCCGCTGGATGTCGCTCGGGTCCTCGCCGACCAGGTCGTTCGCGAGCTCCTTCGCGTGGGCGTACATGCCCGGGCCGCCGGCACGCTTCGAGTAGCCGAAGCCCATGCCCGCATGGCCGTCGCGCGTGGCGATCTCCGCCACCACGAACGCGACCTGCGTAAGCGGTCGCTGGCGGCCGGTGAGCACCTTGGCGTCGCTGATGGGCTCGGGAAGCGGCAGGTAGACGAGGGAAACGTCGACCGCGGCGATGCGATCGCCGCTCGTCGCGGCACTGCCTTCGCCCGCCGCCTTGCGGAGGTTCGTGTCCATGGGGGTTCGCCTGCGGGTTCGCCAGGACGTAGCATGACGCCGAATCGATACCGTCGTCAGCCCCTCCATGGAAGCACGCAATCGTTTTGCCGCGGCCATCGCGCGCTCGCCGGGCGTGGATGATCCGCGCGTGCCGGAGGCATTCGCGCGCGTGCCGCGCGAGCGCTTCCTCGGAGCGGGTCCGTGGCTCGTGCTCGGCCGTGACGGCTATGCCCCGCTGCCCACGACCGATCCGGAGGCCCTCTACGACGACGTGGTCGTGGCTCTCCTGCCCGACAAGCGCCTGAACAACGGCCAGCCCACGCTGCATGCCCGCAGCCTGTCCGCGGCACGCATCCGCCCCGGCGAATCGGTGCTGCACGTGGGTTGCGGCTCGGGGTACTACACGGCGATCATCGCCGAGCTCGTGGGCACGTCCGGGCGCGTCACCGCATGGGATGTCGAGCCCGCGCTCGCCGCCGCCGCGGTGGAAAACCTGGCGCCGTGGGGGCAGGCGGTGGCGACGCTGCGCGACGGCACGCGGCCACCCATCCCGCCGGGCGACGTGATCTACGTGAGCGCGGGCTGCACACGGCCGCTGCAGGCGTGGACCGATGCGCTCGCCGATGGCGGCCGCCTGGTGATGCCGCTCACGCCGGGCTGGGAGCACGGCGGCATGCTGCTCGTGACGCGGCAGGGCGCTTCGCTCGATGCGCGTTTTCTGTGCGGATGCGCCTTCATTCCCTGCAGCGGCGCATCCAGCCACCTCGAGGCCGAGGCACTTCGCATGGCCTTCGCCGAACGCAACATGGCCGAGGTGGGAACGTTGCATTTCGGCACGCCGCCCTCGCGCACGGACGCGTGGGTCGCGGGCGACGGTTGGTGGCTTTCCACGCGGGACGGCTAAACTCCTCCCTCCATGAAGAAGATCAGCCCCGGGCAGCTTCGCAGCCACCGCTGGTTCGGCCGCGAGAGCATGCGCACGTTCAACCATCGCTCGCGCATCGCGCAGCTCGGCTTCGAGCCGTCCGATTACCTCGGCAAGCCGGTGATCGCGATCCTCAACACGTGGAGCGAGATCAATCCCTGCCACATCCACTTCCGCCAGCGCGCGGAGGAGATCAAGCGCGGCGTGTGGCAGGCGGGCGGCTTTCCGCTCGAGATGCCGGCGATCTCGCTCGCTGAGCCCTTCCAGAAGCCCAGCCCGCTCATGTATCGCAACCTCCTCGCCATGGAGGCCGAGGAGCTGCTGCGCTCGTATCCGTGCGACGGCGTCGTGCTCATGGGCGGCTGCGACAAGACCACGCCGGGGCTCGTGATGGGCGCCACCTCGATGGACCTGCCGGCGATCTTCATGCCTGCGGGCCCGATGCTGAAGGGCAACGCCTCCGGCAAGACGCTCGGCTCGGGCAGCGACATGTTCAAGGGCTGGCAGGAGCTGCGCGCGGGTGCGATCGACCAGCAGCAATGGGAAGACCTGCTCTCGGGCATCGCGCGCTCGCCGGGGCACTGCATGACGATGGGCACCGCCTCCACGATGACCAGTGCCGCCGAGGCGCTCGGGCTCACGCTGCCGGGTGCCGCCTCGATCCCGGCGCCCGATTCGCGTCATGCGCAGATGGCCACCCATACCGGCCGGCGCATCGTCGAGATGGTGTGGGAGGACCTGCGCCCGTCCCGATTGCTCACCGCGCAATCGTTCGACAACGCGATCACCACCGTGCTCGCACTGGGCGGCTCGACCAATGCGCTGGTGCACCTCGTGGCGATGGCGCGGCGTGCCGGCGTGCCGCTGACCCTCGACCGCTTCGACGAGCTCGCGCAGCGCACGCCGCTCATTGCGAACCTGCGCCCCGCCGGCAAGTACCTCATGGAGGATTTCCATTACGCGGGCGGGCTGCGCGCGCTGCTGGAACGCATCCGCCACCTGTTGCACGTCGACGCACGCACGGTGAATGGCCGCACGCTCGGCGAGAACATCGCCGGTGCGCGCGTGTTCGACGACGACGTGATCCTGCCGCTGGAGCGGCCGCTCGTCGCCGGCAACTCGCTCGCGGTGCTGCGCGGCAACCTCTGCCCCGACGGCGCGGTGATCAAGCCCGCGGCCGCGGAGCCCCACCTCCACCGCCACACGGGACGCGCGGTGGCCTTCGAGGATTACGCCGAGCTGCAGGCGCGCATCGACGACCCGGACCTGGAGGTGGACGCCACGTCGGTCATCGTGCTCAAGAATGCGGGCCCGCTCGGCGGGCCGGGGATGCCCGAGTGGGGGCAGCTTCCGATCCCGAAGAAGCTGCTGCGGGCGGGCGTGCGCGACATGGTGCGCATCTCGGACGCACGCATGAGCGGCACCAGCTTCGGGGCGTGCGTGCTGCACGTGGCGCCCGAGTCGTTCGTGGGCGGCCCGCTCGCGCTCGTGCGGACGGGCGACGAGATCCGCCTCGACATCCCCGCGCGCACCCTCGACCTCCTCGTGAGCGACGAGGAGCTGTCACGGCGGCGTGCGGCGTGGAAGCAGCCCGCACCGCGCTATACCCGCGGCTACGGCCAGCTCTTCGCGCAGCACGTGACGCAGGCGAACGAAGGCTGCGACTTCGCGTTCCTCGCGAGCCGCGACACAGTTGCCGAGCCGGATATCTATTGAAGGCACATGTGGAGGCACAAGGCACAAGGCACAGGGCACAGGGCGCAGGAATGCCACGCTTTGAGGCACAAGGCACAAGGCACAGGGCGCGGGATGGCGCGCCCATCACCCTGCGCGCCCTCGTGTTCGTCGTGGCGCTGCTCGTGGCGGCTTGCACGGCTTCGGGACTGAAGCTGGCAGACCATCCCCTCGCCGGCCGCATCTGGGACACGCACGCACAGCGCTTCGTGACCGAGGATGAAGCGCGCGAACGGGTCGCCGCCGCCGACGTGGCGCTCCTCGGCGAGACGCACGACAATCCCGTGCACCACCAGATCCAGGCGCGGCTTCTGGCGGCATCGGCGGCGCGCCTGCCGAAGCCCGCGCTCGCGATGGAGCAGGTCGACCTCGAATGGCAGCACGCGGTCGACGAGGCCCGCGCCGTCACCGCCACTCCCGCTTCGATCGCCACGGCGGGTCATGTGAGCGAAGGGTGGCAGTGGCCGATGTACGAGCCGCTGGTCGCGTTCGCGCTCGCGCACGACCTGCCGATCGTCGCCGCGAACTATTCGCGATCGCGCTCCAAGGCCGTGGTCGCGGGCGGGATTGCCGCGCTGCCGCCCGGTGAAGCCGAGCGCCTTGCGCTCGAGCCCGTGTGGACGCCGGATCGCAATGCCCGCATGCGCCGCATCCTGGTCGAGGGCCATTGCGGCCAGGACGACCCGATCATCGACAAGATCCTCGAGGTGCAGCGCGTGCGCGACGCGCTGATGGCGGACGCGATCCTGTCGCATCCGCGCACGGTCGCCATCATCGGCCGCGGCCACGCCCGCGCCGACCTGGGCGTGCCGCTCTATCTCGCCCAACGCGCGCCCGCACGACGGGTCGTTTCCGTCGGCCTGGTCGAAGTCGAGAGCGACAAGCCACGCCCGCAGGATTACGAAGACACCGGCGCCGGCGTGCACGACCTCGTCTTCTTCACCAGCCGCGCCTCGCGCAGCGACCCCTGCGCCGACTTCAGGAAGATCCGCCGCTAAATCGGGACGTACCCCATTTCCCATATGCAGGAACCGCGTTCCGCTACGCGGGAAATCGGGTGCGTCCCGATTTTCAGTCCGCAGGAACGTCGTTCCGCTACGCGGGAAATGGGGTACGTCCCGATTTCCAGTTCACTCTTCCAGGCGGCGGAAGTAGTCGTAGAGCGCGCGATGGAGGGCGGCGAGGAACTCGCCGGTTTTCTGGCCATGGCTCGCGGCGGTGCCACTGGTGCCGCCGGGCGGGATCTCCTGGTTCTCGACGAAGGCGCGCAGGAGCTCGTTGGCGAGCGTGAGGGCGTCGTGGCTCTTCATGATGGGTCCCGGGGGCCGGCTCAGCGATGCGGGGCGGTGAGCTGCGCCGAGATGTGGCGCAGCCGCTCCTCGAGCTCGTGGATGCGCTCGAGGAGCGAGAACACGAGCGGCATCGCGTCGGGCTCGAGCTCGAGATCCTGGCAGAGCCGCAGCGCCGAGCGCACCTGCGGCGCGCACGCCGCGCTATAGGCCTCGTTGCCGCCCTCCGAGCGCGACGGTTGCAGCGCGCCGTATTCCACCAGCTCGCGCAACACGGTCACCGGGACGCCGCAATCGTCGGCCAGCTCGATGATGGAGACCTCGCGGCGTGCCTGAAGCCACACGCCCTCTTCATGTTCAGCCATGGGATGCTCCCGCGAAATGGGCGCGCGGGTCGAAGCGCGAGTGCTTCGCGAGCTCGCCGAAGAGCTCGCGCTCGCGCTCGTCCAGCACGGTGGGATTCACGATCTGCACGATCGCATACAGGTCGCCCTCGCCGCCGCCGGGCTTCGGCAGCCCGCGCTTCGAGAGCCGCAGCTTGC
>DATMJE010000235.1:0-30512 GCA_035553995.1 Usitatibacter sp. | reverse complement strand
GTCTCGGGATCGGGGAAGTCCACGCTCGCATTCGACATCCTGTTCGCCGAAGGGCAGCGGCGCTATCTCGAGTCGCTGAATGCCTACGCGCGCCAGTTCGTGCAGTCGGCTTCGCGCCCGGATGTCGATGCGATCTACGGCATTCCGCCGACGGTCGCGATCGAGCAGCGCACGAGCCGCGGCGGATCGAAGAGCACGGTCGCGACACAGACCGAGATCCACCATTTCCTGCGGCTGCTGTTCGTGAAGCTGGGCACGCAGTACTGCCCCGAGTGCGACGTGCCGATCGAGCCGCAGAGCGTCGATGCGATCGTGGCGCGCCTCATGAAGGAGCGCCGCGGCGAGAACGTGGCGCTGCTCGCGCCGCTCGTCACCAACCGCAAGGGCTTCTATACCGACCTCGCGAAATGGGCGCTGCAGAAGGCGGTCTCGCACCTGCGCGTCGATGGCGAGTACCTGCCGACCAAGGGCTGGCCGCGCCTCGACCGCTTCCGCGAGCACACGATCGAGTTGCCGATCGCGCACGTGGAGCTCAAGCCCGAGAACGAGAAGGCGCTGCGCGCCGCGGTGGAAGCCGCGCTCGACATGGGCAAGGGCGTGCTGCACGTCTGCTGCGGCGGCTGGGGCGGGCGCGAGACGCAGATCTTCTCGGTCAAGCGCGCGTGCCCCTCGTGCGGGCGCAGCTTCCCCGAGCTCGACCCGCGCCTTTTCTCGTACAACTCGAAGCACGGCTGGTGCGCGAGCTGCTACGGCACGGGCCTCAAGATCGACAACGTGCACTGGGACGACGAGCGCGCGAAGACCGGCGCCGAGGACCACGTGCTCGACTCGTGGGTCGAATGGCTCGAGATCGACGAGCAGTGCCCGGCATGCGAAGGCAAGCGCCTCAACCCGGAGGCGCTCGCGGTGCGTTTCCGCGACCAGTCGATCGCCGACATGAGCGCGCAGCCGATCTCGAAGGCGCACACCTTCTTCGGCAAGCTCTCCGTCGAAGGACGCGAGGCGGAGATCGCGCGCGACATCCTCGCCGAGCTCTCCGCGCGCCTGGGCTTCCTCGAGCAGGTGGGGCTCGGCTATCTCTCGCTCGACCGCGGCGCGCCCACGCTCTCCGGTGGGGAAGCGCAGCGCATCCGGCTCGCCGCACAGCTCGGCTCCAACCTGCGCGGCGTCTGCTACATCCTGGACGAGCCCACCATCGGCCTGCACCCGCGCGACAACCTCGTGCTGCTGGATACCCTCGCGCGCCTGGGAGCCAAGGGCAACACGCTCGTGGTGGTCGAGCACGACGAGGACACCATCCGGCGCGCGGAGCACGTGATCGACCTGGGACCCGGCGCGGGCAAGCTCGGCGGCTACATCGTGGCGCAGGGCACGGGCGACGAGCTCGAGCGCGACCCGAACTCCATCACCGGACGCTTCCTGCGCGAGCCGCTCAAGCATCCGCTGCAGCCGCGGCGATCCGTGCCGAAGAATGCAGCAGCGATCGAGGTGCGGGGCGCCCGGCTGCACAACCTGAACGACGTCAACGTGCGCTTCCCGCTGGCGCGCCTGTCCATCGTCACCGGCGTGTCGGGCTCGGGCAAATCCACGCTCGCGCGCGACGTGCTGCACGAGAACCTGCAACAGCTCGTTTCGCGGATCCGCAACGGCGACAAGGGACCCGCTCCACGGCTCGTGGGCTGCGAGGATGTCCGCGGCTGGGAAGCGGTGACGCGGGTGCTCGAAGTGGACCAGACGCCCATCGGCAAGACGCCGCGCTCGTGCCCGGCGACCTACGTCGGCTTCTTCGACAACATCCGCAAGCTCTTCGCCGACACGCAGGAAGCGCGCATCCGCGGCTACACCGCGAGCCGCTTCTCGTTCAACACCGCCGGCGGCCGCTGCGACGGCTGCGACGGCCAGGGCGTGAAGACGGTGGAGATGAGCTTCCTGCCCGACGTGAAGGTCGTCTGCGAAGCGTGCAACGGCGCGCGCTTCAATGCCGAGACGCTCGCGGTGCACATGCGCGGCAAGAACGTGGGCGAAGTGCTCGCCATGAGCGTCGACGAGGCGGTGGACTATTTCGCCAACCACCCGTCGATCCACCACTGCCTGCGCCTGCTGCAGGACGTGGGCCTGGGCTACCTCACGCTGGGCCAGCAAAGCCCGACGCTTTCCGGCGGAGAAGCGCAGCGGATCAAGCTCGTGACCGAGCTGGCGAAAGTGCGCACGGGAGGCGGTCCGCCGCGGGCCGGCCGCGCCTCGGTGCCGCAGCACACGCTGTACGTGCTGGACGAGCCGACCGTGGGCCTGCACATGGCCGACGTGGACAAGCTCATCCGCGTGCTGCATCGGCTGGTCGACGCGGGCAACACGGTGGTGCTGATCGAGCACAACCTCGACGTGATCGCCGAGGCGGACTGGATCGTGGACCTCGGTCCCGAGGGCGGCGACGGCGGCGGGCGCATCGTGCTCGCGGCCCCTCCCGAGGAATTCCTCAAGCCTGCAACAAAGAGTCACACGGCGCGGGCGCTGCGGGAGTTCATGACCACCCACAGCGTGGAATAATTTCGTGCCTATGCGTCCAATCATCGCCCTCATCGTGGCCCTGTCGGCGGCGGCGCTTCCCGCGCACGCGGCCGACAAGGTGCTGCGCTACGCCTTCGAGATCGCCGAAACCACGTTCGACCCGCCCCGCGTTTCCGACGTCTACTCGAACGCCGTGAACTCGGGCATGTTCGACACGCCCCTCACCTACGACTATCTCGCGCGTCCCGCCAAGCTCAAGGCCAACACGGCCTCGCTGCCGGAGATCACCGACGATGGCCGGACGTTCACCCTTCACGTGAAGCCGGGCATCTACTTCCGCGACGATCCGGCGTTCAAGGGAAAGAAGCGCGAGCTCGTGGCCGACGACTAT
Source organism: Usitatibacter sp. (assembly GCA_035553995.1). GTDB lineage: Bacteria > Pseudomonadota > Gammaproteobacteria > Burkholderiales > Usitatibacteraceae > Usitatibacter. The sequence goes on along the minus strand of DATMJE010000235.1, from coordinate 27,613 downwards.
GTCTACTCGATGAAGCGGCTGCTGGACGCACGCACGCGCGCCACGCAGCAGGGGGAGATCGAGCCGTACATCGTCGGCGCCGAGGAAGCGGCGGAGAAATCGCGCAAGACCGGCAAGTTCGACTACGACGCGCCGATCGAGGGCCTGAAGGCGCTCGACCGCTACACCTTCCAGGTGAAGCTGAAGGAGCCCGTCTACGTCTTCATCTACAACTTCGCCGATTGCCGCATTGCGTGCGCCCTGGCCCGCGAAGTGGTGGAAGCCTATGGCGACGACGTGGGCTCGCATCCGGTCGGCACCGGCCCCTGGCAGCTTACGTTCTGGAAGCGCTCGTCCAAGATGGTCTTCGAGCGCAGTCCGACCTTCCGCGAGGAATATTTCGATGCGGAGCCCCCGGCCGGCGACAAGCGCGGCCAGGAGATCCTCGCGCGCCTCAAGGGCAAGCGCCTGCCGATTCCCGACCGCGTCGAGGTCTCGATCATCGAGGAGACGCAGCCGCGCTGGCTCGCGTTCCTGAATGGCGAGATGGACCTGCTGTGGGGTGTACCCGAGGAGTTCGCCTACCAGGCGATGCCCAACAACAAGATCGCGCGCAATCTCGCGAGGAAGGGCATCGAGATGGAGCAGGTGCCGTCGCTCGACCTCACCTACAGCTATTTCTACATGAACGATCCCGATTTCGGCGGCTACACGCCGGAAAAGGTGGCGCTGCGCCGTGCGATCTCGCTCTCGTACAAGACGCAGGACGAGATCGCGATCCTGCGCAAGGGCCAGGCGATCCCCGCACAGACGCCCTACAGCCCCGGCGTTGCGGGCTACGACCCGAACTTCCACACCTCCGCGGGCGAGTACGACGTCGCCAAGGCGAAGGCGCTGCTCGACATGTACGGTTACGTGGACCGTGACGGCGACGGCTACCGCGAGAAGCCCGACGGCTCGCCGCTCGTGCTCCATTTCAGCTCGACGCCGACCGCGCGCGACCAGCAGTACGACGAGCTCTGGAAGCGCAGCCTCGACGACATCGGCATCCGGCTGGAGGTGGTGAAGGGCAAGTGGCCCGACATCCTCAAGGCGGCACGCCAGGGCAAGATCCAGTTCTGGCAGCTCGGCGGCGCCGCGACTTCGCCCGATGCCGATACGTGGCTCTCCTCGCTCTCGTCGAGGAGTGCCGAGAGCAATCTCGCCAAGTTCAACCTGCCCGAGTACGACCGCCTCTACGACCAAGCGCGCGCCATGCCGGATAGCCCGGCGCGCACGAAGCTATACCAGCAGATGGCGAAGCTCGTGGTCGCGTACGTGCCATGGAAGATCAACGTACACCGCATACGCACCGACATGTGGTATCCGCAGCTTTTCGGCTTCCGGCGGCACCCGATGACGTCGTACAACTTCTGGAAGTACGTCGACATCGATCCTTCGAAGCGGCGCTGACTCGCCTGGGAGCGGGGCATAATCGCCGCATGCGCCGCCTCCTTGCCGCCCTGCTTCTCGCCGCGACCGCGCTCGCCTTCCCGGCGCATGCGGAGAAGGTCCTGCGCTACGCCTTCGAGATCGCCGAGACCAGCTTCGACCCGCACCGCATCGCCGACGTCTACTCGAACGTCGTGAACCAGGGCATGTTCGAGGCGCCGCTCACGTACGACTACCTCGCACGTCCCGCGAAGCTCGCACCGAATACGGCCGTGGCGCTTCCCGAGGTGAGCGCCGACGGGCGGGTCTACACGATCCGCATCAAGCCGGGCATCTACTTCGCGGACGATCCCGCCTTCCATGGCAAGAAGCGCGAGCTGGTCGCGGAGGATTACGTCTACTCGATGAAGCGGCTCCTCGATGCGCGGGTGCGCGCCTCGCAGCAGGGCGAGATCGAGCCGTACATCGTGGGCGCGGAGGAAGCGGCCGAGAAGTCGCGCAAGACGAACACGTTCGACTACGACGCGCCGATCGAAGGGCTCAAGGCGATCGACCGCTACACGTTCCAGGTCAGGCTCAAGCAGCCGGTGTACGTGTTCATCTACAGCTTCGCCGATTGCCGCATCGCGTGCGCGGTGGCGCGCGAGGTGGCCGAGATGTACGGCGACGACCTCGGCGCCCATCCCGTCGGCACCGGCCCGTGGCGCCTCGCCTCGTGGAAGCGCAGCGCGCGCATGACCTTCGAGCACAACCCGAGCTTCCGCGAGGAGTACTTCGACGCCCAGCCCGCCCCGGACGACGCGCGCGGCCAGGAGATCCTCGCCGCGATGAAGGGACGGCGCCTGCCCGTGATCGACCGCGTCGAGATCTCGATCATCGAGGAGAAGCAGCCGCAGTGGCTCTCGTTCCTCAACGGCGAGATGGACCTGCTGTGGCTGGTGCCCGAGGAGTTCGCGTACCAGGCGTTCCCGAACAACAAGCTCGCGGCGAATCTCGCGCGCCGCGGCATCGCCATGGAGCAGAAGCCCACGCTCGACCTCACCTACGGGTTCTTCAACATGGAAGATCCGGTGGTCGGCGGCTACACGGCCGACAAGGTGGCGCTGCGCCGCGCGATCTCGCTCTCGTACAAGGTCGAGGACGAGATCGCGATCGTGCGCAAGGGACAGGCCATTCCGGCGGAGACGCCGTACAGTCCGGGCGTGGCGGGCTACGAACCGGGCTTCCGCACCGGGGCCAACGAGTACAACCCGCCCAAGGCGAAGGCGCTGCTGGACATGTACGGCTACATCGACCGCGATGGCGATGGCTTCCGCGAGGCGCCCGATGGCTCGCCGCTGCGCATCCGCATGTACTCGTCGCCCACCGCGGCGGACCAGCAATACGACGAGCTGTGGAAGCGCTCGCTCGACGACATCGGGCTGCGCCTGGAAATCGTGAAGGGCAAATGGCCGGACCTGCTCAAGGCCGCACGCCTGGGCAAGCTCGACTTCTGGCGGCTCGCGGACAGCGCCTCGGCGCCGGACGCGGATACCTGGCTGGGGCTTCTCTACGGTCCCAACACGGAGGGCAATCTCGGCCGCTTCCACTTCGCCGCCTACGACCGGCTCTACGAGAAGGCGCGCACGCTGCCCGACAGCCCCGAGCGCACCGCGCTCTACCAGCAGATGGCGAAGATCGTCGCGGCCTACGTGCCGTGGCGCATCAACGTGCATCGCATCCGCACGTCGATGTGGCACGCGCCGCTCGTGGGCTTCACGCGCCACCCGATCCTCACGTACAACTTCTGGAAGTACGTCGACATCGATCGCTCCCGCGAGTAGGCGTGCGCGCGGCGGCGCGGCGGAGTAGCCTGAGGTCCCCCAACCTTGACCGAGGAGACCTCATGAAGAAGGCGCGCAGGGAGTTCATCAAGCAGGCGGGCATCGGCGGCGCGGCACTGGGCGTGAGCGGGTGCACGGTCGTGAACGGCGGGCCTGGCGGCATGCACGGCGAGAACGGCGGCATGCGCGCCGAGCACATGAACGACCCCGAGCATGCGCGCATCCATGCCGAGCACATGGCGCAGATGAACCTCATGCGGCAGGGCGCGGGCCCGATGCCCAAAGGGATGACGTTCGTGACGTTCGAGCGCAACGGCCGCAACACGCTCGGCGTTAAGACGGAACGCGGCATCCTCGACGTCGCCGCCGCTGCGGCGCGCTTCTCGGCGACCTGCCCGACCACGATCGACGATGCGATCCGCTATGGCGACGCGGGCCTTTCGCAGGTCGTGGCGAAGGCCGGCGGCGAGTCCGCGCTGTGGCTCCCGGAGGCGGGACTGCGCTTCGGGCCGGCGGTGACGAATCCGCCGAAGATCGTGTGCGTCGGGTTGAACTACGCACGCCACGCGCGCGAGACCAACAACCCGATCCCCAAGCTGCCGATCCTGTTCAACAAGTTCAACAACGCGCTCAACTGCCACCAGGGCACCGTGCACGTCTCGCGAGTGCCGGCGAAGGGGTTCGACTACGAGTCCGAGCTCGTCGTGGTGATGGGCAAGCGCGCGCACAACGTGAGCGAGGCGGATGCGCTGTCGTACGTCTTCGGCTATTGCAGCGGCAACGACTTCACCGCGCGCGACCTGCAGTCGGCGAGCAGCCAGTGGATGATCGGCAAGACCTGCGACGGCTTCGGCGTGCTCGGCCCCTACGTGGTGACCGCGGACCAGTGCGACCCGAACAACATGAAGGTGGTCGGCACCGTCAACGGCGAGGTGCGCCAGAGCTCGAACACCAGCGACATGGTGTTCAACTGCGCGCAGATCATCGCCTACACCTCGAAGCTGATGACGCTCGAGCCCGGCGACCTCATCTACACCGGCACGCCCGAGGGCGTGATCGCCGGCTACCCCAAGGACAAGCAGGTGTGGCTCAAGCCCGGCGACAAGCTCACCACCACCATCGGCAACCTCGGCACGCTCGCCTTCACCCTCGCCTGACCCCGAAAATCGGGACGTACCCCATTTCCCGCCTGGAAGAACGCAGGTCCGCTATCCGGGAAATGGGGACGTACCCGATTTTCCGCGGGGAAGAACGCCGGTCTGCTGTTCGGGAAATGGGGTACGTCCCGATTTCGGGTCAGAGCTTGACGAGCTGCTTGCCGAAGTTCTTGCCGGCGAGCAGATCGATGAGGCCGCGAGGTGCGTTCTCGAGGCCCTCGACGATCGACTCGCGGTAGCGCAGCTTGCCGCCGGCGACGCGGGCGCCGAGGTCGGCGAGCGCCTCCTCGTAGCGATCCTTCCAGTCGAACACGATCATCCCCTGCACGCGCAGGCGGTTCACGAGGATCGCGCGCATCGACTTGTAGCCATAGGGCTCGGTGGCGTTGTATTCGGCGATGAGGCCGCAGACGACGACGCGGCCGAGGAACTTCATCTGGCGCAGCACGGTGTCGAGGATCTCGCCGCCGACGTTCTCGAAGTCGACATCGATGCCGTCAGGACACGCGGCACGCAAGTCCTCGGCGAGCCGGCCCGCCTTGTAATCCACGCACGCATCGAAGCCCAGCTCGCGCACGACGTAGTCGCACTTCTCGCGCCCGCCTGCGATGCCGACCACGCGCATGCCCTTGTTCTTCCCCAGCTGCCCCACGACGCTGCCGACCGCGCCCGAGGCCGCCGAGACCACGAGCGTCTCGCCCGCCTTGGCCTTGCCGATCTCGAAGAGGCCGAACCACGCCGTGAGCCCGGGCATGCCGAGGATGCCGAGGTAGTACGAAGCGGGCACGCGCGACGCGTCGATCATGCGCAGCTCCTTGCCGCGCGCCACGCCGTACTGCTGCCAGCCGGTGGACGTGAGCACCTTGTCGCCGGGCTTGAAGCCGGGATGCGCGGACTCGACCACCTCGCCCACGGTCTGTCCCACCATCACCTCGCCGATGTCGACGCCCTTCACGTACGACTTGGCATCGCTCATGCGTCCGCGCATGTACGGGTCGAGCGAGAGCCACTCGTTGCGCACGAGCACCTCGCCTTCGCCGAGCTTGGGCGTGGGCGCTTCCTCGATGCGAAAGTTCTCCGGGACAACCGCGCCTTGCGGACGGCTCGCCAGGACGATGCGCTTGTTCGTGGTCATGCGATCTCCCTTCAGAAATCGAGGCCCAGCCATTGCCTCACCTGCTCGTGCAGGTCGCCCTCGAAGTCCGCGCGGCCGCCCGCGGCGGTGATGCGTCCCAGGCTGAGCACGTGGATGCGATCGGACATCTTCACCACGCGCCGCACGTTGTGGTCGATCAGCAGTATGCCCATTCCGGAGCGCGCGAACTTCTCGATCCACGTGAACACTTCCTCGGCGAGCAGCGGCGCGAGGCCGATGGACGGCTCGTCCACGAGGCACAGGCGCGGGCGCTGCAGCCACGCCTTGGCGAACTCCACCTGCTTCTGCTGGCCGCCCGAGAGGTCCCCCGCCTGCGCCCGGCCGCGTTCACGCAACGCGGGAAAGATCGTCAGCACTTCCTCGTAGCGCTGCTTCATGTCGCCGCCGAAGCGCCGCGAGCGCCCCTGCAACGGCAGCAGCAGGTTCTCTTCCACGCTGAGATACGGAAACAGGCTCGACTCCTGCGGGATGCAGCAGATGCCGCGGTCGATGAGCCGGTGCGGGGCGATTCCCGCGATCGATTCCCCCTCGAAGGCGATGCGGCCCGCCTTCGGCGCGAGGAAGCCGCAGATCGTCTTCACCACCGTCGACTTCCCGGCGCCGTTGAGGCCGATGAGCCCGCTCACCTCGCCCGCGTGGACGGCCAGCGACACTTCGCGCAGCACGTCGATGTCCTGCGCGTAGCCGGCGGTGACGCCTTCGAGCTCGAGGAGCGGCGCCTCAGCCATGGCTGCCGCTGCCGAGATAAGCCTCGATCACCGCGGTGTCGCGCAGCACGTCGCGCGTGGGACCGATGGCGATGAGCCGCCCCGCATTCATGCACGCGGCGCGATGGCAGAGCTCGACCACGATCGGCATGTCATGGCTCACGAGCAGGAACGTGTGGCCCTGTGCGTTGCGCCGCCGGATGAACTTCGCCATCGTCTCGCGCATCACCGGATGCACCGCGGCGAAGGGCTCGTCGAGGAGGGCCACGCGCGGCGGCTCGATGAAGCACATGCCGAACTCGAGGAGCTTGCGCTGCCCGCCCGAAAGCTGCGCCGCATCGAGATAGGCGACGGGCTCGAGCGTGAGCTCCGCCAGCAGCTCATGCGCGCGCCGCGTCGCTTCCTCTTCCCGCAACCCGCGCGCGAGCCCCGCGGTGAGGAGGTTGTCGAGCGCGCACACGCGTGCGAAGACGCGCGTCATCTGGAACATCCGCAGCAGGCCGCGGCGCGCGAGCTGCATCGGCGACAGGCGCTCCATCGGCGCGCCATCGAGCCACATGCGGCCCGCATCGGGCGCGAGGAAGCCCGAGAGCATGTTGAGCGCGGTGGTCTTGCCCGAGCCGTTCGGCCCGATGAGCCCGAGGATCTCGCCCGGCTCGACGCCGAACGAGAGCTGCTCCACCGCCGCGACACCGCCGAAGTGCTTGGTGAGGCCCTCGGCGCGCAGCAGGGTCATGGGGAAGACTGCGCCGGCTTCGCGGGAGCGACGCCACGCATTGCCAGGCGCGAGGAGACGAGTCCCCACAACCCGGTGCGGAAGAATCGCGCGAACACGATCACCAGCGCGGCGAACACGATCATCTGCACGTTGCCGAATCCGCGCATCCATTCGGAGGCGAGATACACCAGCAACGCGCCCAGGATCGGTCCGGTGAGGGTGCCCATGCCGCCGATGACCACCATCGCGATCACGAGGCCGGTCTGCAGCAGCAGGCCCAGCTCCGGGCTCACGAGCTGGCTGAAGGTGCCGTAGAGCGAGCCCGCGAGCCCGCACACCATGCAGGAGAGCGCGAATGCGAGCGTCTTGTAGCGCACCACGTTGATGCCGCGGCTCTCGGCGCCGGTCTCGTCGTCGCGGATGGCGAGCCAGAAGCGCCCGGCGCGTCCCCGCATCAGCATGAAGAGCAGCGCCAATACGGCGGCCAGCACCGCGAGGAAGACGTAGTAATAGCCGACGCGGCTTTCCATGAGGCTCGGCACGTTCAGCCCCTGGTCGCCGCGCGTGAACTCGTGCGAGTTGCCGACGACCACGCGCGCGATCTCGGCGAACGAAAGGGTCGTGAGCGCGAGGTACGGTCCCTTGAGGCGCAGCACGACGCGTCCCAACAGCCAGCCCATGAGCGCGGTGGCGACGATGGCCGCAGGGATGCCGAGCACCAGCGGCGCCTTGGCGTGGTAGTCGAGGAGCGCGGTGGTGTAGGCACCGAGCATCGCAAACGCCGCCGGTGCCAGCGAGAACTGCCCGGTGAATCCCGCCAGCAGGTTCCATCCGAGTGCCAGCATCGCGAAGTACATGCTGACGATGAGGATGCCGAGCGTGTAGGGCGAGGTCACGACCGCGGGAAGGACCGCGAGGAGCGCCACGATCACCAGCGCCGCGCGGAAGTCCATCGCCAGCCGGCGGCGCCAGAGATTGCTCGGACCGCTCATACCTCGCGGCCGCGCTCGCCGACGAGCCCCTGCGGGCGGAAGAGCAGCACCGCGATGAGGATCAGCAAGCCGAACGCATCGCGGTAGTCGTACGAGACATAGACCGCGAAGAAGGACTCGAGCACGCCCAGCAGGAGGGAGGCGATCATGGCGCCCCAGATCGAGCCCATCCCGCCCAGCACCACGATCACGTACGACTTGATCGCCGGGAAGGCGCCCACGTCGGGCGAAGGATTGATGAGCGGCGCGAGCAATGCGCCCGAAAGCGCGGCGAGCAGCCCCGAGATCGCGAAGATGAGGCTCGTGGTGCGCGTGGCATCGATGCCCGCGAGCGATGCGCCGAGGCGGTTCTGCGCCACCGCCTGGATCTGCCGCCCCCAGAGCGAGCGCTTGATGAAGAGCGCCAGCCCCACGAGGAGCGCAACCGACAACCCCGCGGCGATGAGCTTCTGCCCGTTCAGCATCACCGGGCCCAGCGAGAAGCGCGACGTCTCGATGAGCGCGGGCCCGCGATAGGGATAGGGTCCCACGATCTTGTCGACGAGGTTGATCAGCAGCAGCGAGAGGCCGAAGGTCACGACCACCGCGTACTCGTCCTTCATGATCGACCAGCTGCCATACCCGGCGTAGAGCGGGCGCATCAGCGTGCGCTCGACCAGCCAGCCCAGCCCGGCGCCCGCAAGCGCGGCGAGCGGCAGCGCGATCCACGGCGACACGCCCAGCTTCATCGAGACCAGCACGTACGCATAGGCGCCCACCATGTAGAACTCGCCATGGGCGAAATTCACGATCTTCAGCACGCCGAAGATCATCGCGAGCCCCACCGCCATCAGCGCGTAGAAGAGCCCGAAGATGAGCCCGTTCACGAAGAGGTCGAGGGCGAGCGTCATCCTTGCAGGCGCGTGCGCCAGGGCGCGAGTCGCTCGAGCCGCTCCGCTACCGCGAGCGCCTGCCAGTCTTCCCCGCGGCGCGCGACCACCTGGATCGCGATCGGCACGCCATCGGAAGAGCGCGTCCATGGAATCGTCACCGCGGGCAGGCCGGCCAGGTTGAAGGGCAGCGTGAGGTGCGTGACCGCCGTGTGCAGGGCGAACGGCTCGCCACCGATCTGCACGCGCGCTGCACCCACCGCCGGCGCGGGCGCCCGCAACGTTGCGCACAGCAGCACGTCGGACGCATCGAATGCGGCATCGATGCGGTCGACCAGGCCGCGGCGCAGTCGCTGCGCCTTCACGTACCAGTGGCCGGGCAGGAAGTGACCGATCTCGAGGCGCACGCGCACGTCTTCGCCCATCTCGCCCGCGCGCGCAGGCAGGCGGTCGGAATGCACGGCCGCGGCCTCGTGCGCGATGGTGTTGAACTGGATCGCGGGCGCCAGCGCCATCCCGTCGATGGCGTGCTCGCTGCAGACGGCGCCATCGCGCCCGGCCGCCGCCGCGGCGTCCTCCACCGCCGCGCGCACTTCCGCATCGATCGGGCTCTCGAAATAGCCGCGCAGGCGCGCGATGCGCAGGCCCGCCAGCCCTTCCAGCGCCCAGCGCGGCTCGTGCTCGACCTCGATCATCGCGGCGAACATGCGCGCGCACGCGGCGACGCTCCGGCCCATCGGCCCGACATGGTCGAGCGTCGGCGCGAGATCGAGCACGCCCTGGCGCGGAACGGCGTCGTACGAAGGCTTGAATCCCACGATGCCGCAGCACGCGGCGGGAATGCGGATCGAGCCTGCGGTGTCGGTGCCGACGGCGAGCGGCACGATGCCCGCAGCGACCGCCGCGGCCGAGCCGCCGCTCGAGCCCCCCGGAATGCGATCCGGCGCCATCGGGTTCACCACGCGGCCGAAGCGCGGGTTGTCGCTGGTGATGCCGTAGGCGAACTCGTGCAGGTTGGCGAGCCCGATGATGGCGGCGCCGGCCGCGCGCAGGCGGGCCACGACGGGCGCATCCTCGCGCGGGACGATCTCCTCGAAGGCGCGGCTGCCGGCGGTGAGCGGCGCACCCGCCACGCGCATCAGGTCCTTCACGGCGATGGGCACGCCCGCGAGCATGCCGGCGCCGCCGCCGCGCGGAGGTGTGGCCGCGAGCCACGTGAACGCGTTCAACTCGGCATGCGCGCGCGCCCGTGCGAGAGCCTGTGCGGCATCGGTCGGAAGCGTTTCCTCGCCGTGCCGCGTGCCGCGCGCGGGGAATGGTGTCGATCGCCACGGCCGGTACGCCGCGCAATCGGGGAGGGACGCCGCGCGGAAGGCCTCGATCTCGGGCCGGTTGACCTCGAGCCGGGCTGCCCACAAACGTGCACGTTCCGCATGGCCGTAGCCCAGCCAGCCCGCGAAGCCGGCGAGTGCGTCGGTGAGGGACACGGCCTATTTCGGCTTCTGCAGCTTGTTCACGTCGAGCGGCTGGCCGGGTCCCTGGATCAGGTTGGAGTCCGAGACCTTCTGGTTCACCGCGGTGAGCTGGTAGTTCACGTACGGGATGTCGACCCACTGCTGGAACGAATAACCCGGCTTGTCGCTGAACTGGAAGGTGCCGCGCACGCCGGTGAACTTCATCTTGCGCAGCGCCGCCTCGATGGCCTTCGGATCGGTGCTCTTCGCATCCTTGATCGCATCGACGATGAGCAGCAGCGAGTCCGCCGCCTGGAAGATGAGGCGGTTGGGCTCGTTCTTCGCGCGCTTCTGGTACTCCGCGGCCACCTGCCTGCCCAGCTCCGGCTGCGGCATCTTCGGGTGGTAGAGGCCGAAGGAGATCATCCCCTTGCCCGCGTCCTTCACGTTCTGCCAGAAGTCCGGATAGTCGGCGATGCCGGCGCCGTCGTAGCTCCACGTCTTCGGGGACGGTGCCACGCCCTGCTCGTAGAGCTGGTTCATGAGGATGTAGGCCGCGGGCGGCAGCATCACGTTGATGACCATGTCGGGCGGGTTCGCGCGCAGCGCCAGCACGGCCGGGGTGAAGTCCTTGCCCGCGCGGTCGAGCGTCTCGTACTTGAAGCTCGTGCCCGGCGACTTCTCCTTCACGAACTCGGCGAGCAGCTTCGCCTGGCCGATGCCGTAATCGGTGTTCTCCGCGAACGCGATCACGTTCTTCACCTTCATCGCCGCGATGGTTTCTGCCATCGCCATGGACACGCGCGTGTTGTAGTTGCCCGGGTTGAAGACCTCCGGATAGCCCTTCTTCCGCACGTCGTCCGACCAGCAATTCGTGTTGACGTAGGGCACGCCATAGCGGTGCGCGACCTCGATCGCGGCGAGGCAGACGGAGCTCTGGTGTCCACCCGTCACCGCAACGACCTTGTCGCTCGTGATGAGCTTCTCCGCGGCGGCACGGCCCTTCTCCGGGATGCCCTGGTCGTCCTCGTAGATGAGCTTCACCGGCCGGCCGAGCACGCCGCCCTGGGCGTTCACCATGTCCTTCACGATCTCCAGGCCGTCCTTCACCTGCGTGCCCTGCACCACGGAGCCGGGCGGGGACTGGGCGATGCTCACGCCGATCGCGATGGGGTCGGCGGCGAAGGCGCCGGCGGCGAACAGGCCCGCAAGCGCGACGGCATAGGCTGGATGGCGCATCCTGGTCTCCTCGTTTTGGGGGTGGCGCGGTTTTTCGCGACTATAACCCCCTGTGACAGGGGTAGGAAATGCTCGCGAAATCAATGGGGAAAAAGGCGGAATACCGGTATAATGTGGGTTAAGGCGCTTCGAGGCGTTTCATCCGGTTGATGCCCGCGCCCATTCGCCGCCCCCCAGGGGCGGCAGAATCCTTCGAGTCGACAATTTCATCTGCCTGAACCGGTTTCGAAGGCGCGAGCCTTCGCGGGCCGATCCGTTCAGGAGATACAAGATCAGTACGTCCTTCGAAAGCCTCGGGCTGCTGCCCGAGCTGCTGCGTGCCGTCACGGAGCAGGGCTACACCATCCCCACCCCCATCCAGGCGCAAGCCATCCCCGTTGTCCTCTCCGGCCGCGACCTCCTCGCCGCCGCGCAAACCGGCACCGGCAAGACCGCCGGCTTCACCCTCCCGCTGCTGCAGCGCCTGGCCCCCACGGCCACCAAGAGCTTCTCGCCCGCGCTGCATCCGGTCCGCTGCCTGATCCTCACGCCCACGCGCGAGCTGGCCATCCAGGTGCACGAAAGCGTGCAGACCTACGGCAAGCACGTGCCGCTGCGCTCGTTCTGCGTCTACGGCGGCGTGAACATCAACCCGCAGATCGAGGAGCTGCGCAAGGGTGTCGAGATCCTCGTCGCCACCCCCGGCCGCCTGCTCGACCTGCTGCAGCAGAAAGCGCTCAGCCTCGGCAAGGTGCAGATCCTGGTCCTCGACGAAGCGGACCGCATGCTGGACATGGGCTTCATCCCCGACATCAAGCGCATCGTGGCCCTCCTGCCGACCACCCGGCAGACGCTGCTCTTCTCCGCGACCTTCTCGGACGAGATCCGCAAGCTCTCGGCCCAGTTCCTCAAGGATCCGGCGACCATCGAAGTGGCGCGCCGCAACACGCCTGCGGAGCTGGTCACGCAATACGTGCATTTCGTCGATGCGAACCGCAAGCGCGAGATGCTCTCGCACCTGGTGCGCAAGAACGACTGGTCGCAGGTGCTGGTGTTCTGCAAGACCAAGCACGGCGCCAACCGCCTCGCCTCGCAATTGCAGCGCGACCACATCAATGCCGATGCCATCCACGGCAACAAGAGCCAGAACGCACGCGTGCGTGCGCTCGAGGACTTCAAGGAAGGCAAGGTGCGCGTGCTGGTCGCCACCGACATCGCCGCGCGCGGCCTCGATATCGAGGAGCTGCCGCACGTCGTGAATTTCGACCTGCCGCACGTGGCCGAGGATTACGTGCACCGCATCGGGCGCACGGGACGCGCCGGCGCCACGGGCGAAGCCCTGTCGCTCGTCTGCCCCGAGGACCGGCCGCTGCTGGGCGCGGTCGAGCGGCTCATCAACAAGAAGATCGAGGTCCGCCATGTCGAGGGCTTCGAGGGCGAGCGTGCGGGACTTCGGACCGAGCCGGCGGAGCGCACCGAACGCGCGCCGCAGGCGCAACGCGAGGGACGCCGTGCCAAGCCGCAGCCGCGCGCCGAGGGCGCCAGGCCGCCGCGCGCCGAGGGCGCCAAGCCGCCGCGGGCCGAGGGTGCGAAGCCGCCGCGGGCCGAAGCCGCCAAGCCGCCGCGCAGCGAAGGCGCGAAGGCCCCGCGCAGCGAAGGCGCGAAAGAGCCGCGCGCCCCGCGCAGCAACCGCCGTCGCGACGAGCGCGAGGATCGTGCGCCGCGCTACGCCACGTCGCCTGTCGCGCGCACGTCGGGTAATTCCGGCGGCATGGATTTCGACAAGCCGTACGAGCCGTCGCCTTCGGCGCTGGCACAGGACGCCCTGCCGGAGACGCCGGGTTCGAACAAACGCTCCGCGCCGATCCCGGCGCTGTTCCGGCGCAAGGCCGCCTGAAAGGGCCGACAAGCATGCGCGACGCCGTACCGCAGGCGATCAGCCTCAAGGATTACACCCCGCCCCCGTTCCGCATCTCGCACGTGGCCCTCGACGTGGACATCGTCGAAGGCCGCGTCTGCGTCCATGCGACGCTGCAGCTGCAGCGCGATCCGGGGCGTGCCGTGAACGAGCCGCTGGTCCTCGATGGCGAGGACCTCGAGCTCGTGTCCGTGAGCGTCGACGGGCGCTTGCTCGGCCCGGGCGAATACCGCGCCGACGAGTCGCACCTCACGGTGAACGACGCGCCGGAGCGCTTCACGCTCGAGACCGTGGTGCGCTTCGACCCGTGGAAGAACACGAAGCTCGAGGGCCTTTACGCCACGAGCTCCGGGCTCGTCACGCAGTGCGAGGCGCAGGGCTTCCGCCACATCACGTATTTCATCGACCGTCCGGACGTGATGGCGCGCTACGCCGTGACGCTGTGCGCGGACAAGTCGCGCTTCCCGCACCTGCTCGCCAACGGCAACCTCGTGTCGCAGGGCCCGGGGGAGCCGGCCGGCTGGTTCCTCGCTTCCGGCGCGCCTGCCGGGCGCCACTGGGCGCGGTGGGAGGATCCGTTCCCGAAGCCCTCGTACCTCTTCGCGATGGTCGCGGCCAGCCTCGACCTCCTCGAGGACGAGTTCGTCACCCGCTCGGGCAAGCGCGCGCTGCTGCAGATCTACGTGGAGCCCGGCAAGCTCGACCAGGCCGGCTTCGCGATGCAATCGCTCAAGAGCTGCATGCGCTGGGACGAGGAGGCCTTCGGCCTCGAGCTCGACCTCGAGCGCTTCATGATCGTGGCCGTCGCCGACTTCAACGCCGGCGCCATGGAGAACAAGGGCCTCAACATCTTCAACACGAAGTACATCCTCGCGCGCGGCGACACGGCCACCGACGGCGATTACTTCGGCGTGGACAAGGTCGTCGCCCACGAGTACTTCCACAACTGGACCGGCAACCGCGTCACCTGCCGCGACTGGTTCCAGCTCTCGCTCAAGGAAGGCCTCACCGTCTATCGCGACCAGGAATACAGCGCGGACATGTACTCGCGCCCCGTGGTCCGCATCCAGGAAGTGCGCTCGCTGCGCGAGCGCCAGTTCCCGGAGGACGCGGGCCCGATGGCGCATCCCGTGCGTCCCGATTCGTACGTCGAGGTGAACAACTTCTACACCGCGACCGTGTACGACAAGGGCGCCGAGGTCGTGCGCATGTACGCCACCATCCTCGGCCGCGAGGGCTTCCGCCGCGGCATGGATCTCTACTTCCGGCGCCACGACGGGCAGGCGGTCACGTGCGACGATTTCCGCGCGGCGATGGCCGATGCCAACCAGGCGGACCTGCGGCAATTCGAACGCTGGTACTCGCAGGCCGGCACGCCGGTCGTGAGCGTGGATGGCCAGTACGATCCGCTGCAGCGCACCTACACGATGGAGCTGGTGCAGGAATGCCCGCCCACGCCGGGCCAGGCGGCGAAGCAGCCGTTCGTGATCCCGTTCGCGGTGGGGCTCGTGGGACCCGACGGCCGCGACCTGCCTCTCGAGATCGACGGTGCAACATTCGGCACCGCACGCGACGGCACCGCGGTGCTCGCGTTCACGCAGGCGCGGCAGCAATTCGTCTTCCGCAATGTCGCCGCGGCGCCGATCCCGTCGCTCCTCAGGCGCTTCTCCGCGCCGGTGCACGTGAAGTTCGACTACTCGGACGAGCAGCTCACGCACCTCATGGCGCACGACAGCGATGCCTTCAATCGCTGGGAGGCGGGCCAGGCGCTCGCCACGCGCATCCTGCTCGCCAATGCCGCCAGCATTTGCGCCGGGCGGGCTGCGCAAGTCCCCCCGGCCTACATCGAGGCCTTCCGCCGCACGCTCGCCGACGCGCATCGCGACCCGGCGTTCGCCGCCGAATGCCTGCAGCTTCCTGCCGAAGGTTATCTCGCGGAGATGATGGAGCCGGCGGAACCGACGGCCATCCATCGTGCGCGGCTGGACCTCATTCGCCAGGTGGCGCTGCGCCTGCGGCCCGAGCTCGAGGCCGCGATCGGCGAATTCGCCGTGCCGGGCCCGTATTCACCCGATGCGCAAGCGGCGGGACGACGCGCCGTGCGCAACGCGGCACTCGCCTATGTCGCCGCCATCGACGACGAGGCGTCGCGCGAGCTGGCGCTGGGCGAGTTCAAGCGTGCACGCAACATGACGGACTCCATGTCGGCGCTCATGTGCCTTGCCAACAGCGAGGGCCCGCAGCGGGTCGCCGCCCTGCGCGAGTTCGAGGAGCGCTGGAAGGACGAGGCGCTGGTGATGGACAAGTGGTTCCGCGTGCAGGCCACCTCGCGCGTTTCCGGCACGCTCGAGGGCGTGCGCTCGCTGGTCTCGCATCCCGCCTTCGACATGCGCAACCCCAATCGCGCCCGTTCGGTGCTGCACTCGTTCGCGACCGAGAACCCGCTGCATTTCCACGCCGCGGACGGCAGCGGCTACCGCTGGGTGGCCGAGCAGCTCGTGGCGCTCGACCGGCTCAACCCGCAGGTGGCCTCGCGACTCGCGCGCGCCTTCGACCGCTGGAAGAAGTACGACTCGCAGCGCCAGGCGCATGCGCGCGCCGCGCTGGAGAAGGTGCGCGATGCGGAAGGGCTTTCGAGCAACGTGGGCGAAGTGGTGAGCCGCGCGCTCGCCTGACCGGCCCGCTGCAAAAGTGAAAGGGCCGCCCGCGGGCGGCCCTTTCACTTGCGAATCGTGCCGATCAGTTCTTCTTGATCGTCTCGAGCATCTTGAAGATACCCTTCGGCGAACCGTTGAAGAGGCGCTTGAAAACCTTGGGCAGGCAGCGGCGCTCCAGCGTGTTGCGGCGGGTACGTTTGCGTTCAGCCATTGCGAAACCTCCGGATCGATTGCCCGCAATTATACCCGAGGCGGGGTCAGTTGAGCAGCCGCGGGACGCCGTCGCGAAGCTCCGCGGGCATGCGGGAGCCGTGCGCCCCGACCAGCTCGCCGGTCGCACGGGCGAGCCCATCGGCGAACGTGCCTTCGAAGCGGCTGCCATCCGCAAGGCGGTACGTGCCTCGCCCCATGGGGCGGCCCTCGCGGACCTCCCCCTCGTAGCGCGCGCCGTCCGCGTAATCGAAGGCGCCCTGCCCGCTCGGCACGCCGCGGATGATCTCGCCTTCGTACCGGTCCCCGTTCGCGAACGCGTACGTGCCGATGCCTTGCGCCTTGCCGTCCACGAAGCTGCACTCGATGCGGTCGCCGTTCGCCGCGAAGTAGCGCCCGCGGCCCTGGATGCGGCCGGCGCGCACCTCGCCTTCGTAGCGGTCGCCGTTGGCGAACAGGTAGCGCCCCACGCCGTCGGGACGACCGTCGTGGAACGCCCCTTCGAAGGTGTCGCCGTTGCGCGCGATGTAGGTGCCGCGCCCCTGGATCACGCCGGCGTGCACCTCGCCGTCGTACGTGTCGCCGTTCGCGAAGACGAACATGCCGCGGCCGTCGGGGTGGTCGCGCGCGAACCCGCCCTCGTACCGGTCGCCATTGGCCCACTGGTAGACGCCTTCGCCCTGCTTCACCCCATCGCGCCACTCGCCCTCGTAGCGGAAGGCGCGGGCGACATATTGGCCGCGCCCGTGGGGCAGGCCATTCAGGACGGTCCCGCGATAGACCGAGCCATCGGCGAAGCGCAGCTCGCGCATGCCGGGCTCCAGCGCCTGCGGCGGTGCCCATGCAGGCGCGCCCTCTGCCGCGCGTGCGTTCGCGCCTGCGAGCAGGCCTGCAGCCAGCAGCAGGCCGCCCACGGCATGCCTGGCCCGGGCCGGGTCAGGCATCGGGGGGGTGCCTCGTGCGGATGCCCCACACATGGACGGGGCTGTGTCCCTTCACGTTGTGGCAGCCGAGCGAGTCGAAATGGAAGTGCTCCGCGATGCGGCCCACCACCGCCTCGGTGATGATGATCTTGCGGCCCAGCTCCTTGGTGAGGCCTTCCACGCGCGCTGCCACGTTGACCGCATCGCCGATGGCGGAGTAGTTGTGGCGCTCGGTCGAGCCCAGGTTGCCGACGGTGACCGTGCCGTAGTTGATGCCGATGCCGATCACGAGCGTGGGCAGCCCCTCGCGCTGGAACTCGGCATTGAGCGCGTCCAGCTCGTTCAGCATCTCGAGCGCACAGCGCACCGCGTTGCCGCAGGAGTCCTCGAGCTTCCGCGGCGCGCCGAAGAGGACCATCATGCCGTCGCCGATGAACTTGTCGACCGTTCCGTCGAAGCGGTGCACCGCGTTCACCATGCGGTCGAAATAGCGCTGCAGGAAGCTGGTCACCACGTGCGGGGGCATGTTCTCCGACAGCGTCGTGAAATCGCGCACGTCGCTGAAGAGCACGCAGACCTCGGCCGCTTGCGCGCCCACGCCGTAGGCGAGGCCCCCCGCGAGCATCTCGCGCATGACCGCGGGGCTCACCTGGCCCGCGAACGAGCTCTGCAGGCGCACGCGCTCGACCGTCGCGCCGATGGCATCGAACACGCCGCGCACCGCGAGCCCGGTCCAGAAGGCGACCGCGATCGCGCCGACGGGAAACAGGACCTGCCATTCCACCACGCCCCAGAAGCCGAGCACGAAAAGCCCCAGCGGCACGAGAGCGGCGCCGAGGAGGACGATGACGGGCCGCGCCGTCGAGAAGACCACGAGCGCCGCCAACGCGCAGAGCAGCCAGCGCAACCCATCGTCCAGCGGGTGGAGCAGGCCCGAGCCCAATTGGCTGCGCAGCACCTGGAGGTGGATGAGCACACCGGGCTGCGCAAGGCCGGCGTACGGCTGCGCGGCCGCGCGCGCAACGCCATCCGCATCGGGCGCCAGCAGCCGCACCGGCAGCCGCCAGCGGTCCTCGGAAGGTGCCAGGCTGCCCACGAGGACGATGCGCCTTTCGAAGGCTTTCCGCATGCGCGCTTCGTCCCATGCGAGCACGTCCTGCAACGGCCATGCGCGCACCGGCGCGCCGACGGAGTAGTCGATGTAGCCGCTGTCCACCCCGCGTCCCAGCCGGCGCAGGACCTGGCCCGCGAACGTGGGCACGATGCGGCCATCGGCGGCGCGCGGCTCGATGAATTGCCGCACGATGTTGTCGGGATCGACCGCGTGGCTGTCGAGCCCGAGCGCAGCGTCGCCCAGCACGGCGCGATAGCTCTCGTTCACCGGCAGCACCTCGCCCCTGCTCGTGACGGCCTGCGGATAGACCACGGGCGCTGCCCGCGCGAGGACCTCCAGCCCCTTCACGAGGGCCGCATCGCCGCCCGGAAGGATGGCGTCGTACGAACGCTGTGGCAGGGTGACATCCACGCCCACCGCCGCGGGATGGGCCGCTGCGAGCGCCTCCAGGAGACGCGCGAAGTGGCGATGCCACAGGGCGACCGGCTCCGGGAAAGCACGCTCGGTGTCCTCGTCGATGGCGATCAGCACGACATCGGGGTCCACCGCGCGCGGATGCAGCTCGCGCAGCCAGTGCATCTCGAAATCGCAGGCGAAGCGGTCGGCATCCGCAAGCGGCGCTTCGTTCGCGTCGGGGAGCAGGCCCATCCCGGCTACCACGACCAGCGCAATCGCGTAGAGGAACGCCCCCTTCAGCCCGGGCGAGCCGCGAAGTCGTTCCCATGCCGGCCGCAATCGCCCCCAGCGGACGGCGCCCCGCGATTGTCTCAACGAATACCCTTTCGCAACGCGATGGGCGCCCATTCTACGTAACGCGCCTGCGTCGCGACTATGGAGGATGCCTCAGCGCCAGGCGCTGCCCACCTGGATGTAGACGGCGCCGTCCTCGGGGCCGCGCGCCACATCCAGCCCCGCGTAGAGGTTGAGCTTGCGGGCCAGCAGGTAGCGGAAGCCCGCGCCGCCGGCCCACACGGTGTCCGCCTCCGCCCAGCCCTGGCGGCGGCCATAGGCCTTGCCCACGCCGGCGAAGCCCACGAGCGCCCAACGCCGGTCGAGGTTCCAGCGCACCTCGCCTTCCGTGACGAGCGCGTTCCGGTCCTGGTAGCGCACCGCGGGGACGCCGCGCAGCACGATGTAGGGCTGCGCGTAGAACGGCACCTCGCCGCTGGTCATGCGCGCATCGCCGCGCACGCCGAGCACGAAGTCGCCCATGGGCTCCCAGTGGTAGGCGCGCGCGTAGAGCGACTGGAAGTTGTCGTCGCTGCCGAAGGCGCCGCGCGCGAATGCCCCTTCCATCTCGAAGAAGGTGCCCTTGTTCGGCGTGAAGATGTTGTCGCGCGTGTCGTAGTCGACGATGAGCCCGAGCTTGCCGATCGCGGTGTCGAGCTCGCGCAGGGGCACGTCGAGCGGGAGCTGGCTTGCGAAGCTCGATTGCGTGGACACGTACGTATACCGCCCGCCCAGGAACCAGCCCCCGGTGCCGACGCGCCGCACGAGCTGCTGGATGAGCGCCGTGGCATCGAGCTGGTAGGCCTGCGCCTGGCCCGAGACGCTGAAGTAGTCGAGCTGCAGCGAGGCCTTGGCGACCGCGCCGAGATAACGCCACCGGTCCTCGTCCCAGAAGCCCATGTGGCCGACGGCACCGCCCCACGTGCCGTTCTCGGTCTTGAAGCCCGCGAGCACGGACAGGTTCGGCGGCGTGACCGGCTCGCCCCGTGCGCGGCTTGCCTCGGCGCGCTCCTCGAAGGACTGGCTGAAGTAGACCGCTCCGAGCCCCGCGCCATAGCCCACCGCGGGCTCGGTGATGAGGATCGGGACCGGCAGCACGCCGCGATGGCGCAGCAGGTAGTCGCTCACGTCGAAGGCGCCGTCGTCGGCATCGCGGAAACGCTGCGAGGACTGCGCATGGGCAACACCACCGCACGCGGCGACCGCAAGCAGGCAGGAACCGGCGACGCGGGCGAGGCGCGCTCGCATGGAGTTCTTTCGCATGGGCGCGCTTATTCCGGCTTTGCGGCCATCGCGCGGATCAACGTCTCGAGGTGGGGGCTCATGGGCAGGTTGAGGCTCGCGCCCGAGGGCAGGCGCTGCAGGAACCAGCGCTTGTACTGGCGCTCGACCTCGCCGTCCTCCGCGAGGTCGTGGAAGGTGTCCTTCACGAGCTGCTCGAGCTGCGCATCGCCCTTGCGGTACATGATGCTGTAGGGATCGTAGGAGAGGAACTCGCCCACCACGTCGTACTTGCCGCGCACGCCATGGCTGGCGATGAGGCCGTAGAGCAGCACGTCGTCCGTGGCGAACGCGTCCACGCGGCCGGCCTCGAGCTCCGCGAACGACTCGGCATGGTCGCGCGCGACGACGATGCGGTAGTCGACGTTGAACTTCTTCGAAAGCTGCCGCAGCGTCTCCTCGTTCGTGGTGCCCGCCGTCACGACCACGGAGCGGCCGCGCAGGTCGCGGAACGATTTCACCGGCGAGCCGCGCTTCACCATGAGCTTCGTGCCCGAGACGAAGATGGTGGGCGAGAAGCCCACGCGGCGCGCGCGCTCGAGGTTGCTCGTGGTGGAGCCGCACTCGAGGTCCGCGCGGCCGGAGACGATGGCGTCCATGCGCGTGCCGGAGGTCACGGGCACGAAGCGCACCTGCAGCTCGCGGCCGACGGCTTCCGACATCGAGTCGACGAGCTTGCGGCACAGCTCGATCGAGTAGCCGATGGGCTCGCCGCGCGGCGAGAGGTACGAGAACGGGATGGACGACTCGCGGTAGGCAATGGTCACGGCGCCGCTCGCGCGCACCTTGGCGAGCGTGCCGGTGAGCTCGACCGGTGGCTCTTCCGATTGCGCGCGCGCGGCCGTCGCCGCGAGGGCGAGGCAGCAGGCGAAGAGCACCGCGGCGAGCCTCATGCGCGCGCTCCGTTCAGGCCGGCACCGCCTCCGGTTCCGGCTCCGTGTCGAGGTTGCGGGCGTTGGCCTGCGCCGTCTCCGGCGGCAGGAGCTCCCCTTCCCACTTCGCCACCGCCGCGCTCGCGATGGAGTTGCCGATGGCGTTGGTGGCGGAGCGTCCCATGTCGAGGAAGGTGTCGATGCCGAGGATCAGCAGCAGGCCCGCCTCGGGGATGTTGAACTGGTTGAGCGTCGCGGCGATGACCACGAGCGAAGCGCGCGGCACCCCTGCCATGCCCTTGGAGGTGAGCATGAGTATCAGCAGCATCGTGACCTGCGTGCCGATCGAGAGCTTGATGTCGTAGGCCTGCGCGATGAATAGCGTGGCGAAGGTGCAGTACATCATCGAGCCGTCGAGGTTGAACGAGTAGCCCATCGGCATCACGAAGCTCGAGATCTTGCGGCTCACGCCGAAGCGGTCGAGCGCATCGAGGATCTTCGGGTAGGCCGCTTCCGAGCTCGCCGTGGCGAAGGCGAGCATGAAGGCCTCCTTGATCAGCACCATCAGCTTCAAGATGCGCGGCCCGAGGACGACGAAGCCCGCGGAGATGAGCATCGCCCACAGGATGATGAGGCCGAGGTAGAAATCGCCCATGAAGACCGCGAACTTGAGCAAGATCTCGAGGCCGTTGGTGGCGACCGTGGCCGCCATGGCGGCGAACACGGCGACGGGCGCCATGTTCATCACGTAGCCCGTGATGCGCAGCATGATGTGGGAGAGCTCGTCGATGGACGCCACGACCACCTTCGCCTTCTCGCCCATCGCGGAGCACGCGACGCCGAAGAACATCGAGAACACGACGATCTGCAGGATCTCGTTGTTGGCGAGCGCCTCGACGAACGACTTCGGCACCAGGTGCATGACGAAATCCTTGAGCGTGAACTTGGCGGTCGCGAGGTTGGCGGACGAGCCGATGTCGGGCAGCGGCAGGCCCAGGTTGTGCCCGGGCTGCAGCCAGTTGGCGAGCACGAGGCCCAGCAGCAGCGAGACGAGCGAGGCGGTGATGAACCAGCCGAGCGCCTTCGCGAACACGCGGCCCACGGAGGCGGCATCGCCCATGTGCGCGATGCCCACGACCAGCGTCGAGAAGACGAGCGGGCCGATGAGCATCTTGATGAGGCGCAGGAAGATGTCCGACAGGAGCGAGATGTAGCCCGCGATCTGTGCGGCGGACTTCCTGTCGGGGAACTCCACGAAGATGAAGTAGCCGACCACGATGCCGAGGGCCATCCCGATGAGGATCGTGATCGCCGGCGGAATCCTGCGCTTCTTCATGAGTGCCTCCCCGCGACGGGCTGATTCCGCCCGAAGGGGCGGAGCCAGCACATTCTATGCGCCGCCTTGGCAGGCGAAACGGCACTTTGGGGCAAATTGCAGGGCGCGCCGGGCGCTCCACGGCCCGGGCGCCGTGAGTGCGCGATTAAGCGTCGGGGCGGCGGCCGTCCGCGGCGAGGATGGCTTCGAGCAGGACGGTACCCTGGACGGGCTTGCAGAGATATGCGGCGACCCCGAGCTCGCGCGCACGGGTTCGATACTCGGGCCGGTCCTGGCCGGTGACCACGATCACGGGAAGGACGATGCCTTCGGCGGCCAGCCGCTCGTGGATCTCGAAGCCATCGAGGGTGGGCATGTGGAGGTCCAGCAGCACGCAATCGGGCCGGCGCGCTCCCACCGCGGCGAGGAACTCGTCGCCGGAGGCGAAGGTTTCGACCTCGAGCCCCGCAGCGCGCAGCAGGCGCTCCAGCGCCTTGCGCACGGACTCCTCGTCATCGACCACGGCGACGCGCAGGCGGACGGATTGGGTGCGGGCTTGATCGGGCAGGTTGGCTCCCATGCGGGTCGAATGATCCAGCGACGCCGGCGACAAGTGGCGCGCCCCCGTACAACGGCGGTGCCCCCCGCCCCGTTGACCGATATTCGAAACGAATCCTTGCATGGGGGCCGGCGCTTAAATCGGGACGTACCCCATTTCCCGTATGGCGGAACGCCGTTCTGCCCCGCTGGAAATGGGGTACGTCCCGGTTTTCGGGTCAGCGTGCGGCCATACGGTCTTGAGCTTTTCGGGCATGAGGATGCGGATGGCGTCGTTGCCGAAGAATCCGTCGACCTTGCCGGTGAGCGTCACGGCGTTGCCGGCGCTGACCTGCAGCGCTTCCTTCAGGCACGCCGCCGCCTTCTCGTCGCTGACGTTCGACGTCGATGTCCATGCCGGCGCCGTTCGCAGCAACGACTTGATGTCGGGGAACCGGGCATGCGCCACGCCGCCGAAGAGCACCACCGCCATTGCTACCGCCGCGATCTTCCGCACGACAAGCTCCCCGGGACCGGAGTGCCCACGCCAGGCCGACTCGAAAACGGCAGCTGACCATGCACAACAGGCCCTTTCGTGTTAAGTGCTTACTGAACGATCGAAGCAGGTGGCAACCACATGGCAACCTCCGCGTCTGCATCCGGCGACAATGGGCATGGGCTTCCGGAGACCTTCGCCACTCCGTCGACATCGCCTCGGCAACACCGCCTCCGGACGGCCCTCCTCGCCACCCTCGCGCTCCTCGCGTTGTTCGCAGCAGCGGGTTTCTTCGCGATCCCGGCAATCGTCCAATGGAAGATCGAGGCGCTCGCCCGCACGGAGCTCGGGCGCGAGGCGACGGTCGGCAAGGTCCGCTTCAACCCATTCACGTTGCGCGCAACAGTCTCCGAATTCAGCCTCGCGGACCGCGATCGCAAGCGGGTGCTCTTCAGGTTCGACGTGTTGGACGTGGTGGTTTCGACGGAGTCGATCTGGAAGCGCGCCCTGGTGCTCGACTCGGTAAGGCTGGTCCGGCCCCAGGTGGAGATCGCACGCAGCGCGGCCGGCGAATACAACATCCAGGACCTCGTCGAGCGCGCGTCGGCCCCTTCCACCCCGCCAGCGTCGAAGGCTGATTTCGTTTTCGACAACATCGAGATCGACGATGGCTCCGTCGTGCTGGACGACGCCGTCCACCATCGCAGGATCGCCGTGTCCGACCTGTCGATCGGCATTCCGTTCCTGTCGAGCCGTTCACGCGACGAGGAGATCCGTGTGCGGCCGCACTTGCGGGGAGCGATCGACGGTGCACCGTTCGCGTTCAACGGCAGGTCGACTTCGCCCTTCGGCGAAACGCGCCAGGCGACGCTCGACATCGACCTCGATGCGCTGTCATTGCCGCGCTACGTGGATTACGCGCCGCTGCCGAATGGGCTGAAGCTGACCGACGGTGCGCTCACGACGCGCCTGACTCTCGCCTTCGTTTCCTGGAAGGGGGCGTCCCGCAGCCTCATCCTCACCGGAAACGCGCGCCTCGACCGGCTGGCGATTGCGCGGAAGGACGCATCGCCCTTCATGGCGGCCAAGGCGGTGGATGTCGCCCTCGGCAAGCTCGATCTTCTCGGCCGCACCGTCGCCGTCGACCGCCTCTCGATGACGGATCCCGTCGTGGATGTGCGGCGGCTTTCCGACGGAAGCGTGGAGGCGCAACGCTTGCTCGCGATCGCGCCGGCCGGCGGCACAACGGACGACGCCGGCACACCGTGGGCATGGTCGGTGGCCGCAGCCCGCATCTCCGGGGGCGCGGTTCGGGTCTCGGATGAAGCGGTCGCCCCGCCATTCAACACGCGGCTCTCCGATGTCACCGTCACCGGCACCGGGCTCGCCTCCCGCGGCGCACCTGGCAGCGTCGATGTAGCTTTCGACTCCGAAGACGGCGCGCACTTCGCGCTCACGAGCGAGGTGGACATCGCAGGCAACGGGATGCGCGGCCATTTCGCGGTGACGAAGCTGCCGCTCGCCAGGCTCGACCCGTACTACAGCGGGATGCTCGCCCTCGATGTGCGGCGCGGCGCGCTCGATGCCAGCGCCGATTTCGACGCCGGCGCGAACCCGGTTCGATTCACGCTGGCGCAAGGCTCGCTTGCGCTCTCCGCACTCGACCTCGCGATCCGCGGCGAGCGCGAGCCCCTGTGGCGCATGGCGAACGCGAATGTCGAGGGCCTCGCGCTCGATCTCGCGAAGCGCACGGTGGGAATCGACCGGATCGAGGCGCGGCAAGGATTCGTCCGCCTGCTGCGCGATGCCGACGGCACGATGCACTTCGAACGATTGCTGCGCAAGGGCTCGGCAAGGACGCAGGGTGCCGGCGACGTTGCCGCGGCGAGCGGGACCGACTGGGAGCTCGTGGTGCACCGTCTCGCGCTCGAGCAGTTCCAGGCGGACTTCGAGGACCAGGCGATCAGCCCCGCCGTCGAGCTGCACGTGGCCGATGCGAGGCTCCATGCGGAGAACCTCCGCACGGCGCCCGGCGCGAAGGCGAGCGTCGACGTGGCCGCGCGCGTCGGTTCCAGGGGGCGCGTGCAGGTGAGCGGCATGGTCGGCACCCGGCCGATGTCCGCGGAGCTGCGCGTCAACGCGACAGCGCTGGACCTGGTCCCGCTGAAGCCCTATCTGGAGCCGCGCACGAACGTGACGATCACGAGCGGAGCGTTGAGCGCCCGGGGCCGGGTCTCGTTCGCGAACGCCGGCACCGACGGACCCCGGTTCCGTTACGTCGGCGATATCGCCGTGAGCGACTTCGGCTCGCTCGACCGCCCCGGCTCCCAGGAGCTCATGAACTGGAAGACGCTCTCCGTGACCGGCGCCGACGTGAATTCGACGCCGTTCAAGGTGACGATGGATGTGGTGGCGCTGGATCGTTTCTATGCGCGCCTGATCCTCGGTGCCGATGCGAGGCTCAACGTGCTGACACTGCTCTCGCCCGATGCGTCCGCGCAGGCGCCATCCCCTCCGGCCGATGCCGGGTCCGTTGCGGCCGCGGAGGCGCCGGCGCCTCCGTCCGCAGGCGAGCGTCGCGAGGTTCCCGCTTCAATCGGCCGCATCCAGCTCACGAACGGAGAGGTCGAGTACTCGGATTTCTTCGTGAAGCCGAATTACTCGGCGCACCTCACGCGTGTGGACGGCAACGTCTCCGCGCTCGACCCCGCGCAGGACAGCGTGATCGCGCTCACGGCGCGCGTCGACGACACCGCGCCCGTGGATATCCGCGGCACGGTGAATCCCTTCGCGCGCGTGCTCGCGCTCGACGTCACCGGCAAGGCCACCGATGTCGACCTGCCGCCGCTGACGCCCTATTCGGTCAAGTACGCGGGCTACGGCATCCAGAAGGGCAAGCTGTCCATGGAGGTGCACTACAAGCTGCAGGATCGCAAGCTTGCCGCGACCAACAAGGTCGTGCTCGACCAGCTCACGTTCGGCGAGCGCGTCGACAGCCCCACCGCGACCAAGCTGCCCGTGTTGCTGGCGGTGGCACTGCTCAAGGATCGCAACGGCGTGATCAACCTCGATCTGCCCATATCGGGCACGCTCGACGATCCCCAGTTCTCCGTGTGGGGGGTGGTCGTGCAGATCATCGGCAACCTGCTCGCGAAGGTGGCCACCGCGCCGTTCGCGCTGCTGGGCGCGATCGCCGGCGGCGGCGAGCAGCTCTCGTATGTGGAGTTCGCGCCAGGGAGCGCGGCGTTGACGCCCGCCGCCGAAGCCAAGCTCGCGTCGCTCGCGAAAGCGCTCGCGGACCGCCCCGGGCTCAAGGTCGATGCGATGGGACGGGCGATCCCGGAAGCCGACAGCCAGGGGCTGAAACGTGCCTCGCTCGAGCAGGCCATGCGCATCCGGAAGCAGAAGGATCTTGCGGCCGCGGGTGAGGGTGCGGCGGCGCTCGATGACATTTCCATCGACGCTTCTGATTACGCAAAGTACCTGAAGGGCGTCTATGGCGACGCCAGGCTGAAGGACAAGCCGCGCAACTTCATCGGCATGGCGAAGGACATCCCCGCGGCCGAGATGGAGTCGCTGCTGTTGGCGAGCTATTCCGTCGACGAGAATGCGCTGCGCGAGCTCGCGAATCAGCGCGCGCAGGTCGTGAAGGGGTGGTTCGCTTCGAAAGGGGGCATCGAGGCCGCGCGGGTGTTCGTCATCGCACCTCGGCTCAGCGCCGAGGGCCTCAAGGCGGGAGAGACGCCGACGCGGGTGGAGTTCGCGATCCGGTGAATGGACAAGAAATCGGGACGTACCCCATTTCCCGTCTGGCGGAACGGCTTTCTGCGATGCGGTAAATGGGGTGCGTCCCGATTTCCCGCGTGGCGGAACGCGGTTCTGCCGTGCGGGAAATGGGGTACGCCCCGGTTTTCGGGGGCGCAAATGCAAACGCCCAACCAGGTGTCTGGTTGGGCGTTTGGCTTATAGGGCCCTGGCGATGACCTACTTTCTCACGGGCAATCCGCAATATCATCGGCGCGGCGTCGTTTCACGGTCCTGTTCGGGATGGGAAGGG
>DATMJE010000234.1:0-12082 GCA_035553995.1 Usitatibacter sp. | reverse complement strand
GTGCGCCTCGCGATGGTCCAGAGGGAACGCGATCTCGCCGCCGGCCTCAACACGGCGGGATTCATCTCCGGCTATCGCGGTTCACCGCTCGGCGGCTTCGACCAGGCCCTCTGGAAGGCGCGCAAGCACCTCAAGGACCACCACATCCACTTCACGCCCGGCGTGAACGAGGAGCTCGCCGCGACGGCTGTCTGGGGCTCGCAGCAGGTCGGCCTCTTCGAGGGCGCGCGGTACGACGGCGTCTTCGCGATGTGGTACGGCAAGGGCCCCGGCGTGGACCGCTGTGGCGACGTCTTCAAGCATGCGAACGCAGCGGGCACGGCGAAGCATGGCGGCGTGCTGCTGGTGGCGGGCGACGATCACGCCTGCAAGTCCTCGACGCTGCCGCACCAGAGCGAGCACGCCTTCGACGCCGCGATGATCCCGGTGCTGTATCCCACGGGTGTGCAGGAGATCTTCGAGCTCGGCCTGCACGGCTTCGCGATGTCGCGCTACTCGGGCTGCTATGTCGCGTTCAAGACCGTCTCGGAGACGGTCGATTCCTCGGCCTCGATCGCGGTCGATCCCGAGACCCCGCGCATCATCCTTCCCGAAGATTTCCCGGTGCCGCCGCAGGGCCTCAATATCCGCTGGCCCGACGGGCCGATGGAGCAGGAGCTGCGCCTGCAGCACGACAAGATCTACGCCGCGCTCGCCTATTGCCGCGCCAACAAGCTGAACCGCATCACCGTCGATTCACCCCGTCCGCGGCTGGGCATCGTGGCCTCCGGCAAGAGCTACCTCGACGTGCTGCAGGCGCTCGAGGACCTCGGCATCGACCAGAACCATGCGGCCGAGATCGGCATCCGCCTCTACAAGGTGTGCATGCCGTGGCCGCTCGAGCCGAACGGCATCCGCGAGTTCGCCAAGGGACTCGAGGAAGTGCTGGTGGTCGAGGAGAAGCGCCAGCTCATCGAGTACCAGATGAAGGAGCAGCTCTACAACTGGCGCGACGACGTGCGCCCGCGCGTGATCGGCAAGTACGACGAGCACGGCGAGTGGGAAGTGCACCGCAGCGAATGGCTGCTGCCCGCGGCGGGCGAGCTCACGCCGGCCATGATCGCGCGCGTGATCGCGCGGCGCATCGCCAAGTTCTACACCTCGCCCATCATCGAGGCGCGGCTCAAGTTCCTCGAGGCGAAGGAGGCGGCCCTTGCTTCCCCGCGTGGCAAGGTCGCGCGCATCCCTTATTTCTGCTCGGGCTGCCCGCACAACACGTCGACCCGCGTGCCCGAGGGCTCGAAGGCGCTCGCCGGCATCGGCTGCCATTACATGGCCATCTGGATCCGTCCCGAGGCCACGATGACCTTCACGCAGATGGGCGGGGAGGGCGCGCCGTGGATCGGCATCCAGCCGTTCACGGAGACGAAGCACGTCTTCGCGAACCTCGGCGACGGCACTTACTTCCACTCGGGGCTGCTCGCGATCCGTGCCGCGGTGAGCTCGGGCGTCAACATCACGTACAAGATCCTCTACAACGACGCGGTCGCGATGACGGGCGGGCAGCCGGTCGATGGTCCGCTCACGGTGCCGATGATCGTGGCGCAGGTCGCGGCCGAAGGCGTGAAGCGCGTGGTGGTCGTGAGCGACGACATCGACAAGTACAAGGGCATCACGATGCCGGCGGGTGCCACGGTGCACCATCGCGCGGACCTCGACGCGGTGCAACGCGAGCTGCGCGAGATCCAGGGCACGTCGGTGCTCGTGTACGACCAGACGTGCGCTGCCGAGAAGCGCCGCCGCCGCAAGCGCGGCAAGTTCCCGGATCCGGCGAAGCGCGTGGTCATCAACGACCTCGTCTGCGAAGGCTGCGGCGACTGCAACGCGAAATCGAATTGCCTTTCGGTGGTGCCGCTCGAGACCGAATACGGCCGCAAACGCGCGATCGACCAGAGCACGTGCAACAAGGACTACTCGTGCGTGAACGGCTTCTGCCCGAGCTTCGCGACGGTCGAGGGTGGGCGGCTGCGCAAGCGCGAGCGCTCGCGCACGGCGATCGATGCATCGACGATTCCCGCGCCGCAGGTGCCCGAGCTCGACCGGCCGTACGGCATCCTCGTGACCGGCGTGGGCGGGACCGGCGTGGTGACGATTTCCGCGCTGATCGGGATGGCCGCGCACCTCGAGGGCAAGGGGGTGGCCACGCTCGACATGGCCGGCCTCGCGCAGAAGGGCGGCTCGGTGTATTCGCACATCCGCATCGCGCCGCGGCCGGACCAGCTCCATGCCGTGCGGATCGCGGCCGGTGAGGCGAAGCTCGTGCTGGGCTGCGACATGATCGTCGCCGCCTCCGACGAGGCGATCGCCAAGATGCAGTCGGGCTCCACGCGCGCGGTCATCAACGCCGACGTGGCGCCTACGGGCGGCTTCACGCAGAACCCCGATTTCCAGGTGCCTGCGAACGACCTCGCGGGCGCGATCGTGGAAGCGTGCGGCGAGGGCGCGGTCGATTTCGTCGATGCGACGCGCATGGCAACGGCCATCCTGGGTGACTCGATCGCGACCAACCTGTTCATGGTCGGCTACGCGTGGCAGAAAGCGCTCATCCCCGTGGGCCATTCCGCGCTCGTGCAGGCGATCGAGCTCAACGGCGCCGCGGTCGAGCAGAACATCGCCGCGTTCGAATGGGGACGCCGCGCCGCGGTCGATCGTGCTGCCGTCGAGGCGGCGGCGACACCTTCGCAGGCGCTGCCCGAGAGCCAGCGCCTGTCGCGCTCGCTCGACGAGCAGGTCGCGCGCCGCCACGATTTCCTCGTGCAGTACCAGGGTGACGGCTATGCGCAGCGCTACATGGATTTCGTGGCGCGCGTGCGCGAGGTGGAGGCGCAGAAGATCGGCGTCGCGGGTGAGCTCACCAGCGCCGTCGCGCGCTACCTCTTCAAGCTGATGGCGTACAAGGACGAGTACGAGGTCGCGCGCCTGCACACGCAGACCGGCTTCCGCGAGCGCATCGCGAGCCAGTTCGAGGGCGACTACGAGGTGAAGCTGCACATGGCGCCGCCGCTCTGGGCCAAGCCCGATCCCGTGACCGGCGAGCCGCGCAAGCGGACTTATGGGCCGTGGATGTTCAAGGCGATGCGCGTGCTGGCGGGGCTCAAGTTCCTGCGCGGGACGCCGCTGGACGTGTTCGGCTACAGCGAGGAACGGCGCACCGAACGCGGCCTTGCGGATGCCTATCGCAAGACGGTCGAGGAGCTGCTGGCCGGGCTCTCACCCCTGAACCACGGCCTCGCCGTCGAGATCGCCTCGATCCCCGAGCTCATCCGCGGCTACGGCCACGTGAAGGCTCGCCATCTCGCCGCGGCGAAGACCCAGGAGGCGGACCTCCTCGCGCGCTGGCGCAATCCCGAGTCCGCCACGCCGCCCGCGCGTCCCACCATCCCCATCCGCGCCGCCGCCTGACCCAAAATCGGGACGTACCCCATTTCCCGGATGGAGGGACAGCGTTCCGCTCCGCGGGAAATCGGGTCCGTCCCGATTTCCCGGATAGAGGGATGGCGTTCCGCGATGCGGGAAATGGGGTACGTCCCGATTTTCAGCGCAGGTGGCCGGAGAAGCGCAGCGAGTAGCCGGTGTCGGTGAGGGAGAGCGTGCCGGGGGCGCCGAAGGGCAGCGTGGCCTTGCGGGGCACGTGGCCGAAGGGAAAGTCGGTGAGCACGGGGAAGGGCAGCAGGCGGCGCAGGGTCTCGATGACCTCGTCCATCGAGTAGGGATAGCGCAGCGGATTGGTCGGGCGGCAATCGGTGAAGTTGCCGAGCAGCAGCGCGCGCTGCCGCGTGAGGATGCCGGCGTGGTAGAGCTGCATGAACATGCGCTCGATCGCGTACGGCTCCTCGGCGATTTCCTCGACGTACAGGATGCCGTCCTCGATCGCCGGGAAATACGGCGTGCCCACGAGGTGCGACAGCAGCGCGAGGTTGCCGCCCCAGAGCGGGCCGTCGATGCGCCGCTCGCCATACGGATGCCGGCTCTCGATGTCGTCGATGCGGTGCGAGCCGCGCGAGAGCGTCATCCAGAAATGCTGCTCGGCGAAGCTGTCGAGCCGGTCATGCCCGAAATCCACCGCGACCATGGGCCCGTGGAAGGTGAGCAGGTTCGCGCACGCGTGCGCCGCCATGTTGAACGCGGTGAAGTCGCTGAAGCCCACGAACGCCTTGCCGCTCGCGGCCACACGGTTCCAGTCGATGAGCGGCAGGATCCGCGTGAGCCCGTAGCCGCCGCGCGCACCGATCACGAGCTGCACCGACGGATCGTCCACGAGCTGGTGCAGGCCGGCCACGCGCTCCTCGTCGCTGCCGGCGAAGTAGCGCCACTCGTGCAGCACGCCGGACGGCACCACCACGCGATGGCCCAGGTCCTCGAGATACGCGATGCCCTGCTTCAACGCCGGTTCGTCCACGCGGCCCGAAAGCGCGCAGATACCGACCGTCGCGGGCTCGGTGAGCGCGCGCGGCAGGCGCAGCGTCCGCTCGCCGGATTCCCGCATCGGCCGCGCCATCAGACCCCGGCCCGCATGGCCTGCGCGTCCACGACCGCGAGCGCCGTCATGTTGACGATGCGGCGCACGGTGGCGGTCGGCGTGAGGATGTGCACCGGCTGGGCGGCGCCCAGCAGCATCGGGCCCACCGTGATGCCGGCCCCGCCCACGGTCTTGAGCAGGTTGAACGAGATGTTGGCCGCGTCGAGCGTCGGCATGATCAGCAGGTTCGCATCCCCCTGCATGCGCGCGTTGGGGAACGCCTTCTGCCGCACCTCGTCCGAGAGCGCCGCATCGCCGTGCATCTCGCCCTCGACGTCGAGCTCGGGCAGCCGCTCGCGGATGATCGCGAGCGCCTCGCGCATCTTCACTGCCGAGGGCGAATCGCTCGTGCCGAAGCTCGAGTGCGACACCAGCGCCACCTTGGGGATCAGCCCGAAGCGGCGCAGCTCCTCGGAGGCGAGCTGCGTCATCTCGAAGAGCTGCTCGGGATTCGGATCGTGGTTCACGTACGTGTCGCAGATGGCGACGGTGCGCTTCGGCAGCATCAGCAGGTTCATCGCGTAGTAGTTCTTCACGCCCGCGCGCTTGCCGATCACCTGGTCGATGTAGTGCAGGTGCAGGCCGTGCGTGCCGAAGGTGCCGCAGATCATGCCGTCGGCCTCGCCCTTGTGGATCAGCATCGCGCCGATCAGCGTGTGGCGCCGGCGCATCTCGATCTGCGCGTACTGCACCGAGACGCCGCGGCGCTCGGTGAGGCGGTGATAAGCCTTCCAGTAATCGCGGAAGCGCGGGTCGCCTTCCGGGTTCACGATGTCGAAATGCTGGCCCACCTTGATGCGCAGCCCGAAGCGCTCGATGCGCTTCTCCAGCACCGACGGGCGGCCGACGAGGATCGGCTTGGCGATTCCCTCGTCCGCAATGACCTGCACCGCCCGCAGCACGCGCTCGTCCTCGCCCTCCGCGAACACGATGCGCTTGGGTGCGCCCCGGGCCGCGGTGAAGATGGGCTTCATGATGAGCCCGGAGTGGTAGACGAATTCGTTGAGCTTCTGCGCGTACGCGGTGAAGTCGGTGATCGGATCCGTCGCGACACCGCTGTCCATCGCGGCCTTCGCCACCGCGGGCGCGATCTTCACGATGAGCCGCGGATCGAACGGGCGCGGGATGAGGTACTCGGGGCCGAAGCTCACCTGCTCGGTGCCGTAGGCGAGGGCCACGATGTCCGACTGCTCGGCGAGCGCGAGGTCCGCGATCGCATGCACGGCGGCGAGCTTCATCGGCTCGTTGATGGTGGTGGCGCCCACGTCGAGCGCGCCGCGGAAGATGAACGGGAAGCAGAGGACGTTGTTCACCTGGTTCGGGTAGTCGGAGCGGCCCGTCGCGATCACCGCGTCGTCGCGCACGGACTTCACGTCCTCGGGCAGGATCTCCGGCTCCGGGTTGGCGAGCGCGAGGATGAGCGGCTTCTTCGCCATGCGCGCGACCATGTCGGTCTTGAGCACGCCGCCCGCGGAGAGGCCGAGGAACACGTCCGCATCGCCGATCACGTCGCCCAGCCGGCGCGCATTGGTCTCGCGCGCGTAGCGGATCTTGTTCTCGTCCATCTGCTCGGTGCGGCCCTTGTAGACCACGCCGGCGATGTCGGTCACCCAGATGTTCTCCATCTTCATGCCGAGGGCGACCAGCATGTCGAGGCACGCGAGCGCCGCGGCACCCGCACCGGAAGTGACGAGCTTCACCTTCGCGATGTCCTTGCCCACCACGCGCAGGCCGTTCACGATGGCCGCGCCCACGATGATCGCCGTGCCGTGCTGGTCATCGTGGAAGACCGGGATCTTCATGCGCTCGCGCAGCTTCTTCTCGATGTAGAAGCACTCCGGCGCCTTGATGTCCTCGAGGTTGATGCCGCCGAAGGTGGGCTCGAGCGCCGCGATCACGTCGACCAGCTTGTCCGGATCGAGCTCGTTAAGCTCGATGTCGAAGACGTTGATGCCGGCGAATTTCTTGAACAGCACGCCCTTGCCTTCCATCACCGGCTTCGCGGCGAGCGGGCCGATGTGGCCGAGCCCCAGCACGGCGGTGCCGTTAGTGACGACGGCCACGAGGTTCGCGCGCGCCGTGAGCTCGCGCGCGGTGGCGGGATTCGCCGCGATCTCCTCGCAGGCGGCCGCGACACCGGGCGAGTACGCGAGCGAGAGATCGCGCTGCGTGGTGAGCGGCTTGGTGGGGGTGACCTCGATCTTGCCCGGCGTGGGATAGCGGTGGAAATCGAGGGCGGCTTTGCGGAGGTCGTCGAGCATGCTAACCCTTTGAGGGAAAACTGCTTTTTTTGGGAGCGCCAGTTTATCACGCGGCACCTGGCGGATCGTGATTATCAACCACGCCGCGAACCCGTTTCTATACGCGCTTTCGTGCATCGGCGCCCGCGTGCGCGGACGTGCCGGCCAAACCACGGACCACTACCGCGCCACCCGGGATTTCCTGTCATAGTTGCTGATCTTCCCGAGCCGAAAGCAGAGGGCCCTGGTGGCCAGAACACCCTTGCAGCGTACGGCGACGGGTATTGCCGGATTGGACAACATCCTCTTCGGTGGCTTGCCGGCCGGGCGCCTGTTCCTCGTGGAGGGCTCGCCGGGCGTCGGCAAGACGACGCTCGCCGTGCAGTTCCTCCTCGAAGGCCTGGCCAAGGGCGAGAAATGCTTATACGTGACGCTCTCGGAGACGCGCGACGAGCTCGACATGGTTTCCGAGTCGCACGGCTGGTCGCTCGAGGGCATCACGGTGGTGGAGCTCTCGCAGGTGGAGAACGTGCTCGGCACCGCGCAGAACACGCTCTTCCAGCCCGCCGAAGTCGAGCTCAACAACCTGAGCAAGCTGATCATCTCCGAGTTCGACACCATCGCTCCGCAGCGCATGGTGCTCGATTCCCTTTCGGAGATGCGCATGATGGCGCAGACGCCGCTGCGCTACCGGCGCCAGATCCTCGCCTTCAAGCACCATTTCTCGCGCCGCAACTGCACGGTGATGCTGCTCGACGACCGCAGCTCGCAGGCGAACGACACGCAGGTCGACAGCATCGTGCACGGCATCGTCTCGATGGAGATCATGCCGCTCAAGTTCGGCATCAGCCGCCGCTACCTCACCGTGAAGAAGATGCGCGGCTCGAGCTTCCGCGAGGGCAACCACGATTACGTGATCAAGTCCGGCGGCATCACGGTGTTCCCGCGCCTCGTCTCGGGGGATCACGAGCCGGCGCATTCGCGGGAGCTTTTCCAGAGCGGCAACGAGCAGCTCGACGCGTTGGTGGGCGGCGGGCTGCATGCGGGCACGGGTACGCTCCTGATGGGCCCGGCGGGAAGCGGCAAATCCACCGTGGCCTCGATGTATGCGGCGATGGCGGCCGCTCGCGGGGTCGGCGTGCGCTACTTCGCCTTCGACGAGAGCACCTTCATCCTCGTGAACCGCGCGCGCGAGATCGGCCTCGATTTCGACGGCCCGATGAAAAGCGGCCTGTTGCGCATCCAGCAGGTGGACCCGGCCGAGATCGCGCCGGGCGAGCTCGCGTACCAGATCACGCGCGCCGTCGATGGCGAGGGCGTGCGCATGGTGGTGCTGGACAGCCTCAACGGCTACGTGAACGCCATGCCGCAGGAAGACTATCTTCACCTGCACCTGCACGAGCTGCTGAGCTATCTCAACCAGAAGGGCGTCGTCACCATCATGATCCTCGCGCAGCATGGGCTCATCGGGCCCATGGGCTCGCCCGTGGACGTGAGCTACCTCGCCGACGCGGTGATACTCATGCGCTTCTTCGAGGCGCACGGCGCGATGAAGAAGGCGGTCTCGGTCGTGAAGAAGCGCAGCGGCGCCCATGAAGACACCATTCGCGAGCTCACCATGTCCCAGAACGGGATCAAGGTCGGCAAGCCGCTGGTCCATTTCCAGGGCGTCATGACGGGTGTCCCGCGGGTTCTCGGCGGCGAGCTGCAGGACACGGCCGATCATCGCTAGCGACCGCATGCAGGTCGTGGTCGTGACGCCGAACGCGGGCGATGCCGAGCTCGCGGCCGGTTTCCTGGACGGCCCGCAGGTGCGCACCACCGTGTGCGCCGGGATATCGAACCTGTGCGAGATGACGGGGCCCGACGTGGGCTGCGTGGTGCTGGTCGAGGAAGCGCTGCTCGAGCCGGAGGTCCATGCGTTCCAGGCCGTCATCGAGGCGCAGCCCCCCTGGTCCGACCTGCCGCTGGTGGTCGTCGCCTCGCAGGGCAGCTCGATACCGGCGCTGGTGGACCATTACTTTCCGCTGCTGGGCAACGTCACGGTCCTGCAGCGGCCGCTGCATCCGCTGACGCTGGTCTCCGCGGTGAACGCGGCGCTGCGCTCGCGGCAGCGGCAATACGAGGTGCGCGACCTGCTGAACGAGCGCGCCAACGCCGTGCGGCAGCGCGACGAGTTCATGGCGATGCTGGCGCACGAGCTGCGCAACCCGCTCGCGCCCATCCGCAATGCCGCGTACATCCTGAAGGGCATGAAGGTCGCTCACCCGTCCTTCGAGAAGTGCACCGCGATGATCGAGAAGCAGGCGCGGCACATCAGCCGCCTCGTGGACGACCTGCTCGACGTCTCGCGCCTCGAGCTCGGCAAGGTCACCCTGCGCGCACAGGACGTGGACCTGAACCAGGCCGTCGCGAGCGCGGTCGAGGCTTGCGCGCCGGTCACCGGTGCGCAGCGCGTGGAGGTGCGGCTCGACTCCTCGCCGCTCACCACGCGGGGGGACCCCGTGCGCCTCGAGCAGGTCTTCGGCAACCTCATCGTGAACGCGGCCAAGTTCACCCCCGAGGGCGGCACCATCAGCGTGGAGACGCGGCGCGATGGCGGCTTCGGCGTGGTCTGCGTGAGCGATACCGGCAAGGGAATCCACGCGGACATGCTCGATGCCGTGTTCGACCTCTTCGTGCAGGAGCAACGCACGCTCGCGAGGAGCGAGGGCGGGCTGGGGATCGGGCTCACGCTCGTGAAGCGCCTGGTGGAGATGCACGGCGGCACGGTGAGCGTGCAAAGCGACGGGCCCGGCCAGGGCGCGCGCTTCGAGACCCGGTTTCCGCTGGCCGAGCCTGCGGGCGCATCGCCCTCGAAGGGTGACGCCCGGCCTGCCTCCAGCACCACGAAACGCGTGCTGGTGGTGGAGGACGCGGACGACGCGCGCGAATCGCTCGGGATGCTGCTTGCGCAATGGGACCACGACGTGAGCTTCGCGCGCAACGGCATCGACGGGCTCGAGCGTGCACGCGAGCTGCAGCCCGACGTGGCCATCATCGATATCGGGCTGCCTGGCCTCAACGGCTATGAAGTCGCGCGACGCATTCGCGAGGGTGAGCTGCCGTGGTCCCGGCGCGTGAAGCTGCTCGCGCTCACGGGCTATGGCCAGCCGGAAGATCGGGTTCGCGCGGTGCAGGCCGGGTTCGACCAGCATTTGCTGAAGCCCGTCGAGCCGAGCGTGCTCAAGCAGATGCTGATGGATTGAGCAGGGACCTGGTCGCGCGCGGGATTACTCCTCGTCCGCACGCCTGGCTCCCCCGTCTTCATCGACATCTTTCGCCGCCGGCTCCTTGCGCGCGCCGCTGCTGCCGTGGCGCAGCCTGCCCACCACGTCTCCCATCCGACCCGGACCGAAAGCCTTCTCCGCGAGCCACACCTTGATGAGGGCCTGGTAGGGCACATCCATGCGGTTGGCCTCGAGCTTGATGCGCACGAGGAGCGACAGCGGCAGGCGCAGCGAGATCGTGCTGGTGGAGGGCTTGATGTTCGGAAACCGCGCCAGGCCCGCGGTGCTCCAGTCCAGGAACTGGGTCGAATCGCGGCCGCGGGTGGCCCAGAACGCGCGCTCCTCGTCTTCGGAGCGGAACTCAGGAATCGGCTTGAGGGGCTTGGGCATAGATTTTCCTTTCCCTGTGGTGCATCGGCCGCGCGGAAACGATGCGCAGCCGGCCGGGCTCCGCGCGCAGCGCGAACGATATTTTCAGCGGGCGATGGCCGTTCGTGCGGCCGAGCGCCTGCCAATGCTTTCCCGGCACGGCATGGGCAGTTTCCTCCAGCAGCAATAAAGGTTCGTTGAAGAACACCTGCTCCGCCTCCGCGTCGCTCACCGAGTATTGCTCGTTCTGCAGCAGGTTTGCCGGGTCCCACTCGAACCCGACCGGCGCCGGAAACTCCGCGGGCAGGCCGGCCGGCTTGGCGTGTTTGCTCATCGAATGCTCCGCGAAATGGAGACGCTCCATCGCGGTCATCCGGGCACGACACGGGAATCCGACCGATCATCGAATGATGAGCCCACGAAGGCTCATGGGGTGAGCTGGCGCGCTCACATCGCTTCAGAACGGGGCACTGCGCCTCCGCGCCCGCCTCAGAACGGGGGCACTGCTCCTCCGCGCCCGCCGTTGAGCTTCACGACCATCGCGTGTGCGATGCGCTCCAGCTCGGCGCCGACCTGCGTGTTCATCCGCCCCTTCACTTCGAGGAGCGTCCACCACGGGCCCCTGGCTTCGCGCTGCGCGGCGAAGCACGCGACACGCTCGCTCGTGGCGCGCACGCGAATCGAGTACACGACGACGTCGCCCGCGCGGCACGCGTCCTCGTACATTTCGAGGCAGTTGTGCATCGCCGCGGCCTCGGCGTTGAGTGCCGCGGCCGAATCGATGGCTTTCACCTGGAAGGGGCCCCACATC
The DNA here is from genome assembly GCA_035553995.1 of Usitatibacter sp. Lineage (GTDB taxonomy): Bacteria > Pseudomonadota > Gammaproteobacteria > Burkholderiales > Usitatibacteraceae > Usitatibacter. The sequence continues at coordinate 835 of DATMJE010000234.1, read as the reverse complement.
ATCCCGGCAGCGGGCACGCTCCACGGCACTGCCAGGGCGAGCGCCTGCCGGTACGCGTGCGCCTGCGCCGTGATCCACGGCCATCCCGCGCGCTGCTGGTTCGCGTCGGGCTCCGGCTGCGCATCGAGCATCCAGTCGAGACAGGGATCGATTTCGGTTTGCAGCGCTGCTTTTCCGGCGCCACCGCTCGCGCTGCAGGCGTGACGGAGCAGGGCGCGCATGAACCAGTGCGGATAGCGGTCGAGCTCCAGCGGTGCATCAGGTCCCGTGCGATGGAGCGCCGCCTGCAGCGCGTAGCGCATGAAAGTAGGTGGCGGCGGCGCCTCCACACCCAGTCCATGCAGGAGATTGGCGAAGCGCGCGAGCGCGCCGGGTTTCCACCATGTTTCGCCGAGACTTTCAAAAGCCGCGAAACCCCAGCGGGGGAGCTTCTTCCATGCTGCGGGTTCTAGGCCCTCGGCCAGAAGGCGCTCGTGCAGCGCGGCCAGCGGATCGGCAGCCTGCGCCATCGTCTTGTCCTCCTGCACCATGCGCAGGAAGGGGAGCATCGCCGGCTGTTCGACGGCGCAAAGCGTGAGCGCCGAGGCGCGGTCGCAGACCCAGTTGAACGCGTCTGCCGGTGGGGGCGCGCCGAAGATGCGGTTGGCGAGGGAGCGCGCCAACGGCTCCGGCGCGAGAAACTCGAGGACCTTCCTGCGCAGCGGCTCGAAGTCGGGCGGATCGCGGAACGTGAGATGGAGCGACCGGAGAATCCAGTCCCAATAGGCGTCCACGACCGCCCTGCCGTGTCCGTAGCGCCTGCAGGCCGTGATGAACGGCCCGTATGCGCAGGTGG
>DATMJE010000233.1:0-16354 GCA_035553995.1 Usitatibacter sp. | reverse complement strand
CTCGGGATGCAGGAACACCGGGAAATCCGCGCCCACGGGGCGGAAGCCCTGGCGCAGCATCTCTTGCGGATCGGCACCCACGACGACATGGTCGCGGTCCTGCACCGGCAGCCCGAGAAGCTCGTCGCGCACGGCGCCGCCGACGACGTACGTCCTCATCCCGGCTGTTGCGCGTAGGGCTCGTCGTCGGCGACGAACTCCTTCTCCTGCAATGCAGCTTCGACCCACGCGCGCACGCCGCTCGCGCCGCGCATCGCCTCGCAATACGCGGCCGCGTCGGCCGGCAGCTTCACGCCATAGGTCTTGAAGCGCATCACGACGGGCGCGTACATCGCGTCGCATCCGCCGAACGCGCCGAAGAGGAATGGCCCGCCCGCGCCGAAGCGTTGCCGCGCCTCGGTCCACAGGTGGACGATGCGATCGATGTTCGCCTGCACGCCCGCGTTCATGCCCTTGCCCGGATGCGAGGCGCGGATGTTCATCGGCATGCTGGCGCGCAGGTCGCGAAAGCCCGAATGCATTTCCGCGGCGGCGCTGCGTGCGAACGCGCGCGCCGCAGCGTCCGCGGGCCAGGCGCCCTTTTGCGGATACCACTCGGCGAGGGTCTCCATGATCGCGAGCGAGTCCCATACGGACTGGTCGTCGCGCCACAGCACCGGAACCAGCCGCGAGGGCGACCAGCGCGCGATCTGCGCGTCCCACTCGGCGCTGTTGAACTTGAGCGTCACCTCGTCGAACGGGATGCCGAGCTGCTTCATGAGCACCCACGGCCGCATCGACCACGACGAGTAGTTCTTGTTGCCGACGACCAGCGTGAGCCCTGCACTCATGTGTGCCTTCCTGCACGGTAGCGGAACGTGTTGTAGCGGTCGCGCGGCCGGATGCCTGCCAGGTACGCCGGCACGACCGCTTCGATTGCCGAGGGCGTGAAGCCGAAGAGCGCCGGGAATTCGCAGCCGCAGACGTTATCGACGCTCATCGAGCGCAGGTTGTCGCGCGTGATGAGCTTGCCGGGCAAATGCTCGAAGACGGCCGCCTGCAGGTTCGCGAGGCCGTCGGAGAGCGCCATGATGCGCGGCTTGCGGCCGAGCAGCTCGGCCACGTAGCGCACCAGCTCCTCGAGCGCATAGGTGCGCGGGCCGCAGAGCTCGTAGACCTGGCCGAAGGTCTCGAGGTTGCCGATCGAGCTCGCGATGGCACGGCCCACATCCTCCACCCAGATCGGCTGGAAGCGCGCCTTCGCGCGCGCGAGCGGAATCACGGGGAAGGCGCGCACGAGCTGCGCGAACATGTTGAGGAAGCGATCGCCCTCGCCGAACACGACGGAGGGACGGAATATGGTCCACGGAAGAACGCCCGCCGCCTCGCGCAGCGCCGCTTCCCCCGCGGCCTTGGAGCGCTGGTAGGCGCTCGGGCCATCGGCCGCCGCACCGAGTGCGCTCACGTGCAGCACATGTTGCACGCCCGATTTGCGGCACGCTTCCGCCACCTTGCGCGGCAGCTCCACGTGGGCGCGCTGGAAGGTGCTGCGGCGGCCTTCGTGCAGGATGCCCACGCAGTTCACGACCGCGTCCATGTCCTCGAAGGCGCCCATCAGGTCGCCGGCATCGTGGCAGTTGCCCACGGCCACCTCGACGGTCGGCAGCACTTTGACCGGCGCCGCGTTCTGGTCGTAGCGCGTGAGCACGCGCACGCGCAGGCCGCTGGTGGCGAGCTGCTCGGCAACCGCACGCCCGACGAATCCGGTGCCTCCGACGAGGCAGACGCTGGCAATGTCCATCATGGGATGTCCGTGGAGGCGAGCGGAAGGGCCGCCTCGCCGTTGCGGCCGGGCACGAGGCCCACCAGCTCGTGCATGCTCGGAACCCGGCCGGTGAGCCGGTTGCGATAGAACCACGCATTCGTGAAGACCTTCTTCACGTAGTCGCGTGTCTCGTTGAAGGGGATCGTCTCGGTGTAGATGGCGCCTTCGAGCGGCCGTTCATCGCGCCACCGGCGCGCTCGTCCGGGTCCGGCATTGTATGCCGCCGTGGCGAGGATCGGGTGGCCGAGGGCGGTGAGCACGCGGCTGAAGTAGTACGAGCCCATCAGGATGTTCACGTCGGGCCGGGCCAGCATGTCGACGCTGAAAGGGTGCACCGGGATCTGCCGCGCCACCCACTTGGCCGTGGCGGGCATGAGCTGCATCAGCCCCATGGCCCCGGCGCGCGAGCGTGCCTCGGCCACGAAGCGGCTTTCCTGGCGGATGAGCGAGTAGACCAGCGCCTCGTCCACGGCGAACTGGCGAGTGGCCGCGTCGAGCGCCTCGCGATGCATCATCGGATAGCGCCGCGCGAAATCATGGAGCTGGGCGGTGCGATCCGCGGTATTGATCGCGCGATCCGTGACGTTGGCCGCGCGCGCGATCTCGGCCGCGGCGATGAGGTCGCGATCGGGCAGCCCGCGGATGGCCCAGAGCCACTCGCGCAACGCTTCGTTGTCGAGGCCCGCGGCGTACAGCGCGAGTGCGCGCTGGATGCCGGGCTGGCTGCGCACGCGTTCGAGCTCGGCCGGCTCCAGCGGCTTCGCGTTCCAGTCCGGATGCGGCGGGATGCCCAGCTCGTCCGCGGCGAGCAGGCCGTAGAAGTTGAGCTCCGTGGCGACACCCTGCAGCAGCGCATTGGCGGCATCGGCCTCGCCGAGGTTGCGCAGCGCCCGCGCACGCCAGTAGCGCCACGAGGCATCGCGCGCCTGCTCCGGCGCCATCGCCTGGATCGCGGCCAGCACCTGCTTCCAGTCGCTCGCGCGCAACGCGGCGCGCGCCCGCCATGCGACCTGCGCATCCGTGAGCGGCGCGTCCTTCGCGAGCGCGTACCACTCGAGCGCGCGCGGATCGTGATCGAGCGCCGCCTGCCATGCGACCTGTCCCCATGCGGCCGCGGTGAGGTCGGGCCCGAGCCGCGAGGCGAACGTGCCGAGCCGCCCGGCGGCCTCGTCCGAATTCCTGCGCGCGAGCTTCGCAATCGCGAAGAACACGATCTCGCGAGTGGATCGCAGGAACACCGGCGACTTCTCGCGCGCGAGGAACTTCGCGGGATCCGCCGCGGCCTGGTCGAGGGACTTCTCGCGCAGGCGATGGGTGGTCGCGAGCAGCGCATTCGTCCGCCTGGCCTCGCGCACGTTCACGTTCGCAAGCACCTTGTGCAGCCGCAGCCAGACGTCGTCCTCGGACAGGGCGTGCGAGGCGAGCAGCGCGTTGAACACGGGATCGCATGCCTGGGGCGCCTCGGTCGCTGCCAGGAAATAGGTGCGTGCCTCCGCGGCGACCTCGGGATCCGCGCGCGCGAGCCGCTCCTGGAAGGCGTAGCAGGAGATCTCCGCATCCTCCCCCACCACCAGGCGCAGCTCCGAGCGGAAAAGCTCCCACGAACCCTGCGCGCCCAGCGCCTTGAGCCACTCGCGCCGCAGGCTTTCGGCGAGCGGCGTCCCGGGATAGCGCTCGAGGAAGGCCCGCACCTCGGCGGGATCGGCCCGGTCGACACTCCCCGACAGCAGCCAGAAAGTGGGATAGGCTTCGAGGACGTGTCCCGCGAATCGCGGACGCAGCTCGTCCAGCTTCTTCCACTGGCCGCGCTGCGCTGCTTCCTTCGCGAGCAGCACGTCGGTATCCGTTGCCGCGCGTGCGGGTATTGCGAAAGCCATGGCGGCGGCCAGCGCGATCAACGCACGTTTCATCTTGATCGAGGTCAAGGCCATGTCCGCGGCGGCTGCCTTACTTTGGTGGATAAAATTATAAGACCCAATCGCGCCCTGCAAAGGCTAAATGGCACTCACCGATCCGGATCTATGGACCGCTCTGCTCAAGATCATGGGGGTGAACATCGTATTGTCCGGGGACAATGCGGTGGTGATCGCACTCGCGGCGCGTTCGCTGCCGCCGCGCCGGCAGAAGCAGGCGATCTTCTGGGGCTCGGCCGCCGCGATCGCGATGCGAATCGTGCTCACTCTCTTCGCGGTCGCGCTGCTGTCGCTGCCGTGGCTCAAGCTCGTCGGCTCCGTGCTCCTGCTCTGGATCGGCGTGAAGCTGCTGGTTCCCGGGGATGAGGGCGGCGAGGTCGAGGCCGGGCAGGACATGCTGCAGGCGATCAGGACCATCCTCATCGCGGACCTCGTCATGAGCCTGGACAACGTGATCGCCGTCGCCGCCGCCGCAGGAGGCCACTGGGGCCTCACCATCACCGGCCTCGCCATCTCCATCCCGCTGGTCATCTTCGGCGCCACGCTGCTCGTCAAGGTGATGGAGCGCTGGCCGATCGTGATCACCATCGGTGCCGCGCTCATCGGCTTCGTCGCGGGCGAGATGGCGTGGGAGGACCGCGCCGAATTCGTGCAGGCGTTGACCGCGCCGTACGGCAGCAACGCGAAGTACATCGCCGCGGCCGCGGCGGCCGCATTCGTGGTGGCGCTCGGGCATTGGCTCGGCAGCCACGCAGCATCCAGGCAGCCTATCGAGCAAAAACCCGCCCGCTAGGGACAGGCGGGCACCCGTGCGAAGCTCGCTCGCACGAGGCCAGAAGTCCTTCGACCCTCACGTCGACAACACGAGGAGATCCGGAATGAAGCTACGCTCCCTTCAACGCGACCGCGTCGCGGCCGTGCCAGCCGTCGCCTGTCCACACATGGCATTTCTTCCCAACGGCGTCTGTTTCCAGCATAAATAGGGCCGCCCAGGTTGGCGGACTGGCGGTAGGACCCCGCGGGCGGGACGCGAACGCCCGCGCGAGGATGGATGGTCGCGTTTCGGCAACCCTTCGAGGAGGATCGCATGAGTACCGTGGCAACCGGCAGCATAGCGGGGGAAAAAGCACTAAACCGCTGGCTGCAGCTGTTCCTGGGCATCGTCTGCATGGCGATGATCGCCAACCTGCAGTACGGCTGGACACTGTTCGTCAACCCGATCGACGCGAAGTACCACTGGGGCCGCACCGCCATCCAGGTCGCGTTCACCATCTTCGTGCTGACGGAGACGTGGCTGGTGCCGATCGAGGGCTACCTCGTCGACCGCTTCGGCCCGAAGCCGGTGGTGCTCGTGGGCGGCATCCTGGTCGGCATCGCGTGGGTGATGAATGCCTATGCCAGCACGCTCACCATCCTGTACGTCGCCGCGGCCATCGGCGGCATCGGCGCGGGCGCGGTGTACGGCACCTGCGTGGGCAACGCCCTCAAGTGGTTCCCGGATCGTCGCGGCCTCGCGGCGGGCCTCACGGCCGCGGGCTTCGGCATGGGCTCGGCGCTCACGATCATCCCCATCCAGGCGATCATCAAGTCGAGCGGGTACGAGTCCGCGTTCCTGTACTTCGGCATCGGCCAGGGCGTGGTGGTCACGCTGCTCGCGTTCGGCCTCGCGGCGCCGCGCAAGGGCGACGTGCCCGAGGTGTCGAAGGTCGTGCAGACGCGCCGGCAGTACACCTGGCAGGAGATGGCCAGGACGCCGGTTTTCTGGATCATGTACGCGATGTTCGTGATGATGGCGGCGGGCGGCCTCATGGCGACGGCGCAGCTGGGTCCCATCGCCAAGGACTTCAAGATCGCCGACGTGCCGGTCTCGTTGATCGGCATCACGCTCCCGGCGCTCACGTTCGCGCTGTCCATCGACCGGGTGTTGAACGGCATCACGCGGCCGTTCTTCGGCTGGGTGTCGGACAACATCGGGCGCGAGAACACCATGTTCATCGCGTTCGGCATCGAGGCCCTCGGCATCCTGGCGCTCGCCCAGATCGGCCACGATCCGGTGTGGTTCGTGATCCTCACCGGCCTGGTGTTCTTCGCCTGGGGCGAGATCTACAGCCTGTTCCCGTCCACGTGCGGGGATGCCTACGGCTCCAGGTTCGCCACCACCAACGCGGGACTGCTCTATACCGCGAAGGGCACGGCGTCGCTGCTCGTGCCGTTCAGCAGCGTCCTCACGCAATCCACCGGGAGCTGGCACGCGGTGTTCTACGTCGCGGCGGCGATGAACGCGATCGCTGCCGTGATGGCGCTCGCGTTGCTCAAGCCGATGCGCCGCCGCATGGCGCAGCGCGACGAGGGCCGTGCCTGAATGGGGGTAGCCGAGCTGCTCGGCTCGCCGTGGGGGATGGCCTCGATCTGCGCCATCGTGCTGGTGGCGGGATTCGCCCACGGCCTGTCGGGCTTCGGCTTTCCCGTCATCTCCACGCCGATGGCGGCGCTGTACACGGACGTACGCACGGCGGTGCTGGTCACGCTGATCCCGAACATCGTGATCAACGTGATCAGCGCCACCAGCGGCGGCGAGTGGCGCGCCAACCTGCGGCGCCATTTCTGGATGCCCCTGTACGTGCTGGCCGGCACCATCGCCGGCACGCAGGTCGTGCTGCGCGCGCCGGCCAACGCCCTGCGGATCTTCCTTGCGGTGGTGATCGTGCTCTACCTGTGCCAGCACCGGCTGCGCGCGATCGACTGGATGGTGCTCGCGCGCCATCCGCGGGCGAGCGGGCTGGGCGTGGGCCTCCTCGGCGGTTTTCTTTCCGGCACCGTCAACGTGATGCTGCCGCCGCTCCTCATCTACTTCACCACGCTGGGCCTGGCCCCCGTGGTGATGACGCAGGTGCTGAACGCCTGCTTCCTCGTCGGCAAGGTGACCCAGGCGGCGGTCTTCGCCGCCCACGGCCAGTTCGTCCCGACCGGGTTGCTGCTCACGCTGCCGGTATGCGGTGTCGCGCTCGCGGGCTACGCGGCGGGACGCCGGCTGCAGCCGCGCATTTCCATGGAAGCCTATCGCCGCATCATCCGCGGCGTGCTCTGGACCATGGCAGCCCTGCTGATGCTCCAGGCGGGGGGCTTGGCGGGCAAGCGCTAGGGGCGAAACTCGTCGTAGAATCAAGGGATCGGGCGGCCCGGGGCGGCCGTTCACGATCCGATGCCGTGGTGCAGCCCGTCACCGCGCGTGTCGACAAATACAACAAAGCCCCCCAAAGCACCGGACGTAGAGGGCGCGGGGATTCGCGAAACCCCCGCGTGAGGAAGGTCTTGCTCGCTTTTTAGGCACACTCTGGGAGGAGTAACGAATGAGCTCGGCAGCAACAGGCATCGGGCAGGAGCGCGGCAACCGCTGGCTCCAGCTGGTATTGGGCATCGTCTGCATGGCGATGATCGCCAACCTGCAATACGGTTGGACGCTGTTCGTGAATCCGATCGACGCGAAGTTCCACTGGGGCCGCGCGGCGATCCAGGTCGCATTCACCATCTTCGTCGTGACCGAGACGTGGCTGGTCCCGATCGAGGGCTACCTCGTCGACCGCTTCGGCCCCCGTCCCGTGGTGCTGGGCGGCGGCCTTCTCGTCGGCATCTCGTGGATGATGAATTCGTTCGCGGATTCGCTGGCGCTGCTCTACACGGCGGCAGCGCTGGGCGGTATCGGGGCAGGCGCGGTGTACGGCACCTGCGTCGGTAACGCCCTCAAGTGGTTCCCGGATCGCCGCGGCCTCGCCGCGGGACTCACGGCCGCGGGCTTCGGCATGGGCTCCGCGCTCACGGTGATCCCCATCCAGTCGATGATCAAGTCGAGCGGCTACCAGTCGGCGTTCCTGTACTTCGGCCTGGGCCAGGGCATTGTCGTCGTGGCGCTCGCGTTCTTCCTGCTCAAGCCGCCGCGCACCAGCGTCGCGAACAACTCCGCCGTGGTGCAGACCCGGCGCGACTACACCTGGCAGGAGATGATCAAGACGCCCACGTTCTGGGTCATGTACCTGATGTTCGTGATGATGGCGGCCGGCGGCCTGATGGCGACGGCGCAGTTGGGCCCCATCGCCAAGGACTTCAAGATCGCCGACGTCCCGGTCTCGATCCTCGGCCTCACGCTGCCCGCGCTCACCTTCGCGCTGTCCATCGACCGGGTGCTGAACGGCATCACGCGGCCCTTCTTCGGCTGGGTGTCGGACCACATCGGCCGCGAGAACACCATGTTCATCGCATTCGGCATCGAGGCGATCGGCATCGTGGCGCTGGCGCGCATGGGCAATGATCCGCTGTATTTCGTGATCCTCACCGGCCTGGTGTTCTTCGCCTGGGGCGAGATCTACAGCCTCTTCCCGTCCACGTGCGGCGACTCGTACGGCTCGAAGTTCGCCACCACCAACGCGGGCCTGCTCTACACCGCGAAGGGCACCGCCTCGCTGCTCGTGCCGATCACGAGTGTCATCACCGCTGCCACCGGAAGCTGGCACGCGGTGTTCTACATCGCGGCGGCGATGAACGCGATCGCGGCCGTGCTGGCGCTGGCGGTGCTGAAGCCGATGCGCCGGCGCATGGCGCATGCCGATGCACAGCGCGTCGCCGCGGCCAAGCCGGACGCCCGCCATGGCGACACCGCGCTGGGCGTGGCGGACTGAGGTAAAGCCCGCCGTCATTCCCGCGCAGGGGGGATCCAATCGCCAATTGGATCCCCGCCTTCGCGGGGACGACTCAGGACACTAGATCTTCCCCGCGTGCTTGAGCCGCGATAGCGTCTCGGCCGAGAGGTTCAGGTAGGAGGCCAGCTCCTTCTTCGGCACGCGGTCGGTGAGCTCGGGGTGCTTGCGCATGAAGCGGTGCACGCGCCCCGGGGCATCGAGCAGGTGTAGCGTGATGGTATGTGCCATCACCTCGCTCATGAGGTACATCACCTCGTACTCGAAATCGTCCTTCAGCTCGGGGTACCCGTCGAGGAAGGCCGCCCATTGCGGCAGCGGCATCTTGGCGACGCGCGCCTTGGTCACCGCCCGGATGGAGTACGGCGCGGGCGTGCGCAATTTCCACGCCGCATAGCTCGTGTCCATGTCGTCCTCCTGGGCGAAGCGCAGGATCATCTCCTTGCCTTCGGGGCTCGCCACCACGCGCTTGAGGATCCCGTCGATGACGAAGTACTGCTCCATCTCGTGCGCTCCCTGGGAGAGCAGCACGTCGCCCTTGCGATAGTCCATGATGACCAGGTCGGCCGAGAGCTTCTCGAACGCGCGCTTGTCCAGGCGACGCAGAACGATGTTCTGCTGTAGCCGTTCTCGGATGAGGGTCAGGTCGGGGTGGTTGACCAGGAGCGTCATGCGCGGGAGGGCGGGGGCGAAAATTGACCCCCATCAAGGTGGGCTCTTCGGCCCCTTCCCTAAGATTATAGGCTGATTTGTAAATCCAATTTCCCGGCCACGCCCGCCTTGCGGCGCGGTCCATTCCCCCGGAGGACCTGACCATGGGTACCGTCACCGACGCCGGCGTCACCGCCGCCGCCACCGCCACGTCACACGCCGATACGCAATCCCGCCCCGAAACGGACGGCTTCAGCCTGGTCATCGAGGCCCTCAAGCTGAACGGCATCGACACCGTCTTCGGCCTTCCCGGCATCCCCATCACGGACCTCACGCGCAAGCTGCAGGCCGCGGGCGTGCGCGTGATCTCCTTCCGCCACGAGCAGAACGCCGGCTATGCCGCGTCCATCGCGGGCTTCATGACCGGCAAGCCCGGCATCTGCCTCACGGTGTCGGCGCCCGGCTTCCTGAACGGCCTCACGGCGCTGTCCAACGCCACCACCAACTGCTTCCCGATGATCCTCATCTCCGGCTCCTCCGAGCGCGAGATCGTCGACCTGCAGCAGGGCGATTACGAGGAGATGGACCAGCTCGCCATCGCCAAGCCCCTGTGCAAGGCGGCCTTCCGCGTGCTGCACGCCGAGGACATCGGCATCGGCATCGCGCGTGCGATTCGCGCCGCGGTCTCGGGCCGCCCGGGCGGCGTCTACCTCGACCTGCCCGCCAAGCTCTTCCCGCAGGCGATCGACGCCGAGCTCGGCAGGAAGTCGCTCATCAAGGTGGTCGATCCCGCGCCGAAGCAGATCCCCGCGCAGGACGCCGTGCAGCGTGCGCTCGACCTGCTGAAGGGTGCGAAGAAGCCGCTGATCCTCCTCGGCAAGGGTGCCGCGTACGCGCAGGCCGACAACGACATCAAGGCCCTCATCGAGAAGACCGGCATTCCGTACCTGCCGATGTCGATGGCCAAGGGCATCCTGCCCGATACGCATCCGCAGTGCGCGAGTGCGGCGCGTTCGTTCGTGCTCCCGCAGGCGGACGTGGTGATGCTGGTCGGCGCGCGGCTCAACTGGCTGCTGTCGCAGGGCAAGGGCAAGACGTGGGGTGCGGCCAACGCGAAGGCGTGGGGCAGCCAGAAATTCATCCAGGTCGACATCTCGCCCATCGAGGCCGACAGCAACGTGAAGATCGAGGCGCCGGTCGTGGGCGACATCGGCTCGTGCGTGGCACAGTTCCTCAAGGGCATCGAGGGCATCAAGGCGCCCGCCGAATGGGTCAACGCCGTCGCGGAGAAGAAGAACGCCAACGTCGCCAAGATGGGCGAGAAGCTGAAGGAGAACCCGTCGCCGATGAGCTTCCACAGTGCGCTCAACGTCGTGCGCGACGTGATCAAGGCCAACCCCGATGCGTATCTCGTGAACGAGGGCGCCAACGCGCTCGACTTCACGCGTTCCATCGTGGACATGTACAAGCCGCGCAAGCGCCTCGACGTGGGCACCTGGGGCGTGATGGGCATCGGCATGGGCTTCGCGGTCGCGGCCGCCGTCGTCGGCAAGCAGCAGGTGCTCGCGATCGAGGGCGACAGCGCCTTCGGCTTCTCGGGCATGGAAGTGGAGACGATCTGCCGCTACAACCTGCCGGTGTGCATCGTGATCATGAACAACAACGGCGTGTATCGCGGCGACGAGAAGAACCCCACGGGCGGCGCGGATCCCTCGCCCCTGGTGTTCGTGAAGGACGCGCGCTACGAGATGATGATGGAAGCGTTCGGCGGCGTGGGCAGGCACGTGACCACGCCCGCGGAGCTGCGCGCGGCGATCGACGAGGCGTTCAAGTCGAAGCGTCCCACGTTGATCAATGCCGTCATCGCGGAAGGTGCCGGCACGGAGAGCGGCCGCATCACGGCGCTGAATCCCACGGCGAAGAAAAAGTAGATAAAACCCGGTAATCGGGCAGCGGGGCAATCGTTGGAGCGGACCGCCGGGCAGGCGGCCGCTCAACGCCTCGAGCAGGGCCGCCGCTCAAATCCCCAAGCATTGGAGAGAGAGACATGGAAGCACTCAAAGGTGTACGCATCCTCGACATGACGCACGTGCAGGCGGGTCCGACGTGCTCGCAGCTTCTCGCGTGGATGGGCGCGGATGTGATCAAGTTCGAGCCCCCGCAGGGCGATGCCACGCGCGGCCAGCTGCGCGACGTCCCGAATGCGGATTCGCTCTACTTCACGATGCTCAACTGCAACAAGCGCTCGATCACGGTCAACATGAAGACCGCTGAGGGCCGCCAGGTCTTCACCGACCTGCTGAAGAAGTGCGACATCATGATGGAGAACTTCGGCCCCGGCGTGCTCGAGCGCCTCGGCTTCACGTGGGAAAAGATCCACGAGATCAACCCGAAGATCGTCGTGGGCTCGATCAAGGGCTTCGGCTCCTCCGGCCCCTACGCCGAGTTCAAGGCGTACGAGAACGTGGCCCAGGCGATGGGTGGCGCGATGAGCACCACCGGCACGCCGGATGGCCCCCCGTTCGTCACCGGCGCGCAGATCGGCGACACCGGCACGGGCCTGCACCTGGCCATCGGCCTCCTCGCGGCGCTCCACCACGCTACCCGGACCGGCCAGGGCCAGTACGTGGAGGTCGCGATGATGGACGGCGTGATGAACCTTTGCCGCGTGAAGTTTCGCGACCACCAGCGCCTCACGCGGGGCGAGATGCCGGAGTACTCGGTCCCCACGTACAAGGACATGGGCGACGTGCCGCGCGCAGGCAACGATTCCGGCGGCGGCCAGCTCGGCAACGCCATCCACTGCAAGCCGCACGGCTCGAACGACTGGCTCTACATCGTGGTGCAGGAAGCGGTGTTCGACGCCCTCGCCAAGCGCGTGGGCCCCGAGGTCGGCATGCCGGACATGGCCACCGATCCGCGCCTCGCCAAGATCGCCGACCGGCGCAAGAACCAGAACCTCATGTGGACGCTGATCAACAAGTTCGCGGAGAAGTACACCAAGCGCGAGCTGATGGCCATCCTCAACCCGCTCGACGTGCCTTGCGGCCCGATCATGTCGACCACGGACCTCGCCAACGACGAGCACGTCCGCGGCCGCGACATGTGGGTCGAGCTCGACCACCCGCAGCGCGGCAAGTGGTTCAACGTCGGCATGCCGATCAAGCTTTCCGCTTCCCCGGCGCAGATCAAGCGCAGCCCGCTGCTGGGCGAGCACACCGACGAGGTGCTGAAGGAAGTGCTCGGGTACGACGAGGGGCGCATCACCCAGCTCAAGGGTGCCGGTGCCTTCTCCGCTCCGCCGAAGAAGGTCGCCGCGTAAGCGCGCCTGGTAAGCGAAAAGCATTAAACACAGATGAACACGGATGAACACAGATAAAACCCTGATGAATGGACCGGAATCCCGCTGAGGCCCCGGAACATTCACACGCTTTTATCTGTGTTCATCTGTGTTCATCTGTGTTCATCTGTGTCCCCCAGCCTTTCGCTAGCGTCACTCCCTCCCGTCTCAATCCTTCCCGTCCTGGGGTAGAAAAATGAAAATCGCCATCATCGGTCAGCAGGATTTCGGCAAAGCCGTCCTCGAAGCCTTCCTCGCGCGCGGCGATACCGTCGCCGCGGTGTTCTGTGCGCCGGAGAAGGAAGGCGCGAAGGCGGATCCCCTCCGCACCGCCGCGCAGGAAAAGGGCCTCAAGGTCTACCAGCTCCCCAACCTCAAGGGGCCGGAAGCGATCCAGGCCATGAAGGACGCGAATGCCGACATCGGCATCATGGCGTACGTGCTGCAGTTCGCGCCGCAGGAGTTCGTGAACATCCCGAAGCACGGCACCATCCAGTACCACCCGTCGCTGTTGCCCAGGTATCGCGGTCCGTCGTCGATCAACTGGCCGATCTCGCTCGGCGAGAAGAAGACCGGCCTCACGATCTTCCGGCCCAACGACGGCCTCGACGAAGGCCCCGTCGTGCTGCAGAAGGAGACCGAAATCTCCGAGAACGACACCATCGGCACCGTCTACTTCGACCGCCTCTTCCCGATGGGCGTGAAGGCGATGCTCGAAGCGGCCGACCTCGTGGTCGCCGGCAAGCACAAGGAAGTCGTCCAGGACGAGAACCAGGCGACCTACGAAGGCTGGTTCCGCGCGAACGAATCGAAGGTCAACTTCCACAACCACGTCTCGCGCGTGCACGACATCATCCGCGCGGCCGATCCCGCGCCCGGCGCGTGGACGACGCTCAACGGCAAGAAGGTGCAGCTCTTCGGCTCGAAGAAGCACATGGTGCGCACCTTCGGCGCGGTGAAGGGCAAGGTGGGCGAGATCACCGAGATCACCGATGCCGGCATGCGCATCACCTGCCAGGGTGGGCAGGTCGAGGTCGCGAAGGTGAAGGGCGAGGAGACGAAGAAGATCTCCCCCGCCGAATGGGCGAAGGGCGCCGGCGTCGCGGTCGGCACGATCCTCGGCTCCTAGCGGCCGCCGTGCCCGCGCACGCGAACCGCTTCAGTCTCGACGGCCAGGTGGCCCTCGTCATCGGGGGCACCAGCGGCATCGGCAAGGCGATCGCCACGGGATACGCCGAGTCGGGCGCGCGCGTGGTCGTGGCCGGCCGCGATGCGGCGAAGGTCGAGCGTGCAGTGGCGGACATCCGCAACGCGGGAGACGCGCACGGCCACGCGGCCGACGTGTGCGACGTGGCCCAGCTGCGCGGCCTCGTCGAGCGCGTGCTCTCGCATGACGGGCGCATCGACACCCTGGTGAATTCCCAGGGAACCACGACGCTCAAGCCCGCCGAAGACTTCACCGAGGAGGATTGGGACGCGATCGTCGGGACCAACCTGCGTAGCGTCTTCTTCGCCTGCACCGAGGTGGGCCGTCACATGCTCGGCCGCGGCTCGGGCGCCATCGTGAACATCGGCTCGCTCGCGTCCTACCGCGGATGGCCCCGCAGCGCGCTGTATGGAATCACCAAGGCGGGCGTGGTGAACCTGACCGAGACGCTCGCGGCCGAATGGGCGGGGCGCGGCGTGCGCGTGAACGCGATCGCCCCGGGCTTCGTGATGACGGAGCTCAACCGCGACAAGATGTCGCCCGAGCGCAAGGCGCTCGCGCTGTCGCGCACGCCCATGGCCCGATTCGGCGATGCCGAGGACATGGTGGGCGCCGCCATCTATCTCGCCTCCGCCGCTGCGCGCTACGTGACCGGCGAGACGATCCGCGTGGACGGCGGGTTCCTCGCGACGGGCTTGTGACCTCGGATGAAGATCGCCGCTGCCTGTGTGCTTCTCGCCTTGGCCGGCATGGCGCATGCGCAGAGGGCGGATTGTCCCCACCTGGATGCGCCGCTGCCGCAGCGGCCACCCGGTGAGCCGCCGGCACTCCTGCCGCCCGTGAGCTTCCCGCAACGCCTGGACCACCCGCTCAAGCCGCCGCAATCGCGCCAGCTCTCGCGCGACGAGTTTCCGGCCGATGCGATGAAGGAATGGGATCGCGGGGTCGAGAAGCAGCGGGCGAACGACTGGCTCGACGAGGCGGAGGAGGGGCACGTCGCGATGGTGGCACGGGCCTCGAGGCTCGCGCAGCCCTCGTCGCTTCCTCACGAGCTGGCGTCCGTCGCGACCGACATGGCGATCTCGCCGCTCGCAAGCTGGACCTATCTCGGCTTCTCCCCCGCCGGACCGCATCACTTGCGACGCTATTGGCGTGCGGGCGATGGTTCCATCATCGAGGTGGACGAGCTCGACCTGGAGGCGACGGGCGGCGCAGTGTTCACGCTGCCCGGCATGGACAACGCGCGCGTCAACGAACGGCCCGCGACGATCTCCGGCCTGCGCTCGCCTTCCGGCTGCATCGAATCGAGCCTCGCGTGGTACGACCAGCGCAAGGCCTACGCGCTGCGGCTCGTCGGTCCTCTCGAAGTGAGGCGGCAGCGTGCCGTGCTGATGGAGGTCGCGCAGTCGATCGCTGCGCGCTGAAGCCCCGGACGAAGCTCGCGGATTCCAGCCCGCGGCGCGTCGCGATCCGGTTCGCGATTCCAGCGGCCGAAGCGCCGGGCGCCTGTTACTTGCGCGCCTTGTATTTCGCGACGGCCTGCTCCAGGTCCTTCAGCTCCTCGCATCCCAGCAGGCAGATCCGCTTCAGCGCCGCGAGGTGCTTCTCGGCGTTCTTCTCGTCGCCCACCATCAGGTACGCCTCGCCGATGTACTCGTGGGCGGCGCGGTGGCGCGGCTCGATCGCGAGCGCGCGCTCGTAGTGCTTGAACGCCACGTCGTATTGCCTGAGGTTGCGATACGCGAAGCCGAGGTCGGTATGCAGGTCCGCGTGATCGGGATTGCGCACCTCGGCCTTCGAGAGGCTCGCGACGGCGGCCGGCCAGTCGCGGGCCTGCAACGCCTTGCGCCCCGCGGCGTAGTCCGCGTCGCGAGTCGCAAGGTCGGGATCGGTCTCGACCGGATCGGCGGGCGCGGCGGGCGGGAACGCGGCCATCGCGAGCCCCGCCACCAACGCGGCAACGCGTGCCTTCATCGCTGCGCGACGAAGGCTTTCGCGCGGGTGAGCTCCGGGCGCGCGCCGTCGCTGGTGCCCGCGAGCTCGATCAGCTTCGCGTAGTTGCTCGCGGCGGTCTTGCGATCGCCCATCCCTTCGGCGGCCATCGCGGCGCCCGCGTAGTTGCGATAACGGTTCGGCTCGCGCACGCGTGAGGCCTCGTACTCCCTGAGCGCGGCCTCGTAGCGCTTCTGCTCGAGCAGCATGTCGCCCAGCAGCTCGCGCGCGGGGATCATCCGGCCGGGTGTCACGATGTGCTTCTCGCTTTTGTCCTCGAGGTCGGCCGCGGCGCGCATGAGCCGCTCGGCGTCCTCCGCGTTGCCGCGCGCCTGCGCGGTCCACGCCGCGACCGCGAGCCGTTGCACCTCGGTCTCGGTGGCCCAGTAGGTGTTCTTCGCGTCCTCGAGCTTCTTCTGCACGGCGGCGAGCTGCTCGCCTTCCTTCCCGGCGGCAGCGGCATCTCCGCTGCGTGCGGCACCGATGCCGCGAGCGAAGTACGTGATGGCCTCGGTGTACGGCTGCCGCGGATTGGGAATCACCTCGAGCTGCGACGCGGCCTTCCAGTCGTTGCGCTCGAGCGCCAGGCGCGCCGGCATCGCGGCCTTCGCGTACGTCCCGGCGGGCAGCGGCGAATCGCCATACGAGTAGCGCAGCGCCTCTTCCATCAGCTTGCGCGCGTCGGCGTCGCGCGCGAGCTGCAGGTAGCCGTACACGCCGTAATCGCTCGCGTGGTAGGCCTCCGGCCAGTCGCCG
>DATMJE010000232.1:0-14935 GCA_035553995.1 Usitatibacter sp. | reverse complement strand
CGTCGCCCAGTATCGAACCCTGACCTTGTATGCCTGCTCGCCGCCCCGGGCGTAAGCAACGAGGTGATGCCAGCCCCGCCGCCGCGTTTCGCCGTCTCGCCGGCCGCGCGGGACGACCACGTGCCCGCCGTCGTCCTTCACTTCATAGTCCACGTCGCCGTGCACGGGTTCGAGGTGGATGGGCTTGTCGGCGGCGCACCAGATCGACATCCCCGGTGTGCCGGCCGGGGTTGCCGGCGGGAAGTAAAGATCGTTCGCACCCTCGAAGCACTGCACCGCGGCCTGGCCGCGAACCTCGACGTGCCGGCTTTGCAAGCCGTCGGGCGCGTAGAACGAGTAACCGGTGCCGTAGTCGTTGCGCTTCACGCCGATGCGCACGCGGCCGTCGTTATCCGTCTTGACGTTCTGAGGCATGTGGCCGCTGTAGTCGTGCAGCCAGGTGTTGCGCCAGTGCGTCTGCACCGTGACCCAATAGCCGCCCGCATTCCACGAGTCGTTGTTCAGGATGACGAGCCCGCCGGGCGCCTCTGCCGAGCCCAGGCGCTCGTAGACGACGAATTGAGGGTCGAGCCAGCGCCACACCATTTCCCCCTGTGCCGCGAAGCGCCGGAACCACAGGTCGTTGATCAGCTTGTCGTCGTAGCCGTAGCCCAGGCCCTCGAGCCAATCCTTTGCATAGATGCCGAAGAGCCCCGGCACCGTTGCCGCCATCGCGTAGGCCAGCGGCATGTTGTTCAGGACGCGCGTGTTCCGGGAATCGAGGTCATGGTTGTTGACGAAGGTGACCGCGTTGAACGGTGCGCGCTGGTACAAGCCCACCGACTGCAGGCGGCGCATGTCGTACTTGGCGGTGTTGTTGCACATGTTCCGCAGCTCGAAGAACAGCGGGTAGTCGTACAGCGAGCATCGCCCGCCGAGCGGGCTGCCGAAGATGAGCCACAGCATCTGGTCCAGGTTGCTGGACCAGTCCTCGCCGACCGCCCACATCCCGGTCTCGGCCTGGACCTGCCGGATCACTTCCGGGTCCATCGACTTGATGTTGTCGACGCGCATGCCGTCGAACCCGATCGCTTCCCGGGCATAGCGCATCGCCTTCTTCACTTCCCGCAGCGGGTAGCCGGGGCCATGCTCGTTCCGGCCGTCCTTGTAGTAGCCGGAGAAATAGCTGATCTGCTCGCCGAAGAGGTACGCGAAGTCCTCGCTGGGAACCGCGACGTGATCCTTGGGGATGACCGGTCCCTTGTGGGGATCGAGATTGACGAAGCACGTCCTGTCGAGCGGCATGCGCAGGATGCCGCCGCTCGGCGTGGGAAATTCATAGCTGGAGTGCGCGCCGCCGTCCCGATGCGCAAGGACCGCATCGGTATGGAATCCCATGCCGTTCGCCTTGGCGACCGCCGACTGGCGCAGCAAGAGCTTGCGGGCGCCATAGCGCGTCGGAGACACATCGCCGTAGTCGTACAGCGTCTTGACGTCGTAGCCGTTGCCGAGGTTTTGCCCGCGGGTCGGCGGCCCGATCATCCAGTCGGTCACGCCGGCGTCGGCGAAGCCGCTCATGATCTGCGAGCCGAGATCGTGCGGCCAGGTATCGCTCGAGCCGTCCAGCTTCGACGGTGTCCCGCCGCGGCCGGTGAGCTGGAACTGGACAATCGCCTCCATGCAAGCTCCTCAGCTGTGTCGGCAGATTCGATTCCGTCGTTATCCGGGCAGTGTCGGCGGAACGGCCAGCGAAAGATACGGAAGGTACGCGCTTTGGATTTCGGCTTTTTCCACGTGAGACGGCTTAAGGATCGCCAGCCTTGAACGGCGGCTCCTTGCCGGCCGGCACGCCCTCCTGCGCCATCTCGAGGATCATCGCGACGGTGACGTACGTGCCGGCGACCGTGGTCAGGTCGACCACCTGCTGCTCGCCCAGGATCTGCTTCGCGCGCGCGAACGTGTCGTCGGAGAGCTTGTGCGTCGTGGTGAGCTCGGTCACCAGGTCGTAGACGATGGCCTCGTCGTCCTTCATGTTCCGAGGCCGCTTCTGCGCCTTGAGGTCGGCGATGATGTCCGGCGAGAGCCCTGCCCTGGCGGCGATCGGCGCGTGCGCGAACCACTCGACCTGCGAGCGCCATTGGCGGCCGATGATGAGGATCGCCATCTCGTTCAGCCGCAGCGGCACCGAGGTATTCCAGCGCAGGTAGTACAGCAGGTCGAACATGCGCTGGCCGAGGACCGGGCTTCTCAGCAGCGGGCTGTACGGCCCGGAAAGCCCGACGCTCGAGACCTTCATGATCTGCTCGCCCAACGGCTTCTGGTACACGTTGAGCTGCTCGATCGTGAGCGGCGCGAAGCGCGGAGGTTTCGAGCCGGCATCGCCATCGGCGGCCATGACGGCCGCGACCGTGGCGGCGGCGGCGACTGCGGCGACTGCGCGTTTCGGCTTCGTCTTCATGGGCGTTCTCCGGTGGTTGGGGATGCTGCGGGGTGGCAGCGGTCGGAGAGTACGCCCAATCGGAGCTGACGCGCTCGTTCGAGCCCGGGGCGCGCGACGGGGCTTGCAGTGCCCTCCAGAACGACAAGGCAGGAGCGGCTCCGCCCGTCTGTTCGATAGCGAACTTAGCGCTCCCGTTCGTCCGCCCGTTCACTGAATAAGCGCGCTACGTGCGACACCGCACCGAAATTCAACCGGCCGCGGACTAGTGTTGCGGCAACGTATCGCGAAGCAACGCTTGCGGGCTGACCGCGGCGTGAACAGCGAGCGCTTGGATCATTGCTTGCCAGGAGAACAAAATCATGAGACGTGTTCATTCCATCGCCACCTTGGCGATCTCGTTGGCGTGCGGGTTTGTCTCCTCCGCATCGGCTGATGCAGCGGAGGATTTCGCCGTGCTGGCTGGCGCGGCGGTGACCTGTACGGGTTCCACCGTTCAAGGAAACGTGGGTCTTGCCAATCCCGGCACCATCACCAATACGGGTTGCACGATCAC
Source organism: Usitatibacter sp. (assembly GCA_035553995.1). Lineage (GTDB taxonomy): Bacteria > Pseudomonadota > Gammaproteobacteria > Burkholderiales > Usitatibacteraceae > Usitatibacter. The sequence continues at coordinate 11,963 of DATMJE010000232.1, read as the reverse complement.
GGCAGAAGCGGGCACTCCAGCCGCACAGGGCGCTTACGCGACCTTTCTCGCCGACTACGAAAGCCTCCGGACCCAGCCGCCATGCGACTTCAATAATGTGCCCCTGGCCGGAGCGAATCTCCTGCCCGGCGTCTACTGCTACGACGCGGCGGTGACCGTGACGAACAGCACGTTGACGCTGGTCGGGTCCGCCACCGATACGTGGATCTTCAGGGTCGGCACCAGCGGCACCGGCGCACTCACCGGCACCGGCTTCAACGTCGTCGTGACGGGCGGAGCGACATGCGACAACAGCGTGTTCTGGTGGACTGCGCAAGCGGCCACGCTGACGGATTCGGTCTTCATCGGAAGCATTCTCGCGGGTGCGGACATCACCCTTACCCGTGGCGGCTTGACCGGGCAAGTCTCGGCGGGTGGCACGGGCACGACCGTGTTACGGACAGGCGCGGTGACGCTGACCGGAACCACAGTCGACTTTTGCGGCGCCACTCCTCCGCCCCCGCCGCCGGTTCCGCCCCTCCTGCCGGTGTTCGTGATCGGGGATGTCGAGCCGCACGCGGTAGGTAATGTCGTGAACTTCTGGGGTGCGCAATGGTGGAAGAACAACGTCATGAGCGGCCTCACCAGCCCCGGCGCTTCCCGGGCCAGCTTCAAGGGATTCGCCACGCGTGCCGAGATAGTTTGCGGCGGCTTCTGGGAATCGCTGCCGGGCAACAGCTCGTCCCCGCCGGCCACGATCGCCGCGGATATCGCGGTCATCGTCACTTCCACCGTCATCAAGAACGGACCGAACCTGAGTGGCGACATCCAGGAAATCGTCCTCGTGCACCAGGACGAAGGCTACGGTCCCAACCCCGGCCATGCGGGTAACGGGGTGGTAACGTCGATCGCCTGCACGCACTGACCGCTCGCGGTAGGCGGATCCTGCTGCGCGACGGACGCAAGGGAAATTGCCGAAGGAATAAGAAAAAGGGCCAGTCGAAAGACTGGCCCTTTTTTGCATCATCTGGCGCGCCCGGCAGGATTTGAACCCACGACCCCCTGGTTCGTAGCCAGGTACTCTATCCAACTGAGCTACGGGCGCGAAGAACAGGAATTATAACGGTTTTTCCGCGGCCCCGCGACCGTTTGCCGCAGCGCGCGCACTGCGCCATGCTGCGAACCATGCCCGATCCCGCCTTGCGACAACGACTGCAGCAACGCCGCCTTCTCGTAGCGCCCGGCGTCCACGACATGGTGTCCGTGCGGCTGGCCGCGACGTTCGGATTTGAGGCGCTCTACATGACCGGCTTCGGCACCGTGGCCTCGCACCTGGGGCTTCCCGATGCGGGCCTCGCCACGTACAGCGACATGGTCGGGCGCGTGAAGCAGATGGCCTCGATGGCGCAGGCACCGCTCATCGCCGACGGCGACACGGGCTACGGCGGCCTGCTCAACGTGCGTCACACGGTGCGCGGCTACGAGGAAGCGGGCGCCTCCGCGATCCAGCTCGAGGACCAGGAATTCCCGAAGAAGTGCGGCCACACGCCCGGACGCCGCGTGATCGCGATGGAAGACATGGTGCGCAAGATCCGCGTCGCGGTGGAAGCGCGCGCGAGCCGCGACTTCCTCATCATCGCGCGCACCGATGCGCGCACCGCGCTCGGTCTCGATGAAGCGCTGCGACGCGCGGAGGCTTATGCGCGCGCGGGTGCCGATATCCTCTTCATCGAGTCGCCGGAATCGGTGGAGGAGATGCGCACGATCTGCGAGCGCTTCGACGTGCCGCTCGTGGCGAACATGGTCGAGAAGGGACGAACGCCGGTGCTGTCGCGCGAGGATCTCGAAGCGCTCGGCTACCGGATTGCGATTTTCCCGGTGAGTGCGTTGCTCGCCGCGGTGAAGGCGATGCACGACATGTACGCTCATATTCGCGAGCACGGCTCGTCGAAGGGCGCACCCGTCGAGCTCGAGGACTTCGGCGCGCTCACGCGCCTGATGGGCTTCGAGGACATCTGGGAATTCGAGAAACGCCACGCCGAATGAGGGGATCCGCAATGAAGAAGCTGCTCGCGACCGCCGCGCTCGTACTCCTCTCGATCGCCGCACGCGCCGAATATCCCGAACGACCGATCCGCCTCATCGTGCCGTTCGCGCCCGGCGGCGTGACGGACACGAGCGGGCGCCTCGTCGCCGAAGCGCTCGGCAAGCGCCTCGGGCAACCGATCGTCGTGGAGAACAAGGCCGGCGCCTCGGGCAACATCGGCACGCAGCAGGTGGCCGTTGCGGCACCCGATGGCTACACGCTCGTGCTGGGCTTCGACGGCACGCTCGTCATCAACCCGCACGTGTTCCCGAACTTTCCCATCGACGTGACGAAGGACCTGGCACCCGTCGGCAAGATCGGCGATGCGACGCTCATCCTCGTCGCACACCCGTCGTTTCCCGCGAAGACGCTGCAGGAGCTCATTGCGTATTCGAAGAAGCAGCCGAACGGCGTGTCGTACGGCACGTCCGGGGTCGGAGGCACGCCGCACATCGCGGGCGAGCTCCTCAAGCTGCGCACCGGCGCCAACCTCACGCACATCCCTTACAAGGGCGGCGGCCAGGCGATGAGCGACGCGCTCGGTGGCAACGTCCCGCTCGTGTTCACCGCGGTCGCGGGGGCGCTGCAATACGTGAAGCAGGGGCGGCTCGTCGCGATCGCAGTCTCGAGCTACAAGCGCTCCCCGTCGCTGCCGGACGTTCCGACCTTCATCGAAAGCGGCGTGCCGGACTTCGAGTCCAGCTCGTGGGTCGCCGTGCTCGCTCCCGGCAAGACGCCGCGGCCGATCATCGACCGCCTCAACCGCGAGCTCAATGCCGTGCTCACCGACCCCGCGATCGTGGAGAAGCTCGCCACGCTCGGCATCGTGGCCACGCCCGGCACGCCGGAGGCGCTCGCCGCGCAGATTCGGGCCGATCTCGACAAGTACGGCAAGGTCGTGAAGGCGGCGAACATCCGGGCGGAGTAGCGGGGCCAGTCGCGGACGGCGACTCGACGCAAGCGCGGAATTCACCACGAGAGGAATGGAGGACACAAAGGGTGGCACAGAGGAAACCAAACGTATGAATTCATGGCTACGTTTGCCGCAGCCGCGATTCACATACAGCGGTTTTCCTCTGTGCCACCCTTTGTGTCCTCCGGTCCTCTCGTGGTGAGGACCCCGCTCGAAGCCCCCAGCTAATCGCCACAAGTAATTAATAACGAACAATTAGTTATTTTTCCGGAATCAAACCATTGGCTATCCTCAAGAGTTACGAGGAGAAAGCCATGTCAAGAATCTACGTCATCCACGAGAACGACGCCTGGGTCGAGCCGCTGCGCGCCGCCTTCGCGGAGCTCGATCTGCCCTTCGAGGAGTGGTTCCTGAGCGAGGGCCTGCTCGACCTCGCCGAAGCGCCCCCCCAGGGCGTGTTCTACAACCGCATGAGCGCCTCGTCGCACACGCGCGACCACCGGTACGCAGCCGAGCTCACGGGTGGCGTGCTGGCGTGGCTCGAATCGCACGGCCGCCGCGTCGTGAACGATAGCCGCGCGCTGCGGCTCGAGATCAGCAAGGTCCTGCAGTACGAGACGCTCAAGGGCTACGGCATCCGCACGCCGCACACGATCGCGGCGGTCGGCCGCAAGCACATCGTCGATGCCGCCCGCCGCATGAAGGGCCCCTTCATCACCAAGCACAACCGCGCGGGCAAGGGTCTGGGCGTGAAGCTCTTCCAATCGGTCGCGGCACTCGAGGAACACGTGTCCGGTCCCGCGTTCGAGGATTCGGTCGACGGCATCACGCTGATCCAGGAATACATCCGCGCGACGGAGCCCTTCATCACGCGCGTGGAGTTCGTGGGCGGCGAGTTCCTCTACGCCGTTCGCGTGGATACGTCGCTCGGCTTCGAGCTCTGCCCCGCCGATGTCTGCCAGGTCGGTGATGCCTTCTGTCCCGTGGGCGAGGGTGAAGCGCCGCTTGCGCAATTGGCCGCGCCGGCGTCCGCTGCGCCGCGCTTCCGCATCGTCGAGGGCTTCTCGCACCCGATCATCGAGACCTATCGCCGCTTCCTTGCCGAGAACGGCATCGGCGTCGCGGGCATCGAGTTCATCCAGGATGCCGCGGGTGAGATCTACACCTACGACGTCAATACCAACACGAACTACAACCCCGCCGCCGAAGCCGAAGCGGGCAAATACGGCATGCGCGCGATCGCGGCCTTCCTCGGCCGCGAGCTGCGCCAGCTCGGCGCCAAGCCGCGGATGCCCCGCGCCGCCTGAAAATCGGGACGTACCCCATTTCCGTATAGCGGAACGTGGTTCCGCAATGACGAAAATCGGGACGGACCCGATTTCCCGTATAGCGGAACGGAATTCCGCAATGAGGGAAATGGGGTACGTCCCGATTTATCGGGCTAGCGGCGGGCGCGGGTGCGCGCGCCCCTGCGGGCGGCGGCCGAACGGTCCGTCTTGGTCCGCGACCGTGCGACGCGGTGCGCCTGGCGCGACAGGGCGAGGTGCGACGCGGCACTGCGCGGCAACTTCTTCAATGCCTTGAGCGACGCGCGGGCGCGGCTGGTCGAGCTGCGCGCGGTGCTGCGCCGTGCGGTGCTGCGGCCGCCGGTGCTGGTGCTGCGACGCGTGCTGCCGCGTGCCGAGGTCTTGCGCGAGCCGGCCTTCCGGGTCGCCGCTTTGCGGGTCGATGTCTTGCGAGCCGACGTCTTGCGAGCCGATGTCTTGCGAGCCGAAGTCTTCCGAGCCGAGGTCTTCCGAGCCGAAGTCTTCCGAGCCGAAGTCTTCCGGGCCGAAGTCTTCCGAGCCGAAGTCTTGCGAGCCGAAGCCTTGCGGGTCGGAGAAGCGCGGCGCGACGAGGCCTTGCGCGTGGTCTTGCGGGACGACGTTGCGCTGCGCGATGACGTGCGCCGCGTGGTGCTGCGGGTCCCGGTGCTGCGGGTGGCACTCGCCCGCTTGCCGCCCGAGCGGCTCGCCGATGCCTTGCGCCTGGTCCCCGAAGAGCGCGAGGAGCCCGACCGCGTCGACGCCGCCGAGCGCCTGGGCTTCCGCGACGACTTCGCGGACGACCGGCGATTCGGATTCTCGGGGACGTCCACGCCCGCGCGTCGCGCTTCCGAAAGCCCGATCGCGATGGCCTGCCGCGCGTTCTTCGCGCCATGCTTGCCCTTGCGGATCTGGTCGATCTCGCGATGCACGAACTCCCCCGCCTGGGTGCTCGCCGACTTGCCGGCGCGCTTGTCGCGCTCGGCACGTCGTATCGTTTCCTTGTCAGGCATGTTGCCTCCGGAGCGTGATGAACGGAACCTCGCCCTGCAATGAACGTGCCCACTCATGAGGCGAGCACTTGCACTCTGGAGCTAAGGGTGTGGCCGCGGGCCATGCGCGGAAACAAACTCCGCCAGAGCGGCAATAACTTCCGAAACAACCGGCGAGGCTAAGCCCGGCGCAAGCGCCGCTCACCAGCCGTTGAACCGCTCCCACACCTCGTGCGATCCGTCCTCGCGCAGCACCTGGTATTCGGCATGCTGGGCCGCAGTGGCGCACGCGTGGTTGGGCAGGATGCGCACGCGCGAGCCGATCGGGAAGCGCGCGAAGTCGATCGCGCCGCCATCGCGACGGGTGACGATGCCGTGTTCCTGGTTCGCCTCGGACACCACGAGGTCGCCGAACGGGCGCCCATCGATGTCGCAGACGAGCCCGTAACCCTGGTCCACGGCCTGCCGCGCCGTGCCGCGGTCTCGCGACATCGCCATCCAGCCCGCGTCCACCAGCACCCACTCTTTCTCCCGCTGGTGGCCGATCACGCTCGCCAGCACCGAGATCGCGATGTCGTCGATCGCGCACACGCCGAGGCCCGCCATGACAAGGTCGTGGAACATGTAGACGCCCGTGCGCACCTCGCTCACGCCGGCGAACGATTCCGCGAATGTCGCGGTGGGTGTGGAGCCCACGCTCACGACCGGGCATGGCAGCCCGCGGTAGCGCAGTGCGTCCGCCGCATTGACGACGGCGGCGCGCTCGCGCGCGGCCATGTCGCGAATGGCATCGGTGCCGTTGCAGTTGTACGAGTCGCCCGCATGCGTCATGACGCCTCCCATGACCGCACCGAGGGCTTCCGCGATCGTGAACAGGCGCGCTTCGCCGGGACGCACTCCCGCCCGATGCCCGTCGCTGTCGATCTCGATGAGCGCCGGTATCCGAACGCCGGCCTTCGCGGTCGCCACGACGAAGGCGCGCGCTGCCTGCTCGTCGTCGACGATGGTCGCGATGCGCGCGCCGCGCTTGCACAGGGCGGCAAGCCGCGGCACCTTCGCGGGCACGATGCCGACCGCATAAAGGAAGTCGCGGAAGCCGAAGTCGAAGAAGTATTCGGCCTCGCGGATGGTGGATACCGTGATCGGCCCGGCGGGCGCATCGAGCGCGCGCTGCACGACCTCCACGCTCTTCGCGGTCTTCACGTGCGGGCGCAGCATCACGCCCTGCGAGTGCACGCGCGACCGCATGCGCTCGCAGTTGCGCTCGAGCCGGACCGTGTCCAGCAGCAGCGAGGGCGTCTCGAGCCCGTCGAGGATCGCGTTCATAGGCGGGCGAGCACCTGCGCGCGGAATTGCGACCGGAAGAGCGACTCGCCCCCCTGGGCCGGGTGGCGAATATAGCCGGCGCAGGCGAACTGGGGCCAGCGCGAGAGTGCCTGCTCCGCGACCTTGCCCACCGCGAAGATGGCGAGCTCGTGCGTGAAGCAGCGCATCAGGGCGGCGAGCGCTTCACGCCCCTCCTCCACTTCCGTGTTGCGCGGCTTGCGATTGCTCGACGGCCCGCAGGGGCCCACGGTGGCTTCGCCCGCTTCGGCCGGGGCGCGGTAGGGGTGCCACGGGAATGCGTTCCACAGCACCACCTCGCGTGCGCAGCCGCCCTGCTCGAGCTCGCCCCAGATCACGGCGGCGCTTCGCTCGCGCATGGGCTTCGTCGCGCTCGCGGCGCTGGTGAGCTCCAGCGGGCGCTTCGCGACCAGGCCTGCCTTGTGGGTGAGCTCCACCTCCGAGCAGAACGCGATGCCGGTGAACCGGCAGCCGCGGTGGCTCGGCGCCTCGCCCAGCAGGATCACCCGGGCGGTCGCTCGGCGCGCGTCGATGTACGCTTGCATGTTGTCGCGGCGCTTTTCCGGCATGGCCCGCCGCGGCGTGCGATCTCGCTCGTCGTGGTCGCGCCAGGGGTTGAAGACGCAACGCGAATCGGAAGGCCCGCGCTCGAGCACGCGCAGGAATTCGGTCGCATCGGCCATGTGCAAATTCTAGCGGAGAACGACCCCATGGCGCAGACGCCGCGCATGCCCGCCGCCTTCCTCGGCCACGGCAACCCGATGAACACGCTCGCGCGCAACCGCTATACCGAGGCGTGGCGCGCGTTCGGCGGTTCCGTGCCCCGTCCCCGCGCGGTGTTGGCGATCTCCGCACACTGGTACATCAACGGTACGGCGGTGACCGCGATGGAGCGGCCGCGCACGATCCACGACTTCTTCGGCTTCCCGAAGGAGCTCTTCGCCTTCGAGTACCCGGCGCCGGGCGCGCCCGATGTCGCGCAGGAAGTGGTGGAGGTGCTCAAGCCGCTCTACGCGGGCCTCGACGGCGAGGCCTGGGGACTCGATCACGGAACATGGTCCGTGCTCGCGCACGTCTTCCCGAAAGCGGACGTGCCCGTCCTGCAGCTCTCGATCCACGGATCGCAGGACGCGCGCTATCACTTCGAGCTCGGTGCGCGGCTCGCCCCGCTGCGAGACCGCGGCATCATGGTAGTGGGAAGCGGCAACATCGTGCACAACCTGCGCCGCATCGACTGGCAGCGTCCCGACGCCGCCTTCGACTGGGCGGTGCGCTTCGACGAGGCCGTGCGCCAGGCCATGACGACCGAGCCCGGGCGCGTGCTGGACCTCGCCGCGCATCCCGACTATCCGCTGGCCGTGCCGACGCCGGAGCACTGGCTGCCGCTGCTGTATCTGGCCGGGCTCGCGCACGCCGCCGGAAAAGCCGCCACCATCATCGTCGATGGCTACGACATGGGCTCGCTGTCGATGACGTCCTACGGGCTCGATGCGCCCACGTCCGGCACCTCGCACGGTGGCGGCGGGCCCGCCTTCCCCGACCCGCGCACCATCCCCGCCGACGATACCAACACCTGATTCGTGACGCAGCCCGGATCCGGCAACCGGCGAGGTCGCTGTTGACGGGCTGCGTTCAGCTCGGCGCCTGCGAGGGCTTCTCGCCCGCCTTGGCGCGCTGCAAGGGTTCCTTCGACTGGGGGACGTCGCCCTTGGGCTTGGCGCCGCGCGCCTTGGCTTCGGCCAGGTACTTGCCGCAGTCCTGGTCCTTGCCCTTGCCCGTATCGACGAGCGCCAGGAGCGCCAGCGGCGGTGAAACGGCGGCGAGCGCAAGCGCCCCGCCCGCCCTCGCCGCGAGGTGCATCGGCTCCGGGTAACCGTGCGGCTTCTTCCACTTGCCCTTGATGATCAGCGGCGAGTTGAGCGAGATGATCGTCGGGTGCTTGGCGTAGGGTTTCACCTCCATCTGCACCGTCTCGTCCTTGAGGCTGATATTGCCGCCCCCGCGGATCTCGTTGGTGTCGGTATCGATCACGAGCGAGTCGATGGCCGCGACGCCGTCCTTCACGTTGAAGGTGCTCACGGCGCAGTTGAGGTTGGACTGCTGGTAGTTCCTGCCGAGCAGCATCACGATCTCGGGAACGTGCAGGTCGACCAGCTCTAGGATGAGGCTGCTCACGCGCCCGCCCCCCACGGCGAGGCTCGCCTGGCCGTTGCCGGTGCCGAGGAGCCCGGCGATGGATTGCCCGTGTCCGTCGAGCTCGGCATGCGCATAGAGCGTGCCGAGCGCGTCCTCCATCGACTTGAACGTCGGGAAGAGAGCCTTGAGCTGCAGGCCCTGCACGTCGGCTTTCAGCGTGCCGTGCATCGGCTTCTTCGTGCCGTCGAGCATGACGGTCGTCTTCACCACGCCCTCGGCCATCGCGAAGTTGAGGGGGTCCAGCGTGATGACGCCGTTCCTGAGGACGAGGTGCGTGGAGAGCGCCTGCAGCGGCAACTGCTCCGGCCGCTGGATGCGCTCGGCGTCGAGCGTCACGTCGGCGTCCATCTTGCCCCAGGAGTCGGTGCTGAACGGCTCGTCGGGCAGCATCCGGTCCTTCACCTTCAACGCTTCGGCCTTCTGCTGCTGCTCCGCGGACTTGGGACTGCCCGAGCCCTCGCGCGGCGGTGCCTTGATGAGCGGGCCCAGGTCGCCGATGTCGAGCAGCTTCGACTTGAGATTGGCCTTGAGGAACGGACGCTCGGAGCCCTTGCCGTAGGTGAGCGCGCCGCGCAGGTCGCTCACGCCGACCTTGCCCTGGAAGGGATCGAAGACCCAGTCGTTCTTCACGTGGCGCAGGCGGCCGTGGATGGAATACGGCGGCGAATCCGGCAGCAGCATGCCGGTGAGCTTGTCCAGGTCCTTGAAGGTCTGCCCGGAAAGATCCAGCTTCACGTCGAGCTCCTGCCCATCCGTCGTGAGAGTGCCGTCCATCTTTCCGTGCGTGCGGCCGACGCTCGCTTCGGCGGAAACGTTGAGCGGCGACTGGTTTTGCGGATCCAGCTGCGGAAGCCGCGCAGTGGCCTTGACCTGCTCGCCGCGAAAGGTCCCGGTGCCGTTGGCGGTGATGAGGCCCTGCGCGCCGGCGCTGCCTTTCACGTCGACCTTCATGTCGGTCTTCTCGGCGCGGTCGATGAACTCGACGTGCCCGTCCTCCATGTAGATCATGCCGAGGTAGAGCTTCGAGGGCTCGTTGGACTTCGGCCCGAAGCGCCACGTGGCCTGGTCGCCATCCAGCTCGAGCCCGGCGTTCGCGCGGCTGGCACCGGCGTAAGGCACGACGACCAGGCCACGGAACAACGGCGGGATGGCGACGCGCGCGTAAAGCCCGTCGGCGTCGACGAGGTTCCTGTTCTTCGCCCAATCGGGGTTGCCGATGCGCAGGTGCGCGATGGTGAGCAAGGGCGGCCAGCCGAGCTTCACGCCGATGCCCTTCACCTCGACCTCGCGATGGAGCCTGGTGCTCAACGCCTGCTCGACCTTGCCTTCGGCCCAGCCGGACTGCACCACGATCAATGCGGCCGCGATCAGTGCCACCGGCAGCAGCAGCACGACAGCGACGATCCAGAGAACTGCGCGTTTCATGGCAAACCCCCGGGAAACAGTCGCTAGAAGGGTACGATTCGGGAACGCAGGGGGGGTTCCTGCCGCTCTAACGCGTCCGACAGCCGGCGCCGACAGGACACGGGGAAAATGATGGAGCCGAACACCGAAAAAATAGCAGGACTCGTCCGTCAGATCCTCGTCGAGCTGGGCGAGGATCCGGACCGCGAAGGCCTCCTCAAGACGCCGGAGCGCGTGGCCAAGGCCTATGTGTTCCTCACGCACGGGTATCGCCAGGACCTCGGCACCGTCATCAACCAGGCGCTCTTCACGCAGGCCACGAGCAGCATGGTCATCGTGAAGGACATCGAGGTCTACAGCCTCTGCGAGCACCACCTGTTGCCGTTCTTCGGGCGCTGCCACATCGGGTACATCCCCGACGGCAAGGTGTTCGGGGTGAGCAAGCTCGCGCGCCTGGTCGACATGTTTGCGCGCCGGCTGCAGCTCCAGGAGCGGCTCACCGAGCAGATCTCCGAGGTCGTCATGAACGAGTCCGGCGCCAAGGGTGTGGGCGTCATGATGGAAGCGCGCCACCTGTGCATGATGATGCGCGGCGTGGAGAAGCAGAACTCGGTGATGATCACCTCGTCCGTGCTCGGCAGCTTCCGCGAGCATCTCGCCACGCGCGAGGAGTTCCTGACGCTCGTCGGGCGCAGGGGTTGAGCCGCCGGCTTGCCTGGGCGCGCATCGGCGCCGCCCTCGCTGCCATCATCGCGGCGGCGATGTTCGCGACGGGCCATGCGGCGATGCTGGTCCTGCTCCTCGCCTGGCATGCGGTGCTCGTCGCGCTGCCCATGGCGGCGGTCGTGCTCGCCTGCCTTCGCGCGGGGATGCGCGATGCGACCGTCCTCGCGCTCTGCGGGCTCGCCGGCGGCGGCCTCGCGGCGTTCGTCCTCTTCTGGATCTGGTGGGCGAGCCCCACGGGCGGCGCGCTGGCTTCGGTCGCCTGGATCGCAGCGAGCGCGGCGATGGCGGGCTCGCTGCTCGCGCGGCTCGATCGGGATGCCCTCGGCCACGCGGCGCCGCTCGGCATCGCCACCGTCGTGTGGGCGTCGTACGCGCTCTTCGTGCTCGCGTTCGGCCTCGCGCCTTCGGGTTTTCAATCCCCGCTGGAAATCGTGCAGCACCACTTCGCGCTCGAGCTGCCGTACGACAACCACTTGCCGTTCATCTTCGCGCAGCAGGTCGCCACGGACCGCCTGGCCGTCCCCATGAGCCTGCAGTGGCTGAGCAGCGACCGGCCGCCGTTGCAGACCGCGTATTTCCTGGCGTCGGGCGCGGCACTCCTGCCGCGCGCCGAGGTGCATTACCAGGTGCAGGCGACGCTGCTGCAGGCGCTCTGGGTGCCGGGAATGTGGCTGCTGCTGCGAAGCTTCCGCATCGCGCCCGGCGCCCTGTTCATGGCGCTCGCGGCGGGGATGTTTTCCGGCTTCGCGTTCATCAACGGCCTCTTCACCTGGCCCAAGCTCTTTCCGGTCGGCTACATCGCGCTCGCGACGGCCATCATGCTCAACCCGAGCCGCGAGGCGATCTCCGACTGGCGCGTGGCGACGGCAACCGGTGCCTGCATCGCGCTCGCCATGCTGTGCCATCCCGGAAGTGCCTTCGTGCTGCTGGGGCTGGGCGTGGCGCTGTGGGCGCTGCGGCGCATTCCGCCGCTGCGATTCCTCACGATCGCGGCGATCACCGCATTCATCGCGATGTTG